>JAFTYD010000005.1 GCA_017464845.1 Clostridia bacterium
CACATCAAAATGATGGTAGAGTTTTATAATTATAGAAAAATAATGAATACAAAAGGAGGTAAACCTTGGAAGATAAAACAAAATTAACGACAATTTTAGATGAAGAATATTTGCCACCACATAATATGGAAGATTATGACAACGTTGATGAAAATGAAGAGGGCAAAGAGGTTCAATACATACCATTTGGTTCATCTGAAATATTAGTTGATGAAACTGATATCAATTACACAAAAGCAAGTTTATATCAAACTATCATTACAAATAACCTTTTAGGTTTCTTTGATGAAACAGGAGATTATGATATTCCTTTTGAACTTGTTAGTGAATTGATTGAAATACCAAAGAAACTTGATGAAAGAATTGGTAACACAGCTTATGCTGATACAGAAGTTAATGGACATTTTTTGAGATTTAAAGTTGAATTTAGTTCAAATAGTGGACAAAGCGATGCAAAATTATTCATAGTTGAAAAAGTAAAAGACAGACAAGATTTTGATTCTATAACAACATTCTTGACAATGTTCACTCTTGCAAGTGAAGCAGGCTTTATGGATAAAGCTTATCTTGAATTTAATATTAATGCTGAAACATCAGTTTTGGATATAGAAAGTTATAAAAACTTAAAGAAAAAATTTGATGTAATGGAAGGAAATTTTGGTTATAATTTAATTTTGTTAGAACTTTTATCTCAAGATTACATTTCAAGATTGAAAGCTTTACTTGAAAAATTAGGTGGCAAAGGAAGCAAAATTTTAGAAGAATTTAATGCTGAACTTGCTAAACTTATTGAAAAGAAGAAACTTACTGCAAACAATTTCATTGCAATCAAAAACCTTTTAGACCAAATTATGAGAAAACATGATGGCTTCAATTTTATTTTAAGAGAAAATAGATATGAAGCAGAAAATATCTTAAATAGTATGACATCAACTATTGATGGAATGAGAAAAGAAATAGACAAAGGTGTTCTTGCTGGTGGAGGGCAAATCGCTGATGAAGAGGCTGCTGCTGAAAAAGAAAAGAAGGCTAAAGAAGAAAAAGAAATCAAATTAAAGTTTGGTTCTGCTTCAAAATCTAAATCAAAAAAGGTAGATCCACCATTTATCAAGTTTAGTGATGCAGAATATGTTCCACCACCATTGCCAGCACAAACTCCACCGGGGAAAACTACTTATAGAGCACCAAGTCAACAAATAGAAAAGATAGGTGATCAAAGTAAAGAGGGTCAATTAGATGAAGCAGTAGAAGCTCGTAAGAGATGTCAAAATGAAATGAATGGTATACTAGAACCAGAAAAAATCATAACATCAAATTTAGGAAAATAAAAAGAGAAAATTAATTTTCTCTTTTTTTTATTTTGTTTAAACTTTAAAAAAAAGATTTCCAATTTTGGAAATCTTTTTATTTTTATTTTGTTTTTGTATCTATTTTATTACAAGTCAAAAATCTTTGAAATGAATAACCCATTTTTGCAACTGCATCAGCATAGTACTTTCTGTTTATTTGTCCGGTAGCAACATCTTCATAGAATTTTTCACTTAATGTTGAAAAGCCATATCTAAAAAGTTCATCATCATAAATATTTTGTTTTGATGCAGAAATAATTTTAGAACAAGCATTAAAAATTTTTACAATTGAACCATCAAGAACATCTCTTGAAACTGGATATGCTTTTGGATTGCTACCCATATCATTTCTTACTTTTGTATACACTTTGCCTTCAGGATTTAAAAATTCGTTTTTTGCAATGGCCATAATTTGTTCAAGTAACTTTTGTTCTTGAATTCTTCTAACTTGAGAGCCTTTTGCAGCTGGAAAAGAGATTACATCAACATAAGGGTTATTTGGGTGTCTTTTTACATTCATGAATTGATTATATGTACTCATATCTTTATTTTCTCCTTTTTTGTATAGCATATTATAGCATAGTTATTTATTTTTGTAAATAGTTATTTTTAAAAATTTAACAGAAAAAAATGTATTTTAATAAAATTTGAAACTTATACAAACCTTTGCATTGCAGATGAAATTTGATAAATCATATTGACATAGCTAAATCTATTGATTCTTTTTTCTACTATATCATTGTAAAAATTATCATTAATTATAGGATATCCATATTTAAAAATATTGCTACTATATATACCTTTTGATATTTTATGGTAGATTACTAAGATTGCATTACTTAACATTTTAAGTGCTTTGGTAAAATCATTTATTGAAATAGGATAACTTTGTGGGTTGTTTTTCATATCTTCTTTTATTTTTGATGCAACGTTACCATTTTCTTCAATATAAGGGTTTTTTATTAAACTTAAAACATTCTCAAGAAATTTTTGTTCTTGAATTTGTCTTGTGAGAGTATTTATTGCTCTAGGGAATGATACATCTGAAAGATATGTGTTGCTTTTGTTTTGATTAATGTTTATAAAAATACTCATTTGTTTCTCCTAATTAAACAGATAAAGTATAACAAATAAATAATTTTTTGTAAAACACTTATAATCAATTTATATTATATTATTTTAATTTATGTATAAAATATGCTTATTTAAAGAAGATATTATTATGAAATCAAACGACAAAACATTAAAACATAACTCTATTTCATCTACTAGCAGGGGTGTGATAATTTTAGTTATTAGTGGCTTTGTGTGTAAAATACTTGGTGCATTTTATAGATTGCCTCTTACTAACATCGTAGGAATTGAAGGTATCGGTGTGTTTCAGATGGTGATGTCTTTATACTCTTTATCTTTGATTCTCTGTGCTGGTGGAACCACAATAGTTATATCAAAATTTGTTAGTGATGCAAGAGCAAAAAGGGAATATGAAAAAATAAATCTTTATTTAAAATATGGTTTAATCTTATCTCTTGCAGTTGCATTTGTTGTAGGTTTTTTATTTTTATTATTTGGGAAAAGCTTGGCAATTTTTCAAGGTTCAAGTGAAAATAATAGTTATTTAACTTTTATAATTGTATTGCCACTTGGTGTATTGATTGCTTCAATAAGAGGAGTTTTTCAAGGTTATGAAAATATGAAACCAACTGCAATAAGTCAAATAATTGAACAATCTTTTAAATTTATTTTTGGTTTAATTTTTGCAATTGTTTTAGTAAAGTTAAATATTTATCAAGGAGTATTTGGTGCATTCTTAGGGGTTGTGCTAGGTGAAGTTTTTGCAAGTTTTTATCTTGTAATAAATTACATAAGAAAAATGAAAATATGTGATGATAAAATTTTCGATAAAGAAAAACGACATGAGATATATTTGAGTTACTTAAGTGCAAATTTTAAAGTTACATTAAGTGAAAGTATAGTTCCTTTTGTACATGCATTTGATGGTGTTGTTGTAATTTCAAGGCTTGTCTTAACAGGAGTAACAACAGCTTATGCAACAAAACTTTTTGGTCTCGTAAGTGGAATTGTTGGAGCTATTTTAAACTTGCCACTTATAGTATCTTTTGCAATACATAATTCGCTTCTTCCAAACATCTCTTTTTTATCAAAATGTAAAGATAAAAAGAACCAAGAAAAAATAGTTAAACTTGGTTTTAAAGGTCTATGGTTTTTAATATTGCCATCTGCTTTTGGAATTGCAGCAATTTGTATTCCACTTTATAATTTTTTTTATGGAAATTCAATAAATGATTTTGCTGAAATATTAAAAGATTTAACTTTACTTTCAAGTATATCAGTTATCCTTACAGCGCTTATGCAATACTTTAATATGATACTTCAAGCTAAAGGATTTTTTTCTTATTCTCTTACGATAACTTCAATAGGTGGAGCGTTAAAAATTTTGTCAACTTTTTTTCTTTGTTCTTTAAAAGAAATAAATATTTTTGGAATAGTTATTGGAAACATTTTGTTAGCAAGTTTTGTATGCATTTTGGCAATCATAAAAATAAAAAAAGTTATAGATTTTGAAATTGATTATTTTATTATATTTATTCCAATTGTTTCGTCTTTTATTATGTATATTTTTGTTTCAAATATTTTATCTTTATTAAATATAAATAACGTATTATTAATTGTAATTGGGATAGTTATTGGAGGAATAATTTATATTGTTTTAAATATTCCTGTTTTATTAAGTTTAAAAAAAGATTTTGATGTTAAAAATAAAAAAGGAGGAAGCTATGAATAAAAATGATTTAATTAACAATATGTCAAAAAGAGTACATTTATCAAAATCAAAATGTGAAGAATTTATGAATGAGTTTTATAGTCTTATTATTGACGCATTAAAAAAAGGTGATGAGATATCAATAAGAAATTTTGGAAAATTTAAAGTATCAGAAACAAAGCAAAGAAAGTGTATAAATCCACAAACTAAAAGATATTATATTTGTAAACCTAAAAAAGTTATATCGTTTAAGTGCTTTAAAAATTTTAAATTTGCTGTAAAATAAAAGAGTAAATAAAAGCTCTTTTTTTATTTAATTTTTTTTGTTAATTTTAATATTTTATTCAGTAATTAATATCTAATTTGTTGACTTTTTATATTGATTTTTAATATTATTTAGTTATGAAAATTAGAGATTTAGATTTTAGAGATGGATTAATATTAGCACCAATGGCAGGTGTGAGTGATGTAGGTTTTAGAGATTTGTGTTCTATATTTGGAGCAGATGCAACTTATACAGAAATGTTATCTTCAAAAGCTATGAATTACAATCCAACAAAAACAGAGTTTATGACTGTAACTTCTGAAAATGAAAGAATAAAAGTTGCACAAATTTTTGGACATGAAAGTGAAATAATGGCGAAGGCTGTAAACAATCCTATGCTTGATGGGTTTGATATTATTGATATGAATTTTGGGTGTCCTGCACATAAGATTATTAGCAACAATGAAGGGTCTGCGCTTATGAAAGATTTAAAGCTTTCAAGTGAAATTATAACAAGTGTTGTGAAGGCTAGTGATAGACCTGTTTCAGTAAAAATAAGAAAAGGTTTTGACAAAGATAATTCTCTTGAATTTGCTAGAATGTGTGAAGAATGTGGAGTGTCATTTTTGACAATTCATGGGAGAACTGCAGAGCAAGGTTATAGTGGAAAAGCAGACCTTGAATGTATTGCAAAAGTAAAAGCAAATTTAAAAATTCCTGTTGTTGGAAATGGTGATGTTGTTGATGTTGAAAGTTACAAAAAAATGAAAGAAACAGGAGTTGATGCAGTTATGATTGGAAGGGGAACTCAAGGTTATCCTGAAATATTTTTTGACATCAAAAATTATATCCATAATGAAAATAAAAAATTATCAATGTTAAAGTATGAAATCATAAAACATCATATAGAATATTTAAGAAAACATTATGAAGAAGATTGGTTAAAATTGTATATGAGAAAGCATCTTTTGTGGTACATAAAAGATTTTGCATACGCTAGTGAAATAAGAAGACAAATTGCGACAAGTCCATCGCTTGATGAAAGTTTAAAATTATTAAAGAATGTATTAAAATAATTTGCTATTTTAATATGAAATTTAGTACAATATATCTATCTTAAGGAGGAAAAATTTTTTTATGAAAAGAACAATTAAAGAAGTTGAAGAATTAAGTGGTAAAAAAGTACTTCTTCGTGCTGATTTCAATGTACCACTTGATGAGAACACAAATGCTATTTTAGATACAACTAGAATAACAGAAGAACTTCCAACAATTCAATATCTTGTTGATGCTGGAGCAAAACTTATTGTTTGTTCTCACCTTGGCAGACCAAACGGAGTTGAAGAAAAATATTCTTTAAAACCTGTTGCTGATGAACTTGCAAAACACTTTGAAGGCAAGGTTACATTCTGCCCTGTAACTATCGGAACTGAAGCAAAGAAGATGGTTAGAAAATTAAAAGATGGAGAAATTCTCGTTTTAGAAAATGTTAGATTTGATGAAAGAGAAGAAGCTAATGATCCAAAATTTGCAAAAGAACTTGCTTCACTTGCAGAATTCTATGTAAACGATGCTTTTGGTACAGCTCATAGAAAACATGCTTCTACATATGGTGTTGCTGAAATTTTACCAAGTGCAATTGGTTTCTTGATTGAAAAAGAATTATCAGTTATTGAAAATGCTTACACAAATCCAAAAAGACCATTTGTTGCTGTTCTTGGTGGTGCAAAAGTTAAAGACAAAATTAATGTTATCAAAAAACTTATCGATGTAGCTGACACAGTTCTTATCGGTGGTGGAATGGCATTTACTTTCCTTGCAGCTCAAGGTAAAAATATTGGAGATTCTCTTTTTGCTGAAGAAAATTTAAATGATGCAAAAAATATTTTAAAACTTGCTGAAAAGAAAGGTAAAAAACTTCTTCTTCCAATTGATAATGTTGCTCTTGAAAATAACAAGGTTTACAAAGTTCTTGAAATGCATGAAGGTATGGAAGGACTTGATATTGGACCTAAAACAGTAAAAATGTTTATTAAAGAAATTAAGAAAGCAGGACAAATCGTTTGGAACGGACCTGTTGGTAAATATGAAGATAAGAGATTTGCAAAAGGCACAAACAAAATTGCAAAAGCTATTGCAAAAAGTAAAGCTTTCTCAATTATTGGTGGTGGAGATAGCATAAGTGCTATCAACGCTTGTGGTTGTGCTGAACAAATCGACCATTTGTCAACTGGCGGTGGTGCTAGCTTGAAACTTATGGAAGGTTCTTCTCTCCCTGCAGTTGATATTATTGGAAAAGTAAAGAAATTAAAAGTTGCAAATTCTAAGAAAAAATCAAGTGCTAAATCTAAAAAAGCACCTGCAAAAACAAAATGTAAAAAAGAGAAGGTGGAAGAATAATGAAATATATTTACGGAAATTTTAAAATGAATTCAACTGTTTCTGATGTTAAAGCATATTTGATGACATTAGTTACAAATACAAGAGATGAAAAAAATGAGGTAGCTATTGCTTTACCTTATACACATTTAACAACTGCAAAAGAATATTTAGAAGGTTCTGTTGTTAAGCTTGGTTCTCAAAATGTAGCTGAAGAAGAAAAAGGTGCTTTTACTGGGGAAATCAGTGCAGATATGCTTAAAGATGTTGGTGTTGATTTTACTTTAATTGGACACAGCGAAAGAAGAAATATCTATAATGAATCAGATAAATCTGTAAATAAAAAAATTAAAATGGCTCTCGCAAAAGGGCTTGAAGTTGTTTTGTGTATTGGCGAAAGCTTACAAACAAAAGAAGCTGGAAAAGTTGAAAGTTTCTTGAAAAAACAACTTGAAGAAGACTTGAAAGGTCTTTATGAAAATGAACTTAAGAGCATTATCATTGCTTATGAACCAATCTGGGCTATCGGAACAGGTAAGAGTGCTACTACAAAAGAAATTGAAAAAACAATTGCTATTGTAAGAGATATTGTTGCTCATATCTATTCAGAAAAAGCTGGAAAAGAAATTGTTGTTTTATATGGTGGAAGTGTAAATCCAGATAACTTTAAATCTATATTAAACACAAAAGGTGTTAATGGAGCGTTGATTGGTGGTGCTTGTCTTGATGCTAATAAATTTTCATCAATGATTAAAAGTCTTTAATTTATAAAAATAAAGAAATCTCTAGTTTTAGAGGTTTCTTTTTTGTTGGGTTCAAATTTGAAGAATGAACGAAAGTTAAAATTCGTAAGATAATTTTGTAATTATTATTTTGAAAATAATTTTTGTATGTGTATAATAGATATGTAGAAATAGGAGAACAAATGCAATATCAATCTTTGTATAGAAAATATAGACCTAAAAATTTTGATGAGGTTATTGGTCAAGAACATATAACAAAAACTTTACAAAATCAAATTATGAGTAACAAAATTGGTCATGCTTATCTTTTTACTGGCACAAGAGGTGTTGGTAAAACTAGTATTGCAAAAATATTTGCAAAAGCTGTAAATTGTGAAAATAATAAAAATGGTTCACCTTGTTTTGAGTGCGAAACATGTAATAGGCTTGCAAATGAAACAGATATCAACATAATTGAATTAGATGCTGCTTCAAACAACAAAGTTGATGATATTAGAGAAATAAGAGAAAAAGTTAAATTTACTCCAGTTGGAGCAAAATATAAAGTTTATATCATTGACGAAGTTCATATGCTTACCGATTCTGCTTTCAATGCGCTTTTGAAAACTTTGGAAGAACCACCTTCTTATGTTATTTTCATTCTTGCAACAACTGAAATTCACAAACTACCTCAAACTATTCTTTCTAGATGTATTAGGTTTGATTTTAGACTTGTTTCAACTTTGGAACTTACAAATCACTTGAAACATATTTTTGATATAGAAGGAATAAAATATGAAGATGAAGCTTTGAAACTTATTGCTTCTGCCGGTGAAGGTAGTGTGAGAGATACTCTTTCAATTGCTGATTCTGTAGTAGCATATTCAGGTGGGAATGTAACAAAAGATGGCGTACTTA
Organism: Clostridia bacterium; assembly: GCA_017464845.1. Classification (GTDB taxonomy): domain Bacteria; phylum Bacillota; class Clostridia; order Christensenellales; family UBA1242; genus Caccovivens. The sequence continues at coordinate 8,419 of JAFTYD010000005.1, forward strand.
AAATATTAGGCACAACTGATTATGATTTAATACTTAGTTTTTATGACTATTTAATAAATAAAGATGCTGGTGGAATTTTAGGTCTTATTGATAAAATGGAAGAAAGTGGAAAAAATCTTCCTGTGTTTGCAAAAGATGTTTCAAAACATGCAAGAAATTTGCTTGTTTGCAAAACTTGTAAAGACCCAGATAAGATTTTAAATCTTCCAAAAGAAATTCTTGAAAAGTTTAAAGAACAATCAACAAAAATTGAAGAAAAGAAACTTATTAGTTTTATGCAAATCTTTTCAGGAATTGAAGCAGAACTTAGATATACACTTTCAACAAGATTATTGCTTGAAACAGTTTCACTTTCTGCAATCTATGGAGATGATCAAGTAAAAAAAAACTAACAATTGAAAATCATAAAACAACTTCAACAAAACTTGATGTAAAAAATGTTTGGGGAAAAGTTGTTTTGTATTTGAAAGAAAGAAAAAAAGTTGCTCTTCATGTTGCATGTGGTGATATTACAGATGTTGAAATAAAAAATGGAACTTTGATTATAAGAAACAGAGATGATTTCTTGATTGGAGTTATCAGTGAAGGGAAAAAAGAAATTGAACAAGCCTTGAATTGGCAAGGTCTTAATATGCAGGTTTCTGTTGAAAAAATACAAACTGTTTTACCTGAACATGAACAAGATATATCAAAACTTAAACTTGCTGTTGGAAATAAATTAAAAATAAAATAAAGGAGAATTAATTATGGCATACGGAAATTTTGGTGGATTTGGTGGAGGAAATCTCCAACAACTTATGAGACAAGCTCAAAAAATGCAAGATGATATGAAAAAGACAAGAGATGAAATTGATGCAACTGAATACACATCAACTGTTGGTGGTGGTATGGTTGAAATAACAATGATGGGAAACAAAACATTAAAGGCAATAAAAATTAAACCTGAAGTTGTTGATCCAGATGATGTTGAAATGCTTGAAGATTTAATTGTTTCTGCTGTAAATGATGTTATTAAGAAAATTACAACAGAAGAACAAACTAGACTTCCTAATATTCCAGGAATGTAATAAAAAGGTAAATTATGAACGATTTTGATGAATCTATTGAAAGACTTATTGAGTATTTTAGAACTCTTCCAGGTGTAGGTAAAAAAACTGCTCAAAGATATGCTTTTTCTATTATTGAAGGAGAAAAATTAAGAGCAGAAAATTTTGCAAGTGCTATTGTGGAAGCGAAGGAAAAAATTCACTTTTGCAAAGAATGTGGAAATTATACAAGTCAAGAAATTTGTCCTATTTGTGAAAGTAGAGATAAAAAAGTAATATGTGTTGTCAAAGAACCTAAAGATATTATCGCTATGGAAAAAATTAAATCTTATAGTGGTGTTTATCATGTTCTTTTTGGTACTATTAGTCCTCTTGAAAATCGTGGGCCTAACGATATCAAAATAAGAGAACTTTTAAACAGAGTTCAACAAAACAATGTTACTGAAGTTATTATGGCAACAAATCCTGATGTTGAAGGTGATGCAACTGCAATGTATATTGCAAAGCTTTTAAAACCTTTCAATATAAAAGTTACAAGACTTGCACAAGGTGTTTCTATTGGTAGTGATTTGGAATTTGCTGATGAAGTAACTCTTGAAAGAGCTATGCAATCAAGAAGAGAAATTGATTAATAAAATAAAGAACTAATAGCTTTAGTTCTTTTTTTATGCTGTAAATTGACTAAGAAAGTAAGTTTATTATTTTTGTTGTAAAATAATTTATTTTATGTTATATTAAAGTGTAAAAAAATTGAGGTTATTATGGATATTAAAAAAATTATAGAAAGTCTTATACAAAAAGCTTGTAAAAATTTAGGATATGAAAACAAAGAGGTTGTTTGCTCTTTTTCAAATAGACCAGAACTTTGTGATTTTCAATGTAATTATGCAATGGTAAATTGTAAAAGTCTTGGAAAAGCTCCTTTTGATGTTGCTGAAGAAATAATAAATGAATTAAATAAAGAAGAAAATGATTTGTTTATTTTTTCTGCTGTTAGACCTGGATTTATTAATATCAAATTGACAGACGTTGCATTTTCAAAAATAGCAAATGATTTGTTGAGTGATGAAAATTTAGGAATTCAAAAGAATGATGTAAAAAGAAAGATTATCATCGATTATGGTGGAGCAAACGTTGCAAAAGAACTTCATGTTGGTCATTTGCGTTCTCCAATTATTGGTGAAAGTTTAAAAAGACTTTGCAAACTTTTGGGTGATGAAGTTATTAGTGATGTTCACTTAGGTGATTACGGACTTCAAATGGGATTAACTGTTTTGCAACTTGAAGAAGATGGACTATTGGATTATTATTTTGGAAAAAGTAATGAAAAGATTGAAATAACTTTGAGTATGTTAAATTCTGCTTATCCAAAGGCAAGCAAGAGAAAGAAAGAAGATGAGGAATTTAGAAAAAAAGCAGACCTTTATACTTTATATATTCAACAAAAAAAAGAACCATATCTTACAATTTATAAGGAAATAAGAAGCAAATCTGTTGAACAAATTAAAAAGAATTATGAAGATCTCAATGCTACATTTGATTTGTGGCTTGGCGAAAGTGATGCAAGTGAATATACAGATAGAACCGTAAAACTTTTTATTGATAAAGGTCTTACAAGAGAAAGTGAAGGTTCTTTGATTGTTGATGTTGCAAGAGAAGGAGAACATATACCTATTCCAAAAAAATCTCCTGATGAAGTACAAAGATACGAAAATCCAATGCCACCTGCAATTATTAAAAAATATAATGGTAGTGATTTGTATGCAACAACTGATATTGCAACAATCCTTATGAGAAATGAAACTTACAATCCTGATGAAATAATTTACATTGTAGATTCAAGACAAAATCAACACTTTGAACAAGTTTTTAGATGTTGTAAAATGGCAGGAATTTCTCCTGAAAATCAAAAATTAACTTTCATTGGTTTTGGTACAATGAACGGAAAAGACGGAAAACCATTCAAAACAAGAGATGGTGGATTAATTAAACTTGAAGATATTATTAACCTTTTAAAAGACAAAGCAAGCGAAAAATTAAAGTCAAATGGTGTAGAACAAGATGATGACAATATGGCGCTTAAAATCGGCGTTGCTGCTATGAAATTTGGCGATTTATCAAATAATGTGTTAAAAGATTATGTGTTTGATATTGACAAATTTTTATCATTTGAAGGAAAAACAGGACCATACTTGCAATACACTCTTGTTAGAATTGCATCAATAAAAAGAAAAATTGAAGCAAAAGCTAGTGAAATTGTTATTGATAATGATGATGAAAGAAGAATAATAATTTCATTATTAAAATTAATTTCATCTTATGGTATTTGTTATAAAGATAAGTCATTAAACTTGTTATGCTTGTCAAGTTATGAACTTGCAAGTAGTTTTTCAACATTCTACAATAATCACAAAATTTTGACAGAAAATGATGAAAATAAGAGAAATAGTTACTTAGCTTTATGTGATTTAGTTTATAAGGAACTTGCTCTTGCATTGAATGTACTTGCTATTGATGTTGTTGATAGAATGTAATTTGGACTAAAAAAATTTGAGAAAAACATATTGACAACATAAAAATTATGTGTTATTATTAGGCATAAGATAAAAGGAGACAGTAAGTAATGAGCAGAAATAAAGAGATTTATTCATTAAACAATAATAAAATTGAATTGAAATTATATCAACCTTTTGTTAGTGCAATTGTGGCTCCAGACCTTGGAAGAATTGAAAAGGTTAATACTGGCGAAATAACTAATGTTGGAAGAGCTAAAGGTGCTTTCCAATCTAAAGATGTTGATATGGTTAGATAATTTTTTTGATATTAAAAATCTATGTGAATTCATAGATTTTTTTTATTTTAATGCATATCTTAATATTATGAAAAAATTTTAATAAAACATTTTGATAAATATATTTTTTTATGTTATTATATTTATATAATTTTTAAAATTTGTTTTATTAAGAAAATAAGTGCTTTAAAGGAGAGTCAATGTTACAATTTATTTATCCTGCTGTATTTTTGAAAACATCAGATTCATATAAGGTATTAATACCTGACTTAGATTTGACCACAGATGGCGATGATATTTCTCACGCTTATCTTTTTGCGAAAGATTTACTTAGGGTGTATTTTTCTTATGTAACAAAATATGACCTTGATTATAATTTACCTTCAAAATTTGAAGATATTCAATCTCGTTGTGGAACAAATCAACATGCTCTTTTGATTGATATTATAATTCCAGAAGAAGGCGAATCTGAAAATCTTGCAGAAAATGAAAGAGCTCAAAATAATACCCAAGAATCAAGTGAAAAAACTCAAAATGAAGAAGCTTTTGAAGAATATGAAATGTTTGATGATGACATCATTTTGGAAGAAGATGATTACGATGATGATGACGATGATGAAATCGAACAATACGAATATTCAGATGACGATGATGAAGATGAAGAAGACTAATTTCTTCATCTTTTTTTTATTTAAAACAACTTAAAAACTCTTGACAATATAATTAATATATGATATATTCAATATGACACTATCGCATTAGCGGGGTGTTAGTTTTTTTGTTAGGAGATAAATATATGGCTACACCAAAGCGTAAAATCATCACACTTGAATGTACAGAGTGTAAAAACAGAAACTATTCATCATCAAAAAATGTTAAAGAAAACAGTGATAGAATAGAAATCAAAAAATTCTGTCCAACTTGCAATAAAAGAACAGTTCATAAGGAAACTAAATAGTTTTCAAAATTCATGGGAGGTTTTATGTCAAAGAATAAAAAAAATATTGAAGACAAAACCGAAGAAGTCGTTTTAGAAGATAGAGATGCAGAAGTTAATGTTGATTCAACACCAGTTGAAGAAGCTGTAGTTGAAGAACAAGCAGTTGTTGATAAAAAAGAAAAAAACAAGCAAAATAAAAACAACGACAATAATGCAGAAAATTTAAAAAAGAAATCTAACGATAATAAGAAAGACAAAAATGGAAAAAAGAAAAAGCAAAATAAAAACAAAGTGTCTATAACTCAATCTGTTAGAGGTACTATGTCTGAACTTAAAAAAGTTACTTGGCCAACTTTTAAAGAAGTTGTAAAAAGAACTGGAGTTGTTCTTGTTTTTGTTCTTGTTTTTGGAGTTCTCATTTTTGGTATTGATTCATTACTTGGTTTTCTTGTTAAATTGCTTCAAGGATAAACTTTTAAGGAGATATAATGGAACATTCTAACGAACCTAAATGGTATGTTCTTCATACCTTTTCTGGATATGAAAATGTCGCAAAGGAAAATCTTGAAACTGTTGTAGATAAATTTGGTCTTTCAAATAGAATTTTTGATATTATTATTCCAACTGAAGATGTTATTGAAGAAAAAAATGGAAAAAAGAAACTTGTTACTAGAAAATCTATGCCTTGCTATATTTTAGTAAAAATGATTTATGGCGATGATCTTTGGCATAATATCACAAGAACTAGAGGAATAACTGGTTTCGTTGGTCCAAAAGGAAGACCTTTAGCTTTAACAGAAGAAGAAGTTATCAAACTTCGTCTTGAAAAGATTAATGTTGAAACTGACCTTGCAGTTGGTGATAAAGTTGAAATTATTGATGGTCCTCTTGATAAAATGATTGGAACAATCAATAATGTTGATTCTGAAAATAATAATGTTACAGTTTCTGTAGAAATGTTTGGTAGAGAAACATCAGTAGATCTTGAATTTAATCAAGTTCGTAAAATTACTCAATAATTTTGTTAATGTTTTTCTTCAAAAACTTTTATGTTTATATAAATTAAGATTTAGTTTGTATAAATCACACAATGAACTTGATAGTTCAAAATATGGTTTTTTCAACATATTTATGTTGTTAAAATAAAAATTTGTCCGTCATGACATTAAACTGACAAAATTAGTGGGAGAGTAGAAAACTCGAATTACCACATAAGGAGATTAAAATGGCAGAAAAGAAAATTGGTGCAGTTGTTAAACTTCAACTGCCAGCTGGTAAAGCCACAAATGGTCCTCCAGTTGGTTCTTCTTTAGGACCTCATGGAATCAATATTGCTGGTTTTACAAAAGAATTTAATGAAAGAACAGCAGCTCAAGAAGGACTTATTATCCCTGTTGTTATCACTATCTATCAAGATAGATCTTTCACTTTTGTTCTTAAAACACCACCTGTTGCTGTATTAATTAAAAAAGCATTAGGTATTGAGTCTGGTTCTGGTAAACCAAACAAAGAAAAAGTCGGAAAACTTACAAAAGCTCAAGTTAAGCAAATCGCTGAAACTAAGATGCCTGACCTTACTGCTGGTTCAATCGAAGCTGCAATGGCTATGGTTGAAGGTACTGCAAAGTCTATGGGCGTACAAGTTGTTGAAGAATAATAGGAGGCTAGTTAAATGAAAAGTGGTAAAAGATATGTTAAAAATTTAGAAAGCCTTGAAAGACAAAAAGCTTATGATGTTAATGAAGGTATCGAAGCAGTTTTAAATACAGCTAATGCTAAATTTGATGAAACTATTGAAGCTCACATTCGTCTTGGTGTTGATGGTAGAAATGCTGATCAACAAGTTAGAGGCGTTGTAGTTCTTCCAAATGGAACAGGTAAAAATGTTAAAGTTTTAGTTATCGCTAAAGGTGATAAAGCTGACGAAGCTACAAAAAATGGTGCTGACTATGTTGGTGCTGAAGAAATCGTTGCAAAAATTGCTAACGACAACTGGCTTGATTTCGATGTTTGTATTACAACTCCTGATATGATGGGTGTTATCGGTCGTATCGCAAGAGTTTTGGGACCTAAAGGTTTAATGCCAAACCCAAAGAGTGGAACTGTTACAAATGACATTAAGAAAGCTATTTCTGATGTTAAAGCTGGTAAAGTTGAATATAGACTTGACAAAACTAACAACATCCATGTAATTATTGGTAAAGCAAGTTTTGGTAAAGAAAAACTTACTGAAAACTTGAATACAATAATGGAAGCTATCATCAAGGCTAAACCTGCTGCTGCAAAAGGACAATATATTAAAAATGTTACTATTGCATCAACAATGGGACCTGGTGTAAAAATTGCTTACAATGTTTAATAAATAAAATAGTTTTTAAAAATAAAAAAGAAGGATTTTTATCCTTCTTTTTTTATTCAAAGCTAGATTCATCAATTAATGGTACAATATCAATTGCAGGTTCTTCATATGGGTGAACTTCTCTTAATTTTTTTATAACATTTTTAACATTTTCGATATTGCAGATAACTTCTAATTTTTCTTCTTCAACAATTTCTAATTTGTTATTGTTTCCAATATATGGTTTTGCTTGTTCATTTGGTAAAAATGTTCCTGTACATTTAGTTGATGCTGAACAATATGAGTAATTACCAATAATACCAGCTCCGGCATTACATATAGCATTTCTAACTTCTTCAACATTTTCTTGAGGAATTGTTACAAATATTTTTACTTTTGTTATATCAATTTTCATACTTACTCCTTATGTTAATTTTAATATAGCATAGATATTAGTTAAATTTATAGTAATTTTAAAACAAAATATTTGTTATTTAAAATATTTATTATTAATTTTTTTAAGTAACACTTTTTGTCAATATTTATATATATAATAATATCTTATTGCAAGGAGATAAGAGTCTTGAAATTATTGGATAAAATAAATTCTTTAGAAGATTTAAAAAAAATACCAGTTGAAAAATTAGAAAATTTAACGAAAGAAATTAGAGATGTAATTATAAAAAGAGTTAATAAAATTGGTGGACATTTAGGGTCAAATCTTGCTGTTGTTGAACTTATTACAGCATTACATTATGTTTTTGATTCTCCAAAAGATAAGTTTATTTTTGATGTGTCTCATCAATGCTATGCTCATAAAATTTTAACAGGAAGAAAAGATTTTTTTATTAAAGATGAACTTCTTGATAAAATTTCTGGATACACAAATCAAAATGAAAGTGAACATGATTTGTTTATTACTGGACATACTTCAACTTCAATAAGTCAAGCTTGTGGAATTGCAAAAGCTAGAGATTTAAAAAAAGAAGACTACAATGTTTTAGCAATTATTGGAGATGGGGCTCTTGGTGGAGGTGAAGCTTTTGAAGGACTTAGTAATGCTTATGAATTAAAAAGTAATTTGATAATAGTTTTAAACGATAACGAAATGTCAATATCAAATAATTATGGTGGTTTGTATAAAAATTTAGAGATTTTGAGAAAGACAAAGGGTAAAAGTAAAACTAATTTTTTCAAGGCATTAGGATTTGAATATGTTTATCTAGATGAAGGTAATGATATAACAAAACTTGTAAAAACATTTAGAGAATTAAAAGATAATAATGTTCCTATTGTTGTACATATCCATACAAAAAAAGGTTGTGGATTAAGAGTTGCAGAAGAAAATAAAGAGGAATTTCACTGGTGTAAAAAACAAGGAATTGATGGTAAATATTTAAGGGGAAAACAAGATGAGAATTACCCGATTGTTGTAAATGAATTTTTTAAGAATACTTTTAAAAAAAATCAAGATTTTGTTATTGTATCACCAGCAACTCCAACATTAACTTTTATTTCAAAAGAGTTTAGAAAAATATTAAAAAACCACTACATTGATGTAGGTATTTGTGAACAACATTCAGTATCGTTTTTGTCAGGACTTTTAAAGGGGAAAATAAAAGCAATACTTGAGATTGATAGTTCGTTTATGCAAAGAGCTTATGACCAAATTTTGCAGGATATTTGCTTGAATAATATACCTGCAACGATACTTGTATATGGTGGAAATATAAGTCAATCAGAAGCAACACATCAAAGAGTTTTTGATATACCAATTCTTTCTAATATTCCAAATTTAATTTATCTTGCACCAACAAACAAAGAAGAACTTTTAGGTATGTTATCTTTTGCAAAAGAGCAAAATAAATATCCATTGGCAATACGAATCCCAACAGGAAAAGTTGTGAGTACTGGAGAAATGGATAATACAAATTATTATGAAATAAATAAATTTAAAGTTATACAAAATGGAGAGAAAATTGCAATAATAGGAGTTGGTAACTTCTTTGAAAAAGCAAGTAATGTTTGTGATATTTTAAGAAAAAAATATCATATTAATGCAACATTAATTAATCCTTGTTTTATATCAAACGTGGATAAAGATTTGTTGGAAAATTTGAAAGAAAATCATAAAGTTGTTGTTGTGTTAGAAGATGGAATAAAAGAAGGTGGTTTTGGTTATAAGGTATGTAATTTCTTTGCAAATTCATTTGTTAAAGTGAAATGTTATGGCGCAGATAAAGAGTTTATTTCACGCAGAAAAATTGAATTATCATATAACAAATATAGACTAGAAGAAAGTATGATAATTGATGATATAATTAGTGAACTAGAAGAATAAAAAAAATATATACTTGGAATTTCCAAGTATATATTTTTTTATTATTTAACAGATACTTTCTTTCTTAATCTATAGATAAGAATAATTACTAATAAGAGAATAGCAACTGCTACTATAATGAATATAATAGCGAAAGTATTAAGAGGTTCTTTTCTAACAACTTTGTAACTATATAACAAGTTTCCACTAGTTGTGTAAATTTGAATATAGAATTCACCAACATCTTCAATTTGATAAGATTGAGTTGAAGAAGCACTTGAAGCATTTATAATATAGTTATAATACAAGTAGTATCCATCTTCTTTTTCTGGATAAGAGATAACTCTTATGTAAGATTCACCAACTTCTGCGAAGATATTTGCAGGGTTGAATGAAATATCAATTTTACCAGTTGTTGATTTACCTTCTTCAAGAGAAACTTTGACAGGTGTTGAACCAACATTAATCCAAAGTTTGAAGGTATAAGTTGTCATAATTGAACTTGAACTATATAAGTTTTCATTTGTATTAACAGTAACAATATATCTTCCAGAACCTGTTTTTTCATCTAAATAAGTAAGAACTAATTCAGAGAAATAAGTTTTTCCATTTGATTGAATTGTACTATAAGACAATGTACTTAAAAGTTGTTTTGTTATATCAACATATTCGTTGTTTACCATCTTGTAAACATTTTGGATATAGTAATTTGAATATTTTGTAAATTCATAAGAATATCTTGATTCTTCACTATTCATAATTGTGAAGAAATAAACTTCTTTTCTTATTACATTTCCTGTTGCAAGACTTGTTGCAGTAAAACTAACAGAGTAATGTCCCATATCTTCAAAAGTCCAAGAAGATCTTGAGTTAGTTGTATAACCAGAATATTTCTTTCCGTTTCTTGTTACTTGAATTGTTGGAGCACCAGTAGTTGTATAGTAAGCAGCAAGAGTAGAGGTTGGAATATTAATTGTTACAATTCCATTATAAATTGCATGGTTTACAGGTTCAGTAGTTTGCAATTCATTTGTTAATGGGTTTGTATAAGTCATTGTGAATGGAACATCTTTCAAGAAGATTAATTTTAGAGTTTGAGTTTCTCCAGTTGAACCAGCATTGAAAGTTTGATAATTTCCAACAATGTCTTTTAATTGAACATTGTAAGTTCCTGATCTTGTTAAGAGAACATAATAATAACTATTATCTTCATAAACTATTGGGTCAAGTTCGTTACCATCTTTTGATAATATGATATTAATCTTATTTTGAGAAATACCATAATATTTACTCCAAGAAAGTTTTAATTTATCGAAGTTTTCTTGATCTTCGTTTGCAACGATTGTTGCTTGATATGAGTTAATTAAGTTTTCGTTAATACCTTCAGTTGATAAGTAGAATAAACGAGAAATATTGTTTGAAGGAGCAATATATGTTATTGCAATATATGCAGAGAATTTAGATAAGTTATCTTTTTCAGCAAGTGCTTCAGAATTTGAAATATACCAAATATCTGTATAAACACCAGTTGAATCTGATATTTGTCTATAAACAGGTTCTCCCTCATTCATAATTTTTACATTTTGTTCTTCATTCAAAACAATTGAAACTAAAGATCTATCAGAGTAATCTAAGTTAACAATGTAATGTCTTGAATAACTTGTTGTACCATAAACATAAGTTTGTCCAGAAAGTTTAACTTCTTCAACTGAACCATCTGCATTTTCTTTTGTTATGTAATAGAAATTAGAAAGTGAAGATGAAAGAATGAAGTTTTCGTAAACATAATCATATTCAAACAAATAAGTTGATGTTGGACTTTGATTTAATTTTGTGTTGTCAAAGTCATAAGCAATTTTGAGAACGAAGTTTTGAAGAGTTGTTGTTGTACAAGAAATTGTTTTTCCATTAACAAGAGGTTCAAAAGTTTCTCCGTTATCTCTACTGATGTAATATGAATATGGATAATCTAATACATCTGTATCACCAAAGCAATAGAATGTTACTTCTGAATAATATGATACTCCATTAAGTAAATCGTCAGTAATTATATTTCCGTTTGTATCTGTGAAATAGTAATAGTAAAGATTTTTTGTTTTATCTTCTTGACTATTGATAGATACTGGGAGATTGTTATAAAGTCTGAAGTAGATATTATTTACAACAACATTTAAGTCAGACAATTCTCTAAGTTCGATTCTGTATGATTCATTCCAATATTTAATATTTTTGGTTAATGTTTCATCAACATGAGAAATTGTAAGACGTAAGATTGTATCATAATTTTCTATTCTATTCTTAGTAATATTAGAGCCTGTTGAATTGGCATCATTGATATCTGCTTGAGTATCATATACCATTTCATTATTAGCATTATAGATAGTTACATTGTATTTTGAAGTGTTGTATGTATAGATGAATGAATCTTTTGTGATATAAACTAATTCACTTTCGTCATTGTAATAAGAATACAATGTGTTTGTACTATCAATTTCTAAGTAATTTGTATATTCATTATACAAGTGAACTTTTGTTGTAACATTTCCGAAGTTATCTACAATAGTGTATTTTACTCTTTGGTTATTTTCAAGGTTAATAGTATTAATTAACCATCTTGTATAACCAGATAAGTTACTTATTCCAACTAAATCAAATTCAGTTGCTTTCCAAGCTGAATATGTTCCGAATAAGTTATCTTTGTAATATATTTCTGTATAACCAATATCGTCATAATAGAATTCAATTTTTACTGATGTTGCATAAACATAACTGTTTGCAGAAGTGTCAGCAAGTTGAGAATCTGTTGGTTGTAAGATATCAATATATTCGTAATCTTCTATTGAAGAAATAGCTGTTGTAAGATTTGTATCCCAAATTGTTAAATAGATATTTGTTATCTTTCCTGTATAACGATCTGTGAAAGAAATTGTATTTTTCTTTTGATTTGGGAAGTAATCTTTAAGTAATGATGAAATATTTATAATAGTTCCATCGTTTTTACTTAAATCATAGAATTCACCTTGACTTAAATATGGAGATGCCATTAAGTATAAAGTAATATAATTTCCAATTGTTGCATCGTAATATTTAATATTGAATTGATTCCATTCATCTCCAAACCAATTGATTTTCTTAAATTCAAAACCAGATGGAGAATAGATGTTGTAATAAGTAGAATCTAAATCATCTATAGAGTACGCTTGAACTTCTTCACCATTTTTATTGTTTGTGTAAGTGATTAAGTTGTTGTATTCTTTTTGATCTTTTTCATTTACTGTTTCATCACTGTAAACAAAGATTGAATAAATTGTTAAGTTTCCAGCAAGGTCTCTTTCGATAATTTCATAATACATATTATTTATTAAACTATCTGTCAATTCTTCCAAAGAAGTTTTTGACAAGAGGTTTAATGAACCTTGAGCTGTTGCGAAATCAGAGTAGTAAGTTTCTGAATCGAATAACTCATTGTATTTTGAAGAATTTGGAATTCCTGTAATAGAGTCAAATTCTAATTTTCCTTCAGCATTTAAAAGTTCAAAAGATCTATAATAAACTTCTTGAGTTTGTGTTGGAAGACTTGAATTTGTAGCAAGAGTTTGGAAAAGAGTTGCAAAGTATTCAGAAGTTACTGAATATGAATAGTAAGCAAACATTCCTGTTGATGCACTAACATTGTAACTTTCAGAACCTTCTGTTGTTTTACTTCCATCAACACCATAGAATTCTCTTAAGCTTGCAGATGTAACACTTGTGATGCTATTTGCAGTTAAAGAACTAAGTGTGTTTTGTAATAATGTATTAATGTTTTGTGTTGGAGCAAGTTTATCAACGACAATTGTTTTTGTTGTTGGTTTGTAGTAAGCATTGTTACCTTCAAATATCATTTTGATTGAGATTGTTGCACCTTCGGTGTAAGCATCATTCAAATCAGACAAATGTAAGGTTAATGTATTTTGATTATCTTCAGTTTCGATTAAAGAACTATCAATCATATGGTTGTAACCAGTTGATGTAGTAACTAAGATTTGTTCTTTATCAATCTTTGCACTGTAATCATAAGTTGGATCTGTCCAAACAACTTTAAGTTCGTCTTGGTTTGTATAAAGGGTTCCGTTGTAGTCAGCAAGTGAACTACCTCTTGAATCGTAAATATTAAATTCAGGAGCAGGAGCTGTTATTTCAAATTGGAATTCAATATAGCTATTGAAACTATTTTCACCAGCAATACTATAATATCCTTGATAAATTCTAACTCTATAAATACCAGCATTTGTGAAGTTTGAAACTTCGTTTCCATGACTATCTGCAAAAGTTAAGAATCCATTTTTCTCTCCAACAGATGAGTATCTAATTGGAGTGTTAGTTATTCCTGTTGTAGGAGTATAGATAATTGTTGAGAATAATTTATATTCTTCAATTACACTTTCAACAGGTGTTTCGTTTACAACTTCGTTATATTTAACGTTCATAGTATCATCACGATTAACATTGAATTGATAATTGTTTTCACTTTCAACATAATCAACATTTTGAGTGTATTTGTAAGCAGGAACATAAACATTAACAGGAAGCTTATTTGTGTAAACGCTAATTGAAGATGAACTAATAAGTCCGTCAGATGAATATAAGTTTGAACCATTAACATTTCCAAATGGAGCATCTGGGAAAGTTAACATTAAGTTTGCATTTGTTCCGTCATCATAGATACCAAGGAAGATATCGCCACCAACGATACTTTCAACAGTACCAGATTCTGTAACATCAGCAGAACTTATAACTGAGAATCTATCGATATATAAAGTAATAGATCTTCTTGCATAATCATCTTCTTCGATAAAGTAATCATCACCTAAAAGATATGTTCTTTCAAATACATAAACTCCAGCTTTTGTTATACTATCTTGAACATTTATTGTTCTTGTAATCTTATCAGTTGAAGTTGATTTTGAATCATAAGTATAAACTTCATATTCTTCAGTTGGATTATCTTTATCATAAGTGTAGTAGTAATAAGTATATTCTTTGTTAACACCATTAACTTTAACAGTCTTTGTTATAGTTTTGATGTAATATTCATAGTAATACATTTTAACTGTATCTACTTGAGTTATTTTTCCATCATTTTCAATTCTTGGGATAAATGAAAGTGAGAATGCTTTTTCCATCATAGTTGGTTTCAAGAATGCATTTCTAGATTCATAAGTTTCTCCATCAGAACCTTCAAAGGTTGTGATTGTACTGTCGTTTGCTGCAAGAGTAATATTTTCATTTGAGTTATTTGAATAATATGTAATCTTCATTTCTGCAGCATCTTTTGTAACAATCAAAGTTAAATAATTACTGTAATAATTTGTATATTGTATTTTATCTGTAAGTGAATAGTTGTGATCAAAAAGAGTATTTGCTCTATTTCTTATTAAGATTTCATAGTTATCACTCTTACCTTCAACATCTGCATTGATATCAATCATATAACCAGTTTGAAGAGTAAAGTTTGGATTAGTTGGTGTTGCTACCCAATATGTTTCTTCGTTTGGTATAGTGAAGTAATAACCATTGTAGTTAGTTAAACTCATACCTGCATCTGGGTTTGCACCAGGGAATACTAATTCTTGTATGTAATCATTTTTAAAGAATTTATTATAGAATGTTTTACAAATATTAACATTGTATTGACCATTATTATCTTTGAATAAATCAACGGTTTTAATCTTGTCAAATATTTCTTCATCATTCATATTTGGATTTGATCTAATATCATTGAAGATATCAAATGAACCATTTGCAAGATTAGTAATGATAATTGATTTATATTTTCCCCAGAACAATTTTTGTGAAGTTGAAACAGTTTCAGTTGAACCTGGGAAATCATATTCCATTTTTTCTTCGTTATAAAGAGCGAAGAGAGGAGTTGAATTATCAATCATGAAAATATCAACAGTACTATTTCCAGCTTCATCAAATACTTGTACGAAATATAAACCAGGGTCTGCTAATTTATAATCTGCTGGGAGTGTAGTTGTATATCCGATTGAGTTTTTGCATGGGTTCCATTTTGTTTTAGATAAATTCATATTAACTGTATAATTTACAGGAATAGAAGTTTCTAAACTGTTTTCAAGTGAAGCATAAAGAATTGAAGATAAGTTATCTTTTCCATAATAAACTATACTTGACATTTCAAATTTTTTGTAATAAGCATAAGTTTTTGCGCCACTCTTTTTCTCGTTCCATGATAATGTCATATTTTGATTTGTAAAAGTATCAAAAGAATGACCGATTGTATAAGAACCATTTGTTTCTCTTTTTACATTTCTAGCAGTTAAGTTTGTGATTGGGTTGTTGTCAATATAGAAGTCAGTTGTTTCAGGTGTTCCATTCAAACCATTTTTACCACTAAAAATTTCAAGTACATAATGAGCATTGTTTCTTAATGTAATTATGCCATCGTTATCTAGGTCAATATCAGAGAAGTTTGCATGATCTAAAACAACGTTGCTTGTATAATCTGTTACAATTGAATTGTTATTTGAATAATTATAACCAGAAATTTTGATATACACTTTTGTGTTATATAAATCATCAAAATGATCATTTATGATAGTAACTGAACTATTTGTATATTTTCCAGCTTTCAAAGTTGAATTATCTTTATCATTGATAATTGAAATTGTTGGGTTAACTTTATTTACTTCAAGGAAGAATATTTGATATTGTGTTGAAGAATCGTAACCAGCAATTGTTTGATATTGATCATATGTATAACCTAATATAAAAATGTAATAACCTTGAGTGCTACCAAAAGTTTTTCCGGTATATTGTTTTTGATAAAGTTTAGTACCATTCAAAGAATAACTTGAAGTATCAAAAGAACCATCATTTTTTGTACAGTAAACTTGAGAGTTACTTGACAAGGTTGTATTAGATAAGAATTTTAAAGGAGATTGGTCTGTTTGAACAGGTTTAATATTATTGTTTTGAATGTATCTTAAAACATAGTCAATAGTATATCTGTTACCGTAGCTATTCTTTGTTAAGAATTCTTTATATAAAGCTGTGATATCAGCAGAGTCTGTGAAAGTAGAATTTTCTTCGTGAACATTTTTAAATTCTTTAAAGTTATAAGCATTAGTTTGAGGATCTCTACCTTCGCCATAGTTTGTGAAAACTGATTGCATTCCATAAACATATAATCTTCTGTTGTTTCCATAAAGTTTATCAAGTTTATAATATTCGTAATCTTCAGTTGTTGTATTTAAATAATTTGTAACGAAAATGAATTTAAATGAAATTTCATATTCGCCAAGATTATTGAAAGTTAAGGTTGTCGAATATCTCTTTGTATCATTAAGACCTTCAGTGGCAGTGGTTCTAGCCATAAGAACGGAAGAATCACCTTCAAGTATATGAGTTTCATTTTTCTTATCAAAAGTTACTCTTACAAAAGATTCAACTTCAGAAGGGTCTTTCTTATTGATAGAGATTTCATATCTAGTAGGGTCATAAGTGAGAGATGGTAAAGAAGCAACAGCAGTTCCATCGTTCACGTTATAAAGAGAATAATTGTAATAGTAGTAATAGTCGTGAGATGAAGTTAAGGCTAAAGTTTCAACGCTAGAAGCAGTCATAATAGGTCTAGAATTTTCATAATAAGAACTTTCACTTAAAACAAAGAATTTGAAGTCAATAGAAAGTTCATCAGATTCCCATAAAGAAGCTTCAAGTCCTAAAGCACCATCAGTAGTTGAAATAACTTGACCTCTAATAGAAAGGGTATAGATACCATCTTCTTGAATTCTAATAGTAGTATTTTCAGTATTGCCAGTAACAGCAAGAGTAAGGTCAATAAGTTGAGGCTTATTAGCATTACCAACAAAAGTAGGATTTTCAGGAGTTTCCTCAAAAGTACTTATGTAGTTATCGTCGTTGTTACTATCAATAATATTAGTAGTAGAATTGTTAGAGTGTAAGATTAAGTTACTGATAAGGAAGAACGAGAAAGTAGTAGAGTCACTAGTATCAGGGAAGTAAACATAATTATACACAGGAGAAATGATAGTAGGAGCATTTCTCAAGAAAGAGAAGTCTATGTAAGTATTAGAAGAAGAGTACAAGAAAACATTGTCTTCTTTCAAATTCTTACCAGATTCATCTTCAGCGACGAAAAAGTCAGGAAGGGTATCGTTGACAAGAGTATCATCAACATAAGCTTCCGAAGAGTTCTCAATAGTTCTCTTTTGAGTAAGAGAAGCATCGGCTAAGAAAAATAGACCGAATAATGAGAGAGAGAATAATAAAAATTTAAAAAATCTAGAAAATTTTACCATAATTACCTCACAGTCTTAAAATATGTATATATTTTAACATAAAAAGACATTTTATCAAAACTAATTTAATAAATAAATTAATAAATATATATATAATATAAGCATAATCTTAAAAAATAACTATGAAAAAGGATAAAATTGGAGAAAAGTATTCACAAAAAAGGAAAAATGTGATATAATGCCTGTATGAAAATATTAGTAACAGGTGGAGCTGGATATGTCGGCTCAAATGTAATTTTACAATTGTTGGAAAGGGGACATGAAGTTGTTGTTGCAGACAATTTCAGTAATACCGGCGATAATTTGAAGAAAATAGAGAAGGCGCTTGGTAGGGAAATTAAGTTGTATGACATCGACCTTTGCAATAGAGATGAAACATTGAAGATGTTTGAAAAAGAAAAGTTTGACGGCGTAATACATCTTGCATCAAAGAAATATATTCCAGAAAGTAAGATTATTCCAAGCGAATATATGAGAGTAAACATCACATCAACAATCAATGTTCTTGATGCGATGGATATGTATGGAGTGAATAAACTTGCTTTTGCATCAACCGTTCAAGTTTATGGAAAACCAAAAAGCTTGCCAGTTAGGGAAAATGCAGAAAAAGAACCAACTTCTCCATACGCTGAAAGTAAACTCCTTTGCGAAAGAATAATTGAAGACTATGCGAAACTTAATGACAAATTTAATGTGTCAATCTTTAGATTTGCAAATTTGGTAGGAAGCAACGAAGAGTTTGATGTTGGGGATATATTGAATGCAAAATATAAACCAGTACTTTCATATCTTTCACTCAGCGTGCTTGATGGAAAAGAAATCACCGTGAATGGTGGGGATATAGGAACAAAAGACGGAACTTATGAAAGAGATTTCATAGATGTTAGAGACCTTTCAAGAGTTGTTGTTGATGTTTTTGAAAAGAATAATCAACTTGGAGTGGAAACTTTCAATGTTGCAAACAACGAAACAAGTTCTGTTATGGAACTTGCAAGCGCACTGCTAAAGATTTCAAAAAGTAAACAAACACTTCATATGAATTTTGATAATGCAAGAAAAGATGAACCAGTTACTTTGTATTATAGTAATGACAAAATCAAAGACCTTGTTGGGTATGAAAGAAGATATTCACTTGAAGATAGTGTTAAAGCACAATATGAATATGTAAAAAATCGCCATACTGAAAATGAAATAACAAAAAAATAAATATATCTTTATGATATATTTTTTTTCGCTTTGGAGATTTTTCGCTAACACTTCAGAATGACATAAAAAGTGGTGTTTTAAAGTGACAAGTGGGGAGATTTGTCGATTTTTGACGACAAGAGAAGAAATGTAAAATAAATAAAAAAGAAAATATAGGTATAATATATATAATAATAAAAAAAGTAAAAAACTGGTCTTGACAAAGGATATATGGTGTGGTAAAATAAGCATGTATTAACGGAGGAATTTTAAATTATGAGTAAATTTTGGAAAAGAATATTAAAGGTTGTAACACCTCTTGCATTATGTTTGACAGTGATTGCATCACTTGCTGCATGTACTCCTGCAAACACACCAGACTCACCAACAGTTACACCACCAGCGATTGAAAATCCAGTAGATCCAACTCCAGACGATCCAGGAATTGTTGATCCAGGTCCAAGCGATCCAACAGACCCAAGTGGTCCAACTGACCCAGGAATTGAAGATCCAAGCGGTCCAACCGACCCAAGTGGTCCAACCGATCCAAGTGGTCCAACAGACCCAAGCGGTCCAACCGATCCAAGTGATCCAAGCAACCCAGGACAAGAAGTTGAAAACGAATATGATGAAGTTATTTCTACAATTATTGAACAATGTACAACTCTTGGACAACAAGAAATTACTGATGTTCATATGATTGATGTTGATGAAGATGGAACACTTTATTGGTGGGCAAGTAACAATGGTTCTCCTGTTTCAAAATATAAATTGGGTTATGGAACAGTTACTATGACAAATGATACTCAAGCTAATATTACTGCAATGAAAAATGCTTTAACAAGTCAAGATCTTATGAGAGGAGACTTTGTTTTAGTTGATACTTATACTGCAGACAAAACCTTGGCAACAGATGAAACTCTTATTAATGGTTTAACTCAAACTCTTGTTGGTGAAGGTTACACAATCATTGCAGGTGGTGTTTCAAATACTTATTTAGAACAAGTGGATGCAACATTAGGAAATATTACAATGTTTGATATTGACTTATTGTTAGAAAAAGATGGAAATATCTACGAATATAATGATGCAATTATGGCTACTAGAGATTTACAAGGTAAAACACCTTATGAAGCAGTAACTCAAGGAACAAAAGATGCAACATACAAAACACAATCAGAAGTTAAGACTCTTGGAAACCTTGCAAAAGATTATCAAGCAGAAGTTGAAGCTTCTCAATCTGCAACTGCAACTGCAGCAAGTGTTACAACTTATGGTGTTTATGTAACAAATGAAAAAGGTGAAGATGAACAACTTTTCACTATCAAAGTTCCAAACAAGGTTAAAACACAAGACCAAGGAAGAAGCTTGTAAGAATAACCTTTAAATAAATGTACAAAATACAAATAGATATATTTTAATGAAAAAAATACGACTGATTTTGGTCGTATTTTTTTGTGTTTTGAAAAGGTTAAAGGAGATTTTTGCTAATACTTTAGAATGACAAGAAAACTTATTTTATTGCATCAAATGTATTAAAATGATGCAATAAAATATCATAAATGCTTGATTTATTGCATCAAATATGCTAAAATGATGCAATAAAATAGGAGAATGAAAAATGAAAATTTTTAATTATTCAATGTATAAAAATGTTGCTTGGGACAATGAAATTTTGGGATATATTTCTCAAATACATGAACTTAAGGGTAAGTTATCAAATATTGAAATTAAGAATAAAACTAAGATAAATAAACTTGTGGAAATTGCAAAAATACAAAGCATTGAAGCATCAAATAAAATTGAAGGTATCGTTACAACATCTATAAGAATTAAGCAAATTTTTGAAAATAAAACAACACCAAAAAGTAGAGATGAAAAAGAAATTCTTGGATATAGAGATGTTCTTAATACTATTCATGAAAACTATGAATTTATTCCACTAAAAAGTTCATACATTTTGCAACTTCACAGAGATTTATATAAGTTTTCAGAAAAGTCAATTGGTGGAAAATTTAAGAATGTTCAAAATTATATTTCAGAAACAAGAGAAGATGGTTCTTCATTTGTAAGATTTGAACCATTAAAACCATACGAAACACCTGATGCTGTGGATAGACTTTGTGAAGAATTTAATATTGCAGTAAGTAAATGTAATATTGATGTTTTAATCTTAATTCCTATCTTTGTTTTAGATTTTTTATGTATTCACCCATTTAATGATGGAAATGGAAGAATGAGCAGACTTTTAACTTTGCTTCTTTTGTATAAAAATGAATATAATGTTGGAAAGTTTATTTCTATTGAAAAAATAATAGAAGAAACAAAAGATAGATATTATGATGCATTGCAATCAAGTTCTTTCAATTGGATATATGGAACAAACAACCCAACTAAATTTGTAAAATATATGTTGTCAGTTATTTTGAAAGCATATAGAGATTTTGAGACAAGAGCAAATATTCTATTTGAAAAAAAATCAAAAGCAATTTCGCAAATTCATAATATTATCAAAACAAAAATTGGTAAATTTACAAAATCAGAAATTGTTGCTTTGTGTCCTACATTGTCTGAAACAACAATCGAAAGATGTTTAAAAGAATTGTTAGACCAAGATTTAATTGAAAAATATGGAGAACGAAAAGCAACATTTTATATAAGAAAAGATTAAATAAAATATGCTTTACTTGTCATTCTGAAGCATTGAAAATGCGAAGAATCTCCAAAAATAAACTCATACTTTCAATGCGAAAAAACTCTGTATTTATATTATAAATATAAAAATTACAAAATATCTTGATTTTTTGATGAAATTGTTATATGATATATATATGAAAAAGTTTAAAAATTTTATGAGACGAATAGGCAAGTACACAATGGCAATCATAGGTTGCTTAACTTTCTTGTTGTGTGCAGGTCTTTATGGTTGTGGTATTGATGCTCCAGAAGGGGAAGAGTACACTGCTTACAACCTTTATGGAACGCGTGTGCTCTATCGTCCAAACAATTATAGTTATGATGAAGCCGTTGGTGAACTTGGTAATGCAAGATATTATAGTATTTTATCAAAAGAAATTTTATCAAACTTATATTATATTTATGGTTCATATGTTGAAAATCCAAATACAAGAGCAATTTTATATGGTACTGATAGTTTAACTCAAGTTGAAGCAGAAGGAATACCTAAAATGGATGCGACAAATTTCAATTCAACAGGAGCAAAAATACAATATTATTATGATAACATAAGATATCAAATATTAAGTGTTGATGAAAATCTTACTTCATACAATTCAAATGGTTCAAATGTTTCGTTTGATGCAACTCAAATTTTAAAAGCTGACACATCAAAAGGTTGGAATTGGAGTGTAGGTTACAATTATGCAGGAGACCTTACAGGAGAAAGTCCAAAACCATGTGTTACTATATTTGAAAATGTTGTTGCAAACAATAATATTTTACAAAGTACTTACAATGGGGTTTATTATCAAAAGCGTGGTACAAATGAAGGAATTTATCAAAATGATTGGATTAGCAAAATAAATAAAACTAATATAAATTATTCTGAACAATTTGCTGGAGTTGAAGCAAACTCATTAAACGACCATAACAAACATTACACAGGTGGTTATGTTGATTTGTTGGAATATTCAATTTACAAACTAGTTCTTGGATATACAGCAGAAGAAATTGAAGATGGTATTCGAGTTAGTTATGACTCAACAACTGGACTTCCTCAAATTACTGCAGAAGATAAACCGATAACAGAAGCGCTTGAAGATGTGAGAAAAATGTTTGAAAAACTCGGTTCCTATGTTGGTATCACAAGAGATGAAAATGTTGTGGAAGGGGAAGTGAGCGATGTTCAAAAAATTACCGACTTTATCTTAGATGTTGTGATTGGACAACAATCACAAGTTAATGTAAAATTAAAGACAACTTATCCATCTTCTTCTGGACTTTCTCCAAAAGAAGAAACCGTAACACTCAATAGAGATTATGAAAATGTAGTAAAAAATATCGTTACTTATGCGTCAACATTATCATTTATTGGTGCTGAAGAAAAATTTGATGAAGATGGCAATTCTCTCGGAATACATAATCGTGTAACTGTTGACGATGCATACATGGCAGCTGCTGTAAAGTTCTATAGAGGAGATGACTTCTTGATTGTTCCAAGCGACGAAGACTGCTTCAGAGATGTTCCAAGAAACGAATATCAAAGTGTTTGCTTTATGTTTGGTAGCGAGGGTATGACAATCAGTGATATCTTCTTATGCTTCCAATATTACGCTCCTGATGGCGTTTCAAAAGAAGAAGGAAAGTATGCTGATTATCTTGATATAAATGTAAATTTCAGATATTACAATGCTGCAACTGATACTTTAATAACTTTACCACTTTCTGGGGACAACTCTTCTGGTAAAGTTAGAGTGAAATATGGAAATCTAAACGACAATGCTGAAGATTTTTATACTATGTTTACATTTGCTGAAGAATTTACTCTTAACTCTATTTTTGACCTTGATATTCTCACTTCTGATGAATTTGATGGACGTGAAATTCTTATCAATGGTACAACAAAAGTTAAAGATTATTACCACTTAAACAAGTCTCAAACTTATGGATATTATGGTTCTTTAAACGAAGAATATATTGAAAACGATTATTTTGAAATTTGTTTCGATATTGACAAGGTTCCTGGTGATATGAATACAAATTATAACTTCCAAGTTGGTTTTGGTTATCTTGGAGTTGCTGTTTAATTTTGAAAACAAATTATTCTTATGCTAGATTTACTTTTATTTTCTTTTTAGCATTCTTGTTTGGAATTATTTCCGTTCACAATTTTATTAATTTTACTCCAACTTTTTTGATACTTTTCATTGTGTCGGTTTGTTTATTTTTGATTTTTGCATTATTTTGCTTTAAGAAAATAATTTTAATTATCGCAGTTGTCGGGATTTTACTCGGCAACTGCTTTTATTTTATTGGAGTTTCTTTATTTTTCTCTGGTGTCAAAAACACTTCTTCAGCAGTTGTGTCTGGTTATGTTTCTGATGATATTTCTTCTTCAGAATTTACCACTTCGCTTATTCTTAGAGATGTTTCCATAAATGGTGATGATTCCAAAAATATTGCTCTTCGCATTAACAATGATATTTCCATTTCACTAGAACCAGGCGAATGGTTAATATTTGTTGCCGACCTTGAAAAAGTAAATCTATTTTCTTTTGGTTACATCAATTCTTATTACTTTCGAAACAATGCTCCTTACACTGCAACTGTCTATGCTTCAGACATAGTCAAAAGTGAAACTCACACTGATTTTGATGAGAAGTTTAGACTCAAAGTAAAAGGCTTACTTTATTCAAAATTATCTAACCAAAACGCAGATATTTCTTATGCTTTACTTTTTGGCGACAGGTCAAATATTTCAGATGTCAATATTTCAATGTTTAATGATTCAAACGTTCTTCATCTTTTTGCAGTTTCTGGTCTTCATGTTGGTTTCTTGGTCGCACTTTTAGCTTTTATTCTTGACAAATTAAATGTCAATTTTTATATAAATTTTATTACTTCTGGTGTTTTCGTTTTTGCTTATTCATATCTTTGTGGATTTGCTCCGTCTGTTCTTAGGGCTATGATTATGGCGTATGTTCTTTCCTTTTCTTATATTACGGGAAGAGAGTATGATGGCCTTTCTTCGCTTGGTCTTGCCGGAACAATAACTTTAATTTTCTCTCCACTTTCTGCTTTTGATATTGGATTTTTAATGAGTTATTTTTGTGTGATACTTATCTTATTTTCAGCAAAGCCTATCACAAAATTTTTATTAAAATTCTTTCCAAAAATTTTTGCAGAGGGAATAGCTATTAGCATTTCTGCACAACTTGGAGTCTTGCCGTTTGTGTCAAGTTTATATTCAAGTTTCAATTTCATTTCACCAATAATAAATCTACTTATCGTACCTATATTTTCAGTATTATTTCCGATTTTATTTTTATCAGTTTTACTTGTAATAATTATGCCATTTTTATCGTTTATTTTTGTTATACCAAACTTAATATTAAATTTTGTAATGTTGATTCTATCCTTCTTTTCATCAACAGTTTTGTCGATAAATTTGTTACCACTAAATCCGTTTTACTCGGTTTGTATAATCTTTACAGCGTTTATATTTTCTAGGTTTGTTCGTATATCAAATCTTATGAAAATGTTTTCATTTTCGGTGATTTTATTTTCTATTTCTTGTTCTCATTTTTTCACATCTTTGCCAAGTGAGAATATTTCTTATATTTCATATTTTACCCATGACACTCTTGTTGTAAGAAACAAGAAAGGTAATGTTGCTCTTATCGATCCATACGAAAGTTCTTCGCTTAAGAATGTTCTAAACAAAAACAATATTTATTCTTTTGATTTAGTATTTTTTATTGACGAATATCCGGATATGGAATTAGTAGAAAACTATTCTGCTGACAAGGTTTATGTCTATTCAGATTTAATTGAAGAAACATCTTGTGATGGATTTGTTTTTAACTATATTTATTATGAAGAAAAGTTTGTTGGTCTTTCATTATTTTTTGATGATACTTCAATTTTCTTTGCAAGATCTTCTTCTTTGAGTTATAATATATGTGATTATGTAAATTCTTTTGATTTTGACTTTGTGGTTATTGGAGATAAATCTTCGTTTGCCTCTAGTATTGATTCAAAAGTTTTATGCTATAAATCTCAAAGCAAAAAAACTTTTTCTTATTCAAATTATGGAAACTTCTTTTTGAAAAAGAAAAGGAATAAATTTATAATTAGGAGTTACGATTGAAAACACTTAAAACTCGTCTATCAAAACAAATTCAAAATTGTTATCTTATTCAAGGAGAAGATTCTCTTTTGTATGACAAATCTCTTTCTATGATTAAGCGTGCTTGTAATTTGGAAATGCCTGATTTCAATTTTACTGCGTTTGATGATGATTCATTTTCTTCTTTTCAAACAATTATTGATGCTTGTGAAACTATGCCTTTTGCAAGTGAATATAAAATTGTGTTACTTAAAAATCTTTCAAAAATTAATGAAAATGATAAAAAATTGTTAAAAAAATATATTGAAAATTCATTATCATCATCAGTGCTTGTTATATTTGATAATAAAAATCTTTTTGATTTTTTAAAACCTTCTGTTGAATTTGTTGATGCAAAAAGACTTGATAAAAATACTTTAACAAGTTTAATTGCAAGTGATTTAAAAAAATATGGTAAACAAATTTCGTTAACTGTTGCTTCAGATTTAATTGAATCTTGTAATGGATATTATACTTTGATTGCAAACGAAATTTTTAAACTTGCAAGTTATACTGATGAGGTTATGATAACAAAAAAAATGGTTGAAGAAATTGTTATCAAAGAACCGGAATTTAAAGTCTTTGAACTTACAGAAGCACTTGGAAAAAAGAATGGTGATTTAGCATTAAATCTTCTTTCTTATATGGAAAAAGATACATCAACTTTTTCTCTTATTGCTAATCATTTTCGTAGATTGTTTTTCATTTCAATTTCTGACCTTTCAGATACTGAACTTGCAAAGCAACTAGGAGTTAAAGAGTATGCGATTACAAAGTCTAGACTTGCAATTAAAAATTTTTCAAAAGTTCAACTTAAGAAAATTTTATCACTTTGTGAAGAAGTTGATTTTAGTATAAAAAAGGGTTTAATGCAACAGCAAAATGCAATTTATTATTTAGTGTTTAATATTTTAAATATTTAGAGATAATTTTTGAAATTATCTCTTTTTTTATGATTGACATATATAATTAATATTTTGTATAATAATGAAAATTTTAAAGGAGAAAAATTATGGAAGCTAAAGACGAATTTTTAGAAATTTTTTATGATAATATTGAAAGAGAAGGAAGTGAAGCTTTGCTTGAATGGTTGCAAAAATCTGATTTCTTTGATGCTCCAGCAAGTACAAACAATCATTCTGCTTTTCGTGGGGGATTGTGTTTACATTCAGTTAATGTTTATAAAAGATTTTTGTCATTAATAAAGCAAGAGTTTGGAGAAAATTTTGAAAGAATAATTTCTAAGGAAAGTATTGCAATTATTGCTTTGCTTCATGATGTTTGTAAAGTTGATTTTTATGTAACAGAAATGAGAAATGTCAAAGAAGATGGAGTGTGGGTTCAAAAACCTTATTACAAAGTTGAAGATTCACTTCCTTATGGTCATGGTGAAAAATCTGTTTACATAATTAGTGCTTTTATGAAACTTACAAGAGAAGAAGCTATGGCAATAAATTGGCATATGGGAGGATTTGATCCAAGAGTAAGAGCAGGTGGATATGGAATGTCAGAAGCATTTTACAAATATCCAATAGCTGCACTTTTCCACATTTCTGACTTTCTTGCAACATACATGGATGAGGAAAAAGGTGGAAATTAATATTGATACATCACTAAAATAAAAATATTTTATGTAATATATATATTATATAAATAATAATATTTGTTATATATTTGTGATAAAACTCTATTGACAAACGTAAATTTATAGAGTATAATATTGCTATAATAGCATTGAAAAGGAGATATGTTATGGGAAAAATAATTTTTAGAGATTTTTTTGGTGCAAATAATTTCAAAAATAAACTTTGTTTGTGTCTTGAAAAAGATGGCGATAAGTTTTATTTTGTCAACCCTGAAACAAACTCTAGACGCGAAGTTGTTATGATCGACTTCAATAAGGGGGGATTTGTTAAAGCTTTTATTTACAAAGGTACAAATGAAATTGTAACTCATAACCTTAATAGCGAAGCGACTTCTCTTATTTTAGATCGTGCTGATTTTGATAAATTTAGAGTTTTAGTTGAAACAAACGCAACTGAAAATAATGAACAAAAACAACAAGGAACAACAAAGAAACCTGCAACAACTACTAAAAAACCAGTAGAAAAGAAAGCAGAACCAAAACCAGTTGTTACAAAAAAACCTGAAGAAAAGAAACCAGGAACTCAAACAGGTCTTCAACCAGAAAAGAAAGTTGAACCAGTTGTTAAACCTCAAGAGAAAAAACAACCTGTTGCAAAGAAAGCAGAACCAAAGCCTGTGGTAACAAAGAAACCTGAAGAAAAGAAACCAGAGACTAAAAAACCTGCAACAAAGAAACCTGCAACAACTACTAAAAAACCAGTAGAAAAGAAAGAGGATCCAAAACCAGTTGTTACTCCAACACCAAAGAAGGAAGAACCAAAACCAGTTGTTACAAAGAAACCGGAAACAAAGAAGCCTGAAACTAAAAAGCCAGAGACAAAGAAACCGGAAACTAAAAAACAACCAGCTGCTAAAAAGAAACAACCAGAAGTTAAACCAACAGGAACAGTAGAAGATCCAATTCCATTTGACTTCGGTTCTAGCTTCCGTGTTGAACCAAAGACAAGCAAAAAGAGATATGTATATTCTTATGATTTTACAGACTCTTCAAGAATTAATGGTAATGTTGAAGTCTTCAAATTCTCTTCAGTAGATAGAAGTGGAAGTGATGTTGCAATAGAAAGCGTTAATGGAAAACCTATTACTCATATTTATGAAGTTTGGGAAAATAGTGAAAGAAAATATATTTGCTCAACAAAAGATTTAATTAAATTGTTTGACAATAAAGGTCAATTAAATGTTTCTAAAGTTGAAGAATTAAAGAAAAGTGGCGATTTATATGTAAATAGTAAAAATGAAATTAAATTATCTAATACAGAAATTGAAGATTTAATAGGAGGTCCATTACAAGATCATTCACTTGATATTGTTTTGAAAAATGGAACAAAAGTTAAAACTGTTTACTATCCATATGATGAAGCTAGAAATACTTGTGATGGTTGGGCTGTTGCAAGAACTATTAATAAAGATGGAAAACCAGTATTCTATTATGCTGAAATTCCAGAAACTTCTCCAATTGATTTAAAAGCCACACCAGAACAAATTGGTGAAAGATACAATTGGCAAGAAATTAGTAACTTAAAACACAATGTAATTAGAAAAGGATTCTTTGGTAAACTTTCAAGAATGGGTTATCCAGAAAGAGAAGAATTAGTATTCAATACACCAAATGGTGATAAAGTTACAAAACAATTGAGAATTGCAAAATCTCCTAGTGATAGAAGAGCTCGTCAACAAATGAACAATCTTATCGCTAGTGGAAAAGGTACTGTAAAATATAAAGATGGTGCTCTTGGAAGAACAGGTGGAAGAATTTTATTCTCATTCTGTACATTAGCATTAGCATTGTTTATGAGCTTTACAGGTTACTCTTCACTTTCTCCAGAAAATCCAACAGAAAGTGCAAAATCATACTTAAGTGATTCTTCAAGATATGTTCATGTTATGGATAATCTTGGAGGAGACCTTCACGATACTATTTATGAAAATAATGGTAACATTGAAGTTCAAATGGGTGCTAAATCAGCAGATGAAACTATTTCTGAAGAATCAGTTATTAGACAAGAAATCGCAGAAGATGCATTAGCAAGACTTGGTGATACAGTTATTTTCAGAAGTAAAAATGATAGCCTTATTACAAGTTTAAATGCAAAGGAACTTTCTGCAATGAGTAGTGCAAAACATGCATTCAATCTTGGTGGTGGAGATTTCTTTAACTTTAACGCTTATGGTGAACATTTCTATGATGAAATCGGTTATCGTTTAGGACAACAAGCAGGTTGTTATGCATTCGCTGATGGTCACGAAGAAATTAATGATGAAGTTTTAGATAACTATATGGTTTATCTTAATTCAGAAGAAGGTATTTCAATTGTTTCAGAAGCTAAACTTAAAGCTGTTTTAGGTGAAGAAGCTGCTGTATCTTATATTACAGGATACGAAAGAGGTTTGTCTGATCAATTAACTTATCTTGTAAAATCTAACAATATTAATACACCAGGAAATAATGGTCCAGAAAACCCAGGACCAGGTACAGAAAATCCAGGCCCAGGTCAAAACGATCCAGATGGTCCAGGAAATGGTAGTCCAGAAACTCCAGTTACTGAATATGAAAATGTTTTAGTAAGTGAATATTATACAACAACTTTAAACGATTTGCTCACTGAAGTTGTAAACTCAAGAGCTGATATAGTTTCATCAGATTTAAGAGAAGATTTTGTAAACTTAAAAGCAAATATCAATTATGTAAAACTTCAAAATGGAGAACTCGTAATTGGATTTAAAGATATGAATAATATCTTAGGTGATATGTATGAAGTATCTTATGATGTAAGCAAATTTAATTTAGATGCTTCTAACTTAAGTGCTAAAGATTTAGAAAGTGTTATTAGATTAGAATTTGCAAATGCTAATAAGTTCGCTTGTGCACAAGATCTTTCAATCGGTGATAAATATGATGCTAGACTTGATAATCTTGCAACTCAAGTTGGAATGTATGTAAATGAAAATGTTTCATCTTCAAATGTTTACTTTGAATTTGTTCGTTCAAATGAATCTGCAAGAGATGTTTATACAATGAATGTTTTAGTTGTTACAGATAGTGGAGTTCCTTATAAGATTAGTAACTTTGCAAAAGTTACTGGCGCTGAAAGATTCTCATTATCAGAAAAAGAAGCTCAAGACTTCTGCTTAGCTAGATTCGCTGGTGTTATCGGTGCTAGCTTGGAAGGTATGGAATCTTCTACAGGATTCAAATTCAATGAAGATAATATTGAAACAAAACCTACAATCCTTACTCAAGTTTCTGTTGAAAAATCTAAAGAAAACACAGATGTTGTTGAAAATGAAAATACACAAGAAAATCAAGCTGAAGAAGATATGATCATTGAAACAAAAAGTGGAAAAATTAGAGTTACATTTCCAGAACTTACAAAGTAATAAATAAAAAAGAAAGATAGAATTTTCTATCTTTCTTTTTTTGTTTTTAATAAATTTATTCATATTATTTATTGTTAAATGTTTCTTTAAATAATTCAATAGATTCTTTAATTGATTTTAAGGCACCTTCTCTTCCTTCGCAACCTTTAACTTCAACTTTTTTACCTTCCAATGTTTTATATATTTCAAGGAAGTTTGAAAGTTCAATCATAATATGATTAGGAAGTTCTGATATATCTTTGTATCCATTATATTGAGGATCTCCAAAAGGTATTGCAATAATTTTATCATCTTTTTCATCTCTGTCTAAAAGAGTAATAACACCTATTGGATAACATCTTACAAGACTCATTTTTTCAATAGGTTGACTACATAGTACAAATACATCAAGTGGGTCATGGTCGTCACAATAAGTTAAAGGTATAAATCCATAGTTTGCAGGATAGTGAGTTGAAGTGTAAAGAACTCTATCTAATATAATTAATCCTGTTTCTTTATCAAGTTCATATTTATTTTTGCTACCTTGTTCAATTTCAATATATACAACAAAGTCTTCTGGTGAAATTCTTTTTTCATTAATATCTGTCCAAACGTTCATAATTTTTACTCCTTTTGTATTTTTAAACATCATATTATAACAATAAAAATAAAAAAAGTAAAATTATTGCAAAAAATTGTTGACAAATTTTTATATTTATGATATTATACCAAAGTAAAAATATGGGGGTATGGCTCAGTTGGCTAGAGCACCTGCCTTGCAAGCAGGGGGTCATCGGTTCGAATCCGATTATCTCCACCAGTTAAAAAGGACATACGAAAGTATGTCTTTTTTTATTTGTTTTTGATATATATATAATTTAATTTTTATTTTTATAAATTAATTATGTTTTTTTGATTGACATAATTTTTTATTTAATGTATCATATTTTTGAATTTAGAATCATTCTAAAAAAGGAGATATAATATTGACTAGACAAAGACAATTGGTTTTAGACATTGTAAATAATTCTCATAATCATTATACAGCTGAGGAAATTTATAAAATCGCAAAAGAACAAATGCCTGATATTGTTTTTGCAACTATTTATAACAATTTAAATAGATTGGTTGAAGATGGTTTCATAAGAAGAATAAAGGTGCTTGGAAATGCTGATATCTATGACAATGTTCATATTTATCATGACCACCTAATTTGTCAAAAATGTGGTAAAATTTCAGATGTAAAATTTCCACAACTTGAAGATATTTTAAAGGCTCAAAGTGGAGTTGATATTTTATCCTATAATTTAGTAATAAGCTATATTTGTGATGATTGTAAATCGAACTAAAAAGTATAACAAATGATAATAAAAATTAACTAATTATTATTAAAAAATTAGTTGTAAATTGGATTATAATCTTATTAAGATTTTGTATAAAAATATAAGAAATTTTTTGTAAAAATATCTAATAAAAACGAACTTAATTTGAAATAATTTTTAGTTTAAATATTAAGTAAAAATAAATGAAATTTGTTATATGTTAATTATTAACTTAAAATTTAAGAATATATTAAAATGAAAAGGAGAATAAAAAATGAAAAAATTTGTATGTACTGTTTGTGGTTATGTTCATGAAGGAGAAAATGCTCCAGATGAATGTCCAATTTGTAAAGTAAAAGCTGAAAAATTTAAAGAACAATCAGAAGAAAGAACTTGGGCTGCAGAACACGTTGTTGGTGCTTTAGATGGTGTTCCTCAAGAAATTACTGAAGGTCTTAGAATGAACTTCAATGGAGAATGTTGTGAGGTTGGAATGTATCTTGCAATGGCAAGAGTTGCATATAGAGAAGGTTATCCAGAAATTGGAATGTATTATGAAAAAGCAGCTTATGAAGAAGCTGATCATGCAGCTCGTTTTGCAGAACTTTTGGGAGAAGTTGTTACAACTTCAACAAAGGAAAATCTTAAACTTAGAGTTGATGCAGAAAATGGTGCTACTGAAGGAAAAGTTAAACTTGCAACTTTAGCAAAACAACTTAATTTAGATGCTATTCATGATACAGTTCATGAAATGGCTAGAGATGAAGCTAGACATGGAAAAGCTTTTGAAGGATTGCTTAAAAGATATTTTGGAGAATAATAAAAATAAAAAGGTCAAATAAAAATTTGATCTTTTTTTATAAAACAATATAAAACTTTATTATTTTAATTTAAAAACTTATATTTTAAATTTTAATATTGACTAAATTAAATTTTCATTATATAATATGTAAACAAATAATATTAATTTTTTGACATATTATAAGGTTATTAGGAGAAAGATGAAAAAATTATTTATTTACTTTTTAAGTATATGTTGTTTTTTTAATATGTTCTTGATTGTGGGTTGCAAGGATAAAGATGTAGATTCTTGTAAGCACGATTTTTATAGTGACGTTATTTCAGAATCAACTTGTAAAGATAAAGGTATGATTAGATATACTTGTGATAAATGTCAATACACTTATTTTGACGACTTGAAACTTGTTGATC
Source organism: Clostridia bacterium (assembly GCA_017464845.1). Lineage (GTDB taxonomy): Bacteria > Bacillota > Clostridia > Christensenellales > UBA1242 > Caccovivens. Next base: position 41,751 of record JAFTYD010000005.1, read on the forward strand.
ATGATTATGAATCAAGCAATGTTGGAGCAACTTGTACTGAAGAAGGTTATACATTATTTGAATGTACTGTTTGTGGTAAAACTCATAAAAATAATTTTATACCAGCAAATGGAAATCATAATCACAAAGAAACTGATAGAAAAAAATCAACTTGTTTAAAACAAGGTTATATCGAATATACTTGTGATAGATGTGGAGATGTATATAAACAAACATTAGAAATTTCTGATCACGAATATGAAAAAGTTACAATTAATGGGGTGACAATATATAGTTGTAAATATTGTGGAAAAGAAGCATAATAAAAAGAAGATAAAAAATATCTTCTTTTTTTGTTGGTATATATTATATATAAATTATTATATTAAAATAAATATCATTTATAATAGGGAAATAAAAAAACACTTTTTGCAAAGTGTTTTTATTTTATCATCTTTGGAATTCAGCAACAGCAACCTTGTGAAGTTTTCTTTGTTCTTCAATATATTGAGATAACATATCACGAACTTGATATGGATGCTTAATTCTAGTTAAAGAGAGACTTGGAGCTCTTTTATCACTTGTATATAATGTAATAGTACCGGTTCCAAATATTTTATCTGCTAATGATTGAGATAATGTAATATCATAAACTCTATATAGATTAATTTCATCAATTACAGAATAGAATAATCCAACATTTGAAAATAGTTTAAACCAAGCAACTCCATTTCTTACAAGAGAATATCTAGTAAATGAAAGAGGAAGGCCCATAAATCTTTTTCTATCTTGCCATACTATCTCAGCACCTTCACCGAACTTGTTTTTTCCCATTGTCAACATTCCTCCTTTTAATACTTTTCTTCTACACGATTATAACATATTCTATTCTAAATGTAAAGACTTTATTAAAATTTTTTATAATGTTTATTAAAAGAAAATAAAAAAAAGACCCTCATATTGGGCCTTTTTAAGATTTAATGTTATTTGCAGCTTGATTGACAACCACAGCTTGTTAAAAGTAAGATGAGAATAAGGGTGCAGCAATCAATATTGCAACCACCACCGTTACCACAAAGACATTGTAATAACATGATTATAAAGATAATTGAACAAATATCACAACCACATGAGTTAGATGAGTTTCCACAACAGTTGTTTCCACGGTTTTCAAAACAGTTATTGTTCATTCCTCCGAAAAAGTTCATTAGTGCCTCCTAAAAATTCTTATGTACGACTTTTATGTGCAATTTTATTTTGCTTTGCACATTATCATATTATTAAGAATTGTAAAAAGATGTTACATTTTTTGTTTTTAGGGGGCTAAAATTGGTTGGAGTGCAAAAATTTAACTTTATCGACAATCTTAGTGATTTTTCTTTTGCATATTTATTTAAGTTACCCACAAAATATTTTTAAATTTCTAAACATTATTACTTGAATTTGATTGACATGTTTGAAATTTTAGTATAAAATAAATTCGTTATATTATATATTACTTAATTTTGTGAGGTATTAAAATGAAAAGAACAAAATTCAAAAACTTATTAAAGGGAAGCATACTTGTTATAGCATTTGCTTTATGCTTAGCATATATCCCTGTAAGTCAATTTGTTGCTTTTGCTTCTCAATTGATTAATAGAGGTTTTTATGGATATATCTCTGTTAACGGTGCTAGCACAAGCGTAACAAAGGGTGGCGACTATAAAATTAAGACAGCTTACCTTGTAAATGAAGCCGATGATAGCAAGAAAGTTGAAATCGGACTTGATGATTATTCATCATATTCAGACTTTACAAGTGTTGAATCTTCTGTTAGCGTAAAATACTATGATGGAACAGAAGTTGCTGTTACAGCAAGCAGTGAAGAAGGTATTTATGGTACTTTCGCTGCAGCAAAGGTAGGTAGTTATACAGTTTCTTACTCTATCACTTTCTCTACAGCTACTCAAGAAGAAACAACTTACACTTATGACTTAAAAGTTAATTCAACTTTATCAAGTTCACACTTTGCATTTGAATCAAATACTCAAAATATGATTCCATCTGTATATGATGTTGAAGTAAATGGATATAGAGAAGTTAAACTTCCTCTTCCAAAGATTTTTGATGAAGATGAAAAAGAAGTAGAAACTTATTCAGTTGTTACAGATGCAAATGATATTTCTACATCAGTAGCTGATCAACTTTTAATCCAAGTTAAGGGTGGTGTTTCAGGTCAAAAAGTAAACTATGCTGAAGACAATTTCTATTCAAGAGATGTTAATGGTGAAAAAGAATATTATCTTTCTGCAAAATTATTCCAAAATGCAAACTATGGTAAAGGAAGATATTATATCACATATAGATATTACCATAACGGAATGTTCATTAATTCAGAAACAAAAGAAATGAATGTAACTTCAGATTACTATGAAGACTATGAATTAGAATTAGAACTTTCAGAAACTTGGTCAACAACAGCAGTAACTGGTGTTGAACAAAAATTAAAACCAGCTGTAGGTTTAACAAGTGATGAAACTTCTCCAGCTTCTGAAAAAGTAGAATCATACTATACAGTTAAGGTTTATTACAAAGAAAAATCAACTGATAGTGCAAAAGCTTATAAAGAAATTACAGCTTCACAAGGAACAATCAGAGTTGAAGATGGTGAATATTATTTCACACCATTAGTAGATGGTTACTATTCAGTTGTTTATACAGTTTATGATTTCTATGGAAACAAAGTTTCAAATGAAATTGCAAAATATGAACTTGAAGATGTTAAGGATAATCAAGATCCAACAGTTACTGTTTATGACGCATCAGAAACAGAAGTAAAAGATGCAACAAACAAATTTAAATCAAGATCTGGTAGAACAGATATCGTTGTTTATGCTATCACAGGTGAAGATAACGTAACATCAACAGAAAAATTAAAACTTTCAAGAGAAATTAGAACTAGTTCTTCTACATTACTCACAATCAATGATTTTGATGATAAAAACTTAGTATTTAACTATAGTGGTTTCGATACTTTCGTTGCAAACAACTATATTATTAGACAACAAATTGCTGGCGAAACAATTAATAGCAATGAAGATTTACTTGCTTGGTTAAATGCAAACGGCTACAAAATTGTAGTTAACAAAACAAACTATACAAATCTTGCAACTTACTTTACAACATTATTAGAAACAAATGGTGTTACAAAAGGAAGCTTGTCAGATACAGATTATAACAAAAATGTACTTGATTTCTTCAAGACAGAAACAGCAGAAAACTTAGGTTTTGCATATTTAGATACAAGTTATAACTTTGGTTCATCAACAGGAACTTTCTATGTATACTATATTGCAAAAGATGCTAAAGGAAATGATACAGAAACTTCAAGATCAATCGTAATTTCTTCAAATTATGGTGATATGGAAATGCCTGTAGTTAGTTTCCCAACAACATTAAAAGACTCATATCTTTTAACAGACAAAATTAAATTTGATGCTCCAACAGTATCAGATAACAATGATAGTAGATTAGATTTAGTTACAATGTACAGATACATTAAACAAGATGGAACTGCAGTTACTTCAGTTAAAAATTCAGATGATGAAGAAGTAGCAAACAACAGCTTCAGTGCAAACGTATTTGATACAACAATTACTGAACAAGCAACAGTTGTTAAAAACTTAACATCTGGAAATTACTTTGGTGATGGGTACATTGTAGTTGATAAAGAAAACTACACAATCGATTTAAGCGAAGTTGAAGAACAATCTTTAAACGCTGTTAAAGTACAAATTTTAGTTTATTCAATTGATGATAGTGGTAACTGTGGTGTTCATTATCAAACAATTGATTTAGCAGGTGAAGGTGATACAACACCATTAAAATTCAAAGGAATTTATAATGAAGGAGCTATTGAAACAACTTACTTACAAGGCTCTGATATTATACTTCCATCTATTAAAGTATTAGATGATAATGTTTCATATCTTACAGCAGATGTTAAAGTATTCTACATTAACGAAGATGAAAGAGTTGAAATGACAGTATATGATACTTCATCAATAAGATCTCCACTTAGTGGAACATATATGTTAAACGGTGGATATTTCGTAGGAAGTTATGCTGGAAAATACCAAGTACAAATGGAAGTAGTTGATGCTGGTAATAACAGAATTGCAGTTTACTTTGATTATGAAGTAAAAGGTGTTGATACTGTTCAAGATCCAACAATCAGTACAACATTAACAAGCCAAACTGTTGAATTAGATAAAGTTCAAAATGAACCAATCTCAATTCCAACACCATCAGTAAATTACAGTATTGCAAACTCTGCAGTTTATTCAGAAGATTTATTTGAATCAGATGGTTCATTAAAAGCTGAATATGCTGATGTTGAATATATCGTATTAGGTGTTGATGAAAACGGAAAAGCATTAGATTGGAGTACAAACCTTACTGAAGGAACAAACTCATACTTTACTCCAAACAAAGTAGGAACATATAATTTAAGATACTCAGTAAAGATTTCAACTTATGATGCAAAATTATTAAAATGGGTTCCATTTGATAAAACTACACTTACAGGTGGATATGTTGCATATGACAACGGAAACACATATGTTGTAGGTGTTGCAACAGAAGAAGATTTAGATGGAAATGAAGTAAGCTATGTAACAATGACAGATGAATCTGGAAATGTTCTTAGATTTGCAGATTTCTCATCAGATTCAAACTTCTCATCAATGACAGAAGAAGAATTCAACAATATTTACAGAGAATATGAATTAGAAAGTGATTTAGTTACAATTGTATGTAAGGATACACAAGGTCCATCAATTGAAAACTATGTCTATGAACCAGTAATTTCATGGAAAGATTGCCCAGGATATGGATCAGGAAATCCATCATATGAACTTACTATTAAACCAATCGAAGCAAATGATGCATCAGGAATTAACTTACAAAGATCAAGAGCATTGTTGTCATGGACATTGTCAAATGGCGAAAGTGGATCAAGAACATTCAGTGGTTCATCAATGTCATCTTGGACACCATATTCAATCACAAGTGATGGAACTTATACAATTTCATACACTGTATATGATAACAATGGAAACTATACAACAAGTGAATCATACGTAATTAAAGTGGGAGACGTAACAGCTCCAACATTAAAAATCGAAGATGATTTATTGGAAGAAAAATATGAACTTGGTGAAACTCTTGCAATTGATTTGAATAAAATTAAATATTCAGATGAAAATTCAATGCATACAGAAGAACCAATCAAAATTGTTCTTACAAATACAACAACAAATGAAGAAATAAAGAACACAGCAAGTGATGGATATTATTCATTTGAATTAGAAACAGCTGGAACATATGAATTAGAAATCATTGTTAAAGATGCTGTTGGTAACGAAACTTCAAAAACATTAAATTTCACAGTTGAAGCAGAAGAAAAAGATACTGTTGAAGTTTACAAAGTTATCGGTATTGTTTTAATTGTTGTTTCTTGCCTTATCTTAGCTGGTGTTATTGTTTACTTTGTTATTGCAAAAGTTAAGCTTGATAAAGAATTGAAAAAATAATTATAAATAATTATTAAAATAAAAAAAAGACATTTAATTGAAAGATTATATGTCTTTTTTTTAATTTAAATTAATTGTTAAATTTATCATATGAACATATCAATATTTAAAAGATACATTTTATATTAATTAAAAAAATAAAGTAAAATTATATCAATTCTATTTTATTAAAGGCGAATAAATAAAAATAAATTATAAATAAAAATGTTATTGTTTTTTATATCATTTAGTGTATAATAGTTGTATGTTAAGATTATTAAATTTAAAAGAATACAATCCAACAGTTGAGCAAGCAATTGCTTTAATTCAAATAGAAATTGAGGGTTGCAAAAAAAGTGATGTTAGTGCAATAAAAGTTTTACATGGATATGGTTCTCATGGAGTAGGTGGAGCTATCTTTTTGGAGTTAAAAAGACTCTTACCATCTTGGAAAAAACAAAAATATATTTGTGATTATATTTATGGAAGTCAATGGAATATGTTTAATGAAGCAACTGTAAATCTATTGAATAAAGATAAATCTATTATTGATGAAGATATAAATCATTCAAATCCAGGAATAACAATTATTGTTTTAAAATAGAAGTTGGTTTAAATATTAATTAATTTAATAAAAAAAAGAGATATTATTTTTTTAAAATATCTCTTTTATTTTTTTGTTGTTAGAGTTTTTATTTTAATATTTCTTCTTTCCAAAGTTCATATTTAAATCTTGGATTTGCAGGACTTGTTGAAGTAAGATAAACAACAGGGATATTTAATTTAAAATTATTTACAACAAGTTCATAAGCAAGCTTACCGTTGCAAATTATCTTTTTAATATTTGGGAATTCTTTTAAGAGTAAATCAATTTGATTTAATTCGTAGTTTGATTTTTCTAAAGTTTTGTCATCTGAATTTTTAATATTGCTAGATTTTACAATATCCCATAGTGCAATATTATATGATAACAAAAATTTTATTTTACTATCAACATTATCTTCAATTTTTTTATTAAAAGTAAATTCAAGCATTTTCCAAAATCTGTTTTGTTTATTACCATAATAAAAAGATATTTCTCTACTTTTTACACTAGGAAATGAACCTAAGATTAATATCTTTGAATTGTTATCTATAATTGCATTAAATCCGTTTTTTTTCATATGAAGATTATAACATATAATATTTAGATTTGATATTAAATTTAATATTGTTATTTGTTGATATGTCTTATTGATAGTGTTTTTAGCGCTATAAAGCAAGTTGATAAATATGTTTATAAACTATATATATTTATATTATATA
>JAFTYD010000031.1 GCA_017464845.1 Clostridia bacterium
GCTTTGTAAATAAAAAGTTATTTTCAATATATTAAAAATTTATTTTTATTTTAAGAACTTATGTGATATAATTATTTTATAAGGAGATATTATGGAAAAAGTTATTAGACCACATTTAATTAAACCTATCTTAGATAGAGTTTCTTATGAAAGATTATCAAATCCTCAAAATGGTGTTACTGTTAACATTAGACCAGAAGATGATATTGATATCAGAAAAGTTAGCGAAGAACTCGTTAATGTAACAATGGAAAGAAAAGTTATTGTAAGTCCAGAAAGTATTATGAAACTTTCTGTTAGAATGATGATTGAAATTCCTATTGATTCAATTGAATTTGGAAAACTTGAAGATCCAAAAGCTTACATTATGGCAAGTCAACCTGTTAGAGTTTTAATTGGTTATGTTTCAAACATGGTTTCAAATCTTACAGTAAATTCAAACATTGGTCCAATTGTTACTCCACCAGTTATTGCTGAATAAAAAATAAAAGATAACATTAGTTTATGTTATCTTTTTTTAACATTAAAATAAATTTCTTCATATTGTTTTTTAGGAGAAATTTATGTTTACTATTTCAGTTTGTATGATTGTTAAAGATGAAGAAAAATCGATTTCAAATTGTCTTGAATGTGTGAAAGAATTTGCCGATGAGATAATTGTTGTTGACACAGGTTCAAAAGATAATACAAAAAAAATTGTAAAACAATACACTGACAAAGTATTTGATTTTGAATGGATTGATGATTTTGCAAAAGCAAGAAATTATTCTTTTTCGTTTGCAAAATGTGATTATATTATGTGGCTTGATGCTGATGATATAATCTTAAAAGATGACATAGATAAAATAAAAAATTTAAAGCAAAAAAATTGTGATGCTGATATTTTTATGTTCAACTATGTGTATAGTTATGAAAAAGATTTCACTCCAAACTTTTGTTATTTTCGTGAAAGATTGTTAAGAAGGGAAAGTAATTTTAAATGGAAAAGTCCTATTCATGAAAGTATAGATTTGGTAGGGAAAATAGAAAAGGTTGATATAAAGATTTATCACAACAAATTAAAGGAAAATCCACCTGAAAGAAACTTAAAAATTTTTAGAAAAATGCAAAAAGAAAATTATGAGTTTGACACAAGACAATTATTTTATTTTGCAAGGGAACTTTTTTATAATAGTTATATTGATGAAGCTATTGAGAAGTTTAAAAATGTCTTAAAAAGAAAAGATATTTGGATAGAAAATAAAATTGAAGCATATCTTAATTTATCTAAATGTTATAGAATAAACGGGGATAATATAAATGCACTAAAAACACTTTTTGATAGTTTTGTTTTTGCTGAAATAAGAGCAGAGATATTATGTGAAATTGCAAGTATATTTAAATCTCAAAACAAAATTAAAGATGCTATTTTTTGGTATGAAAATGCGCTTAAATTAAAACCTAATTTAACATCAGGTGGGTTTATCAATTTGGAGTGTTATGAGTTTATTCCTTATGTTGAACTTAGTTGTTTATATTTTTGTAGTGATTTTGTTATTGCAAAGGATTATCATGAAAAAGCAAAGGAATTAAAACCTAATCATCAAATTATATTAAATAATGATAAATTTTTTAATAAAAAATAAATTTTTCTTGCATTTAGATTTTTTTTTGTGTATTATTGTTATACACTCACATATTAAAAAATAAGGAGGACACATAGTATGAAAGGAACTAAATGGGATATTAGATTTATGAATCTCGCTAAGGAAATTGCTAAGTGGTCGTCTTGTATTAGAAACAATCGTCAAGTTGGTTGTGTTATTGTTAGGGATAACAAAGTTATAACAACAGGTTATAATGGTGCTCCTGCTGGTATTAGAACTTGCAGAGAAAGAGGTGTTTGCATTCGTGATAAAATGGGTATTGCAAGTGGTACTCGTTCTGAAGTTTGTTATTCTGTTCACGCTGAACAAAATGCAATCATTCAAGCTGCAAGAGATGGTATGAGTTTGGTTGGTACAACTATTTATGTTACTCATCAACCTTGTAACAATTGTGCTAAAATGATTATCAATGCAGGTATTGAAAAGGTTGTTTACTTAAATGGTTATCCAGATAACCTTGCTCTTGAAATTTGCAAGGAAGCAAAGTTAAATTTAGTTAGATACAGTGATTTAGAGTTTGACGAAAAATGAAATGTTTTGATTGTCCACGAAATTGTGGTGTTGATAGAACTTTTGAAAAAGGTTTTTGTCTTCAAGGTGAAGATATAACAATTGCAAAGATAATAGAAAATTTTGAATGGGAAGAAGATTGCATAAGTAAGAAAAATTTAGCAATCTTCTTTTCGGGTTGTTCACTTCGTTGTGAGTATTGTCAAAATTTTGAAATATCTTGCACAGAAGTTGGGAAAACTTATTCAGTTGATGAGTTTGTAGAGTTATTAAAAAAGTATAAAGATTTTGATTGTATTGACTTTATTACTCCAACTCATTTTTCTTCAAAAATTTTAAAAGCTTTTGAAATATATAAACCAGATTCTACAATTATTTGGAATACAAGTGGTTATGAAAAAGAAGAAACAATTGAAAAACTTTCAAAGTATGTAGATATTTTTCTTACCGATTTTAAGTATAGTGATAATAATTTAGGTTTAAAATATTCAAAGGTGAATGATTATAATGAAGTTGCCTTGAAGGCGCTTAAGAAAATGTGTGAATTAAAAGAAAATGTTTTTGAAGGCGAAATTATGAAACAAGGTGTCATCATAAGACACTTGGTTCTTCCTATGAATGTTGAAAATAGCAAAAAGGTTTTGGATATAATAAAGGAAAACATAAAAGACCCTTTTGTGAGTATTATGAGTCAATTCACTCCAAATGGTAAAGGTGATTTAAATAGAAAGCTTTTGCCACTTGAATATAAAATAATCTTAAATTATGCCGATAAACTTGGTTTTAACCAAGGTTATATTCAAGATTTTTGTAGTGCAGATGAAAATTATATTCCAAAATTTACAAATTCTTAGTTTACTATTGACATATTTTTGATTTCGTATTAAAATATGAATATAAATTATAGGGGAGGTAGTTTATGAGAGGAAAAGTTTCAGTATTTTTTGAAAGGATTATGATTATACTACTCATTGCTTGTATGATAGGTATTGGTCTTATTTACTACTTCGGTTGGCTTAATAAACCTTTTAACCTTTATCATGTGATTGCTTATGAAGTTATTATCTTAGGTCTCATATTGATGATGGTTGGTGGGCTTTTTAAAGCACAATTAAGATTTAAAGCAGGAAGTAGATTTACTTGGATTGGTGTTATTGTACTTTTAATCGGAATTGCTATTTTGGTTTATTTCATTATTAATAAAAATATTGTTTATGATTTTAATTTTAAAGAAATGTTTAAAAGAAAAAAGAGTTCTAAATAAGAACTCTTTTTTTTATCGTCTTCCTTCAATTTTTGCTGTGTAATAATAAATAGAATTATTGTATTTACTATATATCACTGAACCACCTGCACTACTAGTACTTTTAATTCTCCAACCTACACAATAACCTGATGTAAAAGTATTAGGTTCGTTGTAATTAATAGAAACTGTATATTGATGAAAAGTTAATCCTTGTTCGTCCATAGAATTAAAAATACCTGTTGATTTTTTACCATTTAAATCAATAGGTATAATTAATGATTGACATCTATCATACATCATTGCTGTAACTCTAATTTCTTTATATACATGTATGTTTGGCAAATTTGTTACAACGTTATTTCCTTTTATTCCGTCTGGGTAACCTAGATTTATAGTTTCATCAGAGCTTTCTTTATCATATATAACTTCCCAATCGCTACTATAGTAACCATTTTGCAATTCAGTTATGCAGTTTGTGTTCGTTTCAATACTAGATTGCATTGAATTTATTAAATTGTTGATATTATCAATATTCTCTATAAGTGAATTTATTGAAGTTTCTATATCTTCATCTGAAAGCACAAGATTTGCTATTGAATTTGATAGGTTATCAAGTTGAGTGCTTAAATCATTTGGTATACTTTTCATTTGTTCTTGCAAAGAACTTAAAGAGTTTGATAATGTATTTATCTTTGTGTTGATTTCTTGCAAAGATTCTGATGAAGTTCCGTTTCCACCATTTAGTGAAGGTATAACTTTGTTGCTAAGATACCAAATTTGTTTTTTTAAATCTTCAAACTCAGATTCTATTCGTTCTATTTTTTCCATTTTATCTCCTTTCATAGTTATGATAAAATCGAAAAATAAAGAATACAATTTTTTATGTCAAAAATTTATTTTTTCTCATCAAAATTCTTAACAACTTTAACTTTTATCCAAGCCTTTTTCTTTTTTAGTTTTAAAGATCTTTTTTTCTTAATAAACATTATGGCAAGTATTATTCCAATAATTGCTAAAAAAGCCGAAATTCCCACAAATAACATCGGATTTATACCATTTGGTGATACATCTTCAGTTTTTATGTAATAAAACTCAATAGAATCGTCATAAATACTGTTTTTTAAAACAAAACAAACTTTTGTAAATTCTTCATCTTTATCATAACCTTCATAAAGATAAAGTTTATGACCTTTTTCAAGTTTAATATTTGTTTTGACAAACTTATCGTTTTCATATTTATATACTATTGTTTTTTTTGAACTTACTTTAGCATTAAATACAGGGCGTTCTTTTGGGTTTTCGTAGTATATTGAGATATATCCACTATAAACATATCCTGTTTTATCTTGATATTCAACATACACAAATTTATTGTTGTAAGAATCATAACTTACCACAATTTCATCGTTTTCCATATTTGCAGCGACAATAGTCTTGTGAGAAAGAGTTTCTATCTTCTCACTTTCAAAATTTGCTTCTTCATAAATATATGCTTGATTTGCAGTGATAATCATATCCACTTTTGAACTTTCAGCAAGAGCAGAGTGGTTAGTGAATGAAAAACTAGCAAAAAACATAAGTATCAATAAAAGTATTTTCATACTATGATTATGTAATTTTAATGTGAAAAAGTCAAGTTATTTACTTTTGTTTATTAGTTATATACTTTATTTAATAAAAACAAATTACAACTTTTTACTGATTTATTTAAATGACATTATTAAAATAATATGATATACTAATTGAGTTAAAGGTTTACTATAGGAGGAGAGTTTTATGGTTTATAGTCACATTAAAGCAATTAGTAGTAGAAATATTGCACCACTAGTTGGAATTCTTTCTTATTTAAGATATCAACAAGTTTCACAAGTTTATATTGAAAGATGTCAAAATGCTGTTGATGAAAGACAAGAAGTTGTTATTCTACCAACAGAATTTAGTATTGAACAATATAAAGAAAAAAAAGAACAGTTAGCTTCTTTTTGTTGCTATTCATCAATAACAATCAAGAAAAACAAAGACAATCCTGAAAAGGAAGATGTAATAATTGGTTTTAATTGTGCAAATAGATGTAAAATTTTAAATTTAGAAATTGAAAATAACGAAATATATGTGGATATTGAACTTTTAGAAATTCAAGAATTTGCTCCAGAACATCAAGAGTTAAGAGATAGTATTTATGAAAATTTTAAAGAGTATTTAAAGTTTGATAGTATGTCTATCAAACAAATCGAAGATGTAAAAAAATCAGCAAATGTTGATGAGTTGATTAAAAATATTATTTTAGCTTGCAAATTTGAGGTGTCAGCAAAAAGAAAACTTACAGAAACAGAAGATGCGTTAGAAAGATTAAATGTTTTAGATGTTGAATTAGAATCAAGACTTTATGAAATTAGAAGTGATAAAAATTCAAATCTAATTACATATTATAAGAATAAAATAAACAAGTTGAATGTTAGTAGCAATGTTAAAGAATTAATATATGAAGAATTTTCAAGATTAAAAACAATAAACAAAAATACTTCAGAATTTGGAAACATTATCGACTGGCTTGACCGTATTTTAAAATTGCCATGGGATAATGAAAAACAAGAAAATCAAGATATTGAACTTGCTAAAAAGATATTAAATGAATCTCACTATGGAATGGAAAAATTAAAGGAAAAGATTCTTGAATATATAGCATTAAAAATTATCAGCAAAAAAACACCAAGTTCTATTTTGTGTTTATATGGACCTCCTGGGGTTGGTAAAAGTACAATCGCAAAGTCTATAGCAAAAGCTTTAAATAAAGATTTTTATGGATTCTCATTAGGTGGAGTATCATATCCTGAAGAAATAAACGGAATGAAAAGATTCTATATTGGTGCAAAGCCTGGAAGAATAATGGAAGGAATTACTCAAGCTGGTAGTAACAACTGTCTTATTTTATTAGATGAAATAGATAAAATGAGAGCTAATTCCATTAAAGGTGATCCTTATGCTGTATTGCTTGATGTACTTGACAAAAACCAAAATAAAGAATTTAAAGATAAATATTTTGATATTCCTTTTGATTTAAGTAAAGTTATGTTTATTGCAACAGCAAATAGTTTAAAAACAATTCCTGAACCAGTTTTAAATCGTTTGGAAATTATTAATATAGAAGGTTATTCAATAAACGAAAAAGTTCATATTGCACGAAATTATACAATCAGGAAAACTTTAAAGGAAATTGGTCTTGAAAATATGTCTTTAAATATTTCTGACCAAGATTTAAAAATGATAATACAAGATTATACCTTTGAAAGTGGTATTAGACAACTTGAAAGAGCGATTGAAACTATTTGTAGAAAATCATTAATTTATAATTACAATAACAAAATATCAACAAATGAACTTTCTGTAAATTCCGAACAAATAAAAGAAATGTTGGGAGATTATAGTTACGAATGGTTTAATACTGCACTTGAAGGTGAAATTGGTGTTGTTAATAAAATGAGTATACTTGGACCAGTTGGTGAATTAGGAAGATTAGAAATTACACTTGTAGATGGAAAAGGTGAAATTGTATTGTCTGACAACCATATTGGAACTGCAAAATCTACATTTAAAACTGTGTTTGGTTTGCTTATGAGTAAAGCTCAACAATGGAATATAAATCCTATAGTTTTTAAGAAGAAAAATTTTTATATTCATTCAACTTATCATGAAATTAAAAATGATGGTCCATCAGGTGGTATTGCAGATTTTGTTTGTTTGGTTTCTGCAATAAAAGAAATACCAGTAAATCACAAAATTGCATTTACAGGAGAAATTTCTCTTAAGGGAAAAGTTTTAGCAATTGGAGGAGTTAAAGAAAAACTTTTAGCTGCTCAAAGATATAAAATGGAAAAGGTTATAGTTCCTCTTCAAAATAAAGCAGAGATAGAAAAGTTATCAGAAGAAATAATTGGAAATATGTCAATAGTTTATGTTGATAATATTGATGAAGTTTATGAAAATGTTTTCAATAACAAAGAACAAAGTAGTAACGAAGAAGAATAAATTTTTAACGATGAATTAAAAGAAATTTATGTTAAAGAACAATCTTTTGATGATGAAAAATAAATTTAAATAATTAATAAAAAACACTTTATCAAAATCGATAAAGTGTTTTATTTGTAAATAAAATTTATTTAATGTCTATGTATTAAAAATTCATTGTTTTTGCATTTTCAGCTTCTCTTGCAGCAGTAGCAAGTCTACCTTTGTATCTTGCAACAGCCATTGAAGACATTTGTTCATTGAAAGCTTTTAAATCAGAAGCACCAACATTACCAGCAAAAGAAATTGCGCTTTCAATCATATTAGGTTCAGATTCAAAAGTACCAAAGTCAACATCATAATAAGAATCAATATGACTTCTAAATTCTTTCATAACTTTTGATTTTCCGTCTGGCATAAGGATACCATAATCAAGCATAAAATCTTTCATATTGTTATAAGTAACTTTTTGTTCAGTATTATAAAGTTTAGTTAAAGCTTTTTGAACTTGTCTTTTTATAGTCAATCCTTTTTTCTTTTCTAAATCAACAATAGCACCAGTTTCGATATCTTTAATTTTTGTTTTTTCAGAATTAATAACAAATGGTTTAACCAATGTTCCATCTTCAGTTTGAGCAAACAAAATTTCTCTTAAAGGATATTTTTCTTCTTCTTTCTTTTCCTTTACGCTTTTTATTCTTGCTAATCCTAAAGTTGATAATTTTTTAAGAAAACCTTTAAAACTCATTTTTATAAATCTCCTTTTTAACAATTTTCTTTGTTATTATAGCATATAGTGCTAAAAATGTCAATATGGAATGATTATTATATATTTTTCAAAAAAAGCTATAAAAGACATTAAAATATTATGTGAAAGAATTTGTGATAATATTTTTATTTTGTAAATAGAATATATCATGTTTTGTTTAATATTGAAAAAGAGAGTTTTAGTTTTATCTATCGTTGGCTTGTTATTAGCAGTTGGAATCCTTGCAGGAGTGCTTGCTGTAAAAAGTGTTTATTCTCCAAAACCAACATATACAATTGTTATTGATGCTGGTCATGGTGGGGAAGATGGTGGTGCTGTAGGAAAAACAACAAATGTTAAAGAAAGTTATCTAAATTTGCAATATGCTTTATGTCTACAAAAAATGTGTTCAGATTTTGGTATCAATGTTGTTATGACAAGAAGTGATATGAATGGACTTTATTCAAATGCTGCAAAAAACAAAAAAAAGTCAGAAATGAAAAAGAGAGAAGAGATAATAAAAAAAGCAAATGCAGATATGGTTATTAGTATCCATATGAATAGTTTTCCACTCAGAAGTTCAAAAGGTGCACAAGTCTTTTATGGAAAAGGAAACAAGTCGGGACAATTCTTGGCTGAAAGTGTAACTTCGATGTTGAGTCAAAATATGGACAATGCAAGAGAAAGTGCAAAGGTGGGAGATTATTACATTTTGAATTGTACCAAAAAACCTGCTATTTTGGTTGAATGTGGTTTTTTGTCAAATCCTGAAGAAGAAAAATTGCTCCAAAGTGAAGAATATATTCATTCAATGTGTTATAGCATTATGTGTGGAATATTGATGTATTATGAGGTGTAAAAAGATTTGAATGAAATAATTTATTTTTTAAATTTTTAAAAATGTATTAAAAAAATTGATACAAATTTTTTATTATATGCTATAATATCCTCTATAAGGAGCATTTATGGAAGAAAAGAAAAAAGTTATTTATTTGGAAGATGCTGAAGAAATTACTGGACAAAAATTAGATAGATATGGACTTACATCTAAACAAAGTAAACAATACAAAAAATCTGGTAATACAAAAAATATAAAAAAGATTGTTATAATTTCTATTTGGTTGGTTCTTGGAATTTTGACAGGCGTAATTTTGTTTTTATTGAAAGATTCTTTACTCTTTGATGATACTCAAAGAAAAAATATGAATATCTTTATGTGTCTCATTACAGGAATTTGCTGGTGGGGATTGCTTGTGTTAATTTTCTTAAAACCAATAAATATGTTACTTGCAAAAATTTCAGAAAAGATTAAAAAGAAAGCTGGTGAGGTTGGAGAATTTGAACCTTTACCATTTACACAACCAAATGGTTCTCCAGAACATTCAAATCATAAAGATTTTATTCGTTGTCCAATTTGTGGTCATAAATTAGAAGTAATTGATTCTTATTCAAATGAAGGGAAGATATATGAAATAAACAATGAAGGTGGTACTTCATCAGATTTAGTAGCACAAATTGACGAAGCAACTCCACTTGAAGAATATACTTCATATAGATGTTATCATTGTACATTCTCATTTAAAGCATGTTACAAAGCTGAATATAAATATGATCTTCAAGCAGCTGACAATGCAAAATGCACAGTAGTTCACACAAATGAAATTGTTCCTTTGAATGATAATGTAAAATTAGATTCAGAAGCTAAAAAGATTTTGAAACCTTATATAGGAACAAAAATCACATTGATTAATAAAAAATAAAAAGTCTCGCTAAATGCGAGATTTTTTATTTTAATTATTTATCTTCAAATTTACCTTCACTCTTTTTTAATATTTTTAAAACTTCTGAACTTGATTTTGAATCATTTGTATTGTAAGTTATCTTAATTTTTTTATGCCAATCTACTAAATCATATGCTGTGTGAATTATTTTGTTAAAAGTCAATTTACAGTGTTCACATTCAAAAGTTTGAGTTATGGTTTGACCTTCAAAGGTTGGTCTATCAACAGGATTAGTTGTATATTCCCACCCTTGCTCATCATAAAGTGTAGAAGATCTTTTTTCTATTAACTTACCTTTAGTATTTTGATTTATCATAATAATTTTATTTCTACAAGCAGGGCAACAAATCAATGTATGTTTTTTTACAAATGATGTATAGGCATCATCGTTCCAATTTGTGGTTTCGTAAAGTTTACTATTTTTGTTAGATGTTGCATTTTTATTTTTTGTTGATTTTTTATCCTTTATACTTTGTAAATCTTCCCATAATTGTTTAGCCTCTTCATTTCCTTGTGCTGCAGCTAATTCTAAAAATTCGATTGCTATTTTTTTATAATAAGCTTGCAAATCTGTGCCATTAAACACACATGGACCTTCATTGTATTTTTGTAAATAATATTTACCTTCAAAAAGTTGAGCTTCTTCGCAACCATCAAGTGCAGCTTGTCTATTAAGTTTTTCAAATTTATGTTTTAATCTATATTGTTTATTTATTGAATATGCTTTTTTTGATTCGGTATAATAATATTGACCTAAATTATAAATATGAATAGGGTCTAAAAAACCTTCTTTTTTAGCTTTCTTTTTTAACTCTTTAATATTTTCCATACTTTCTTTTTTCCTTATATAATTCCTTAAAATTTTGCTTCAATTTTTCCATATTTCCATAGTAAATTATTTTTGTCTAATAATTGTTTGGCCTCTTCATTTCCTTCGTTTGCAGCTAAATCTAAAAATTCCTTTGCTTGGTTTTTGTAATAATTTTGCAAAAATTCACTGTATGAATGTTCTTTTGCATAATTATATCTTTCTAAATAAAATTTACCTGCACAAATTTGAGCTTCTTCGCAACCGGCTCTAGCAGCTTTATTATTAAGTTTTTCAAATTTTTGTCCTAATTTATATTGTTCGGTTCCTGAATATAAAGCTTTCTTTTTTGATTCATTAAAATAATATTGACCTAAATTATAAATATGAATAGGATCTGATTTACCTTCTTTTTTAGCTTTCTTTTTCAATTCTTCAAAAATTACTATTGGTTCATCTTCATCTACTTTGTTAGATGTATATTTTGATACATCAATTTTTAAATTTGACAATAATTTTTTAGCTTCTTCATTTCCTTGGGTTGCAGCTAAATCTAAGAAACCTATTGATAGTTCTTTATAATAAGCTTGCAAATCTGTGCCATTAAACACACATGGACCTAGATTATATTTTTCTAAATATTTTTTACCTTCACAAAGTTGAGCCTCTTCACAACCAGCTTTAGCAGCTTGTTCATTAAGTTTTTCAAATTTATTTTTTAATCTAATTTGTTCATTTAATGAATATAAATCTATCTTTTTTGATTCTTCTAAATAATATTGACCTAAATTGTAAATGTGAATAGGTGCAAATTTACCTTCTTTTTTTGCTCTATTTTTTAGTTCTTTTAATTCATCCATACTTTTTCTCTCCTTATGTTATTTTGATTATATCATAATAATAAAATATTTACATATGAATTTTATAATATTTTATATTTATATTAAAAACAATTTAAGTTTATTTAAACAAAATAAAAACCTACTAGATTTCTCTAATAGGTTTTTGTAAACATAAATTATATTGGGTAATATTTTACTTGGAAAGAAGCTATTATATTAAATTCTTCATTTTCTTCTAAAATCCACTTTAAGTTTGAGTTTACAGGGGTAAAGCATATTGCAATATAACCGTTATCCAATATATCATCTGCTTTACATTCACTAACGAATTGGTCATTAGCAACATGACACCATGTAAATGTTCCCCATTCAGTTTCAGGCAAGTTTGCCATATTTAATTCGCTAAATTTTGTTTCATTGTAAAGTTCAAAACTTTCATAATAACTATCATATAAAATTGAACTTTCAACATTATCAGCAATATAATAATTATCATCAAGAATGGTGGCTACAGAAAATTTACTCATTTTAACAACAAGGTATATTACATAATCATTGTAATAAGTTTCTCCTTTTCTAGTAACTTTTAATACATAAGTACTAGTATCACCAAATGGGTTTGATTCTGAATTTAAATCAATAGATAATACGCCGTCAGTTAATTCTCCAACTATACTAGTTGTTACTGTTGAAGATTCTATTTCAATAGATTCAACTCTTTCAAACACTAATTGTGTATCTATTTCAGAACTATATTCTTCATTAACAAATATATGTTGTTTAAAGTCAATTGTTCCATCTACATTAAAATTTTCATTCAATTCAGATTTACTGTTAAGTACAGAATCTGTTTCATCTACAAACTTTACTGTTTGGTCTGCTTTTATAATAGTAAATTTAAATAATATTGGAGATGTAGATTCATTTTCCCATACAATACTTGTTTTGTTTGATAAATCATACATTATAACAAAAGTATTGCCAGGAGTATTGTTTTCTTCAGATGTGAAATAATTACCTAATCCAATATTTGTTCCTTGTTGTCTTACTTTTTCAATAAGAGCTGTGTGTGATAATGATAAATCTTCATTAGTTAATAAGTAACTATAAACGTTTATCCAACTATTATCATAATTCGCTTCACTATTTATATCACCAATAGTTATATATTCTCCAAGAGAATATGTATAAAGGTTTGAATCCCAAACAACTTCAATAGGGTTTGCAAAATAGTCAGTAGAGCTTTCAGCGTTTATATATACAGGTTTTTCTATTTTAGCCTTTTTATTTATGTAGTAAGTAATTTTCAAAGGTTCAGATGTATAGTTTGTTCCATCTAGTTTCCAAGCATAGTTATGACTATCTAATGTAAGATAACCATAATATGGTTCAGTTGAGTATTCTGTTTGGTCAAAATCAACAAAATTGAAATGAGAGCTATAACCAATTATATTTTGCATAATTTCTTCAGGAGAGTTCAATGTAGTTGCCCAAGTAAGTTCATATCTATCTCCATATGTAAATTCAAATGTATTTAAATCTGTAACATATTTATTAGCCATTTCTCCACCATGTTCAGTATCTATTATAGGAACAATGATATTTAAGTATTTTCTAATCTTTACTGTTGATTTAAATACTTTTGTATAGTCATAGTATTTGCCAAATGAACTCATGTCAGCAACTTTATAATAGATTGAGAAGGTAGCAGATGTATTATTTTTGTAATTAGATACAGCTGAGTAATTAACCAATTGAATTTCAGAATTGTTGGTTACAGCATTACCTTGAGTCCCATCTTCATTTACAAATACCCATTCTGTAGAATTTGATGTGTGGTCTTTTAATTCAACTAATTTATATTCATTATTTTTCCATACGGCATGTACTTTGATTGGGGTGTTGTATGCGAGTTCAATTTCTTTCCAACTACCATTTTCAAAAACATATGGGTTGCAATTAATATAAACTTCTTCCATGTTTTTTATTTCATCATTTAAGCCTAATTGTGAATAAGTATAATCATCTTTATATTGAGAGTCATCATGTTGTAATATTCTGTTTTCTACTTCTTCTTGTTGAAATTCAATAGGTAAAATTGTTAAGGTTGCATAATCGTAAATATAACCATTACCATCTTCACCGTATTGTATGTTGTTACAACTAGGTACAAAAGCAAAAATATAATATGTACCAGGAGCAAAATAGTTATTCATTTGTGATGTTGAGAAATTGCTATTCATAACAAATTCTTTCTTTTGAGCTTTTGTTGATAATGCATCGTAAGCTTCTTTTTCAACATAACACCATTGCATGTGTTCTTGCATGCTATATTCTGGATCTAAATTTTCAATATCAAAACTAAAATGTTTTGATGTGTCTGATTCTCTATCATTGTAACACCATTCCATTTCTGCAGAATAAGTATATTCATTACCATCAAAAATGCGAACACGACAATCTTGAGCAGTAATTGGTCTAATATAAACATCAAATATAGTAGAGAATTCACCTTTTGTTAATGTAAAGGTATAAGTGGTAGCAAATGAATTTGAAGTATCACCTGTTGCGTTTGTCCAAAAGTCTGGTAAGGTGGTTTGTTCTTGGTTGTATTCGTTAGACCAAACTACACTTATTTCAAATTCACTTATCGGAACGACTGTATTTTTGCTTTTATCAGTCCAATCGCTTTTTATAGTGATATCATCAGCAGTTATAGCTTCATCACCCCAGGTACATTCAAAATAATTATTGTTTGTTCCATTTATGTAAACATTGTAACCATTTTGATAAGGAGTATTGTCTTCCGGTGGGTTGTTGCCATTTCCTCCACATGCAGTCATTATGAATGCACAAGGAAAAATCAAACAAATTGCAAATAAAAATGTTAGAAATTTCTTTTTCATAAAACCTCCAAATAATATTTTATATTATTATAAGTCAAAAATATTATAACATACTTTTTTAAAATAATAAAAAAATATATAAAATTTTATAAAAATTGTATGATGTTAATCATAAAAGATTTAAATAAATATAATTATTGGAGTTGTCTTTTTTTTCAAAATAATGATATAATGATGAGGTATATTTTAAAACAAAGGAAATGAGATTATGATAAAAGTTATATTGTTTGACTTAGATGGAACTCTTTTACCAATGGACCAAGAGATTTTTATAAAATCATATTTAGGATTGCTAGCAAGAGGAATGACAAACGAAAAATATGATCCAAAAAAACTTGTTGAGTCTGTATGGATTGGTACAAATTGTATGATAAAAAATAATGGCTTAAAAACTAATGAAGAAGTTTTTTGGGATAAGTTTACTGAAATATATGGAGAAAATTCGGTAAAAGAACTTTTGACATATTTTGATGAATTTTATAATACAAATTTTGATAAAGTTAAAGAAAGTTGTGGTTACAACGAAAATTCAAGGTTTGTTATTGAAGAAATTAAGAAATTAGGTTATAGAATTGTTTTAGCAACAAATCCTATTTTTCCACAAATCGCCACAAAAAAGAGAATGGCTTGGGCAGGATTAAATCCAGATGATTTTGAAATTTATACAACTTATGAAAATTCAAGTTATTGTAAACCAAATACAGAATACTATTTGGAAATTTTATCAAAATTAAATGTAAGTCCAGAAGAATGTTTAATGGTTGGTAATGATGTAAATGAAGATATGGTTGCAAGCAATATAGGAATAGATGTTTTCTTGTTGACTGATTGTTTAATCAATAAAGATGAAAAAGATATTTCTTCTTTTAAACAAGGTAATCTCAATGATTTACTTCAATATATAAAAAATATTTAGTTTTGTATAAAACAAAAAACACTAGAAAATCTAGTGTTTTTTTACTTATTTTTCAAATGTTGTAAAAAAGTCAGAGTGTTTTTTTGTCAAATCCTGAAGAAGGAAAATTGCTCCAAAGTGAAGAATATATACATTCTGTGTTATAGCATTATGTGTGGAATTTTGATATATTATGAAGTACAATGATTTATTGTAAAAATAAAAGAGAAATATGTTTTAAATTATTTTCAAACTATTGACTTTTGTTTTGGAATTACATATAATAAACTTATCTTAAAAAAGGAGAATTATATGTTTAGTTCATTTGCATGGTGGCGTAAATAGTTTAGCGTTCGCAAAAACATGATGTTTTGTGAATGCTTTTTCATGCGTCACAAAACATATAAATGGATTAAATATTTCAAATAAATCTATATAGCCCGTTGGTATGTTTTGTTAATCAAAATATTCAACGGGTTTTATTTTAATTTTAAAGGAGATAAGTATTATGAAAAAAACAATGTTAACAGGAGTTAGACCTAGTGGAAATTTAACACTTGGAAATTATTTAGGAGCAATTAAAAATTTTGTGGACAAACAAGAACAATTTAATAGTTATATTTTTCTTGCTGATTTACACGCAATAACAAGTTATATTGAACCACAAAAGTTAAAGACAGCAGTACAAAATTCAATTGCTATGTATTTAGCTTGTGGAGTTAATCCAGAGGTTACAACTATATTTAAACAAAGTGATGTATTAGAACATGGAACACTTGGTTTTATTATGACTTTTCAAACAAAAATGGGTGAACTTTCAAGAATGACTCAGTTTAAAAGTAAATCAAGTCAACAATCAAAAGAAGGGGTAGATACAGGTTTATTTGTGTATCCAACTTTAATGGTTGCAGATATATTATTATATAACACAGCAATAGTTCCTGTTGGAAAAGACCAACAACAACATGTTGAACTTACACGTGATTTAGCAGAGAGATTTAACAAAAGATATGGAGATACATTTGAAATGCCAGATGTTTATGTTGCACCTATTGGAAACAAAATCTTAAACTTACAAAATCCATTAGAGAAGATGAATAAGTCTGACAACGGAGATAACAAAGGTACAATATTCTTGTTAGATGATATTGCTCTTGCAAAGAAAAAAATTATGTCAGCACAAACAGATAGTTTTAATAAAGTTCATTTTGATGAAGAAAATCAACCAGGTATTTCAAACTTAATGAGTATCTTAAGTAAGATTACAGATGAAACTTTTGAAAGCATTGAAAAGAGATTTGAAAACAAAGGTTATGGAGAATTTAAAAAAGAAGTAGCAGAAGTTGTTGCAAATCTTTTAACAGATATTCAAACAAAATATCATAAATATAACAATGAAGAAGTATTAAACGAAATTTTGAAAAAAGGTGCAGAAAAAGCATCTATCGTTGCCAGAGAAACATTACAAAGAGCAACAAAAGCTTTGGGATTGAATTAAAAATAAAAGACATAAGAATTAATTATCTTATGTCTTTTTTTAGACTAAAAAATTTATAATTATTTTATAATACTATTCCTGTTTCGTTTAAATTTATATTGACAGTTGATTTAAATTTTTCGTTTGCAGGTTGGAAAGTTGTTTTGATTAAAGAACTTTGTCTTGTTACTTTATGGTAATCTCCAGAAACAAATTCTGCTGTTGACATAGGTTCGACATCAGAAACAAGTTCAGGGAAAGAATTGTTAACATCTCTGATATGTTCACGCTTTTCTTCATTAGTTGAAGATTTTCCTTTTGCAATATCTGCTTCTTTAACTTTTGAACCTTTGTTGAAAATGAAATCTTTTTCGTTTTGTGTTGCGAAAGGAATTCCTGCAAGAGCACATTCTGCCATAATAAGTGAATCTCCATAAACACCAACAGAGTTGATATCAGGAGCCATTTCTTTTCCTTTGTAATTTCCTTTTGTTCTATATTTTTCTGCAAGCAATTGTACAAATCTTTGAACTTCAGGATCTTTTGTATTAATCAATGTAACTTTCTTAGATAAAGATTCAATCATTTCTCTTGGGAAGTTACGTTTAATTCTATTTGTTTCAGGTGATTTTGTTGGGTCATATGTGTGGTTTAAAATTTCATCATAAGAAGTTGATGGAACAAAGAGTTGTAATTTTCCTTTTATCATTTGGTCAAATATATAAGCAGCTTCATATTTCATTTTAATAATTTTAAATCTGTCATTTGAACCATTAAAGATATTTTTTACTTCTTTAAATTCTTCATTAAAATCAAGTAAAATTTTTTGTTCTTCCAAAGAAACTTTTAACAATTCTTTACTTTTTTCAATTGCTTCTTTAGACATTTCAACAGATTGTAAATTTTTATTTTTATCTCTATAAACAATTCTACCAGTGTTGATTCTTTCTTGGAGCATATTAATTTTATCATTAACTAAAGCAAGACGACTATTTAATTTACTTCCAATAATATCAAAGTTATTATCAAAATTTGCATTTTGGTTAAAATTTGCAGAAAAATATTTTGTAATTAATTCATTGTTTTCTGCCCAGAAATTACTAATTTCTTTTTCAATAGCCATATATTGAATTTTTAAATCTTTAAAATATTGATCAAAATACTTTTGACCATTTTTTTCATATATATCATTAAGATCGATTAATTTGAAAAATACACATGTATCTATTGCTAACTTTTCCATAATTACTCCTTTAATTAAATATATAATAGCACAAATAAATTGATTTGAAAAGACCTATTTTAAAAATAATTATATTTTTTTGAGTTGAATAAATAAATTGATATAGTAGCGATAAAATAATTACGATACGGAAGTTTTTGTTTTTAATTGGTTTTATAAAGTATTAATATATTAAAATATTATTAATTGATTGTCAAAAAAATATCTTTATGGTATAATCATCACATCAAACAAAGGAAGGTTAATTATGTTAATTTTATTATCAGGCCCATCTGCTGTTGGGAAAAACACAATCATTGAACAAATTATAAAAAAGTATAACAATTTTACTCTTATGAGATCTTGCACAACAAGACCAAAAAGAGAAAGTGATGAAACAATTATGGTTCAATATGATTACATTTCTGTTGATGAATTTTTGAAAAAAATCAACAATGATGAAATGTTTGAATATTCAGAAGTTCATGGAAATTACTATGGAATTCCAAAAGCAAATTTAGAGAAAGCAGTATCAGAAGATTTAATAAAAGATATAGATGTTCTTGGTGCAAAAAAAGTTATTGAAGGTTATGGTTCAAAAGCAACAATTCTCTCTATTTTCCTTGATGCGCCAGATGTTGTTTTGAAAGATAGATTGATAAATAGAGGAGAAAGTCCTGAAAGAATTGAAGTGAGAATGCAAAGAAATAATATGGAAAGAGAACATAAATCTAATTATGATTTGCAAATTATGAATACTGATTTAAATAACACATTAAGAATTATTTTTGAAAAGATAGAAGAATTAAAAAAATAAATACTTTCATTTTTGAAAGTATTTTTTTTTGTTTTTGTTGGTGTGATTTAAAAATAAAAACATGATACGATAATTTGTTATTTTATTTTTATTTATTAGACATTTTTTAACAAAATTCTATTATTAACAAATTTATTAAATACGTTAAAATAATTTTGGTTTAATAAAGTAAAAAGGAAAATAACATGAAAATAAATAAAAAAATATTTTTTTTAATAGAATTCTGCATTTTTTTTGCATTGTTTTATGTGCTAGCTTTTGCAAGCATAAACAAAATTCTTTATCCATTTGCATTTGGAATGTTGTTTGCACTTGCATGGGCAAATCAAAAAGTTTGGATTATCACACCAACTTACATAATTGCAAGCATCTTAAAAGATTATAGTTTTGAAAATATAGTACAAGTTTTTGCAACGGTTTTATGTTTGGTTGTTCCTTATCTTATCCATGTGCTTTGTAAGAAGAATATAAGAAAATGGGAACTTGCTATTTATTGTGGACTTAGTCAAACTGCAAAAATTGTGTTTGATATTTTAGATAATATTCAACCTTATTATTGTATTTTAAATGTTGCAATTGGTGTTATATTTATGTTTGCTTGCATTGGAATTTTTGAAGCAATTATCATTCGTGGATTTTCAAATAAATTAACATCACTTGAAACTGTTTATCTTATGAGTATAATTTTAGCAATAAGTTCAGGACTTGTTACTTTCAACTTTTATAATTTTTCTGTACTTAAATTTTTTGTAAGTTTTTTGATACTTTTGTTTGCTTTTTCATCATCTCCAATTTTAACTTTTTTGATGTCAACAGTGTCGGGTGTTGGTTCAATGCTTGCAGAAAATAATCCTGTTTATATCGCACCATTTATTCTTATGACACTTGCTGTAATTGCTTTTAAACAAACTAACAAATATTATATGGTTATATCTTTAATTTTAGTTGAATGCATCAATGGGTTTTATTTTTCGCTTTACTATTCTTTTGGAATAATAGAGATGTTACCTTGTGTTATTTCTGCCTTAATTTTTTGTCTTTTACCAAAGAAAATTTTATCTGAAATTTCTGTTGTATTAAATTCAAAAAGTGATAGGTTAGCACTGAAAAATGTTGTAAATAGAAACAGAGAGATTTTGTATAAACGACTTGATAATCTTTCAGAAGTTTTTAATAATATGAATATTGTTTATCGCAATTTAATTAAAAAATCTATAGGAGAAGAAGATGCAAAAGCAATAATTTATGAAGAAATAAGAGATAAATGCTGTCAAGATTGTCCTGAAAAAAATAGATGTCATAGAACCTTTTTGGAGGATACAAAAAAAGTTTTTAAAGAACTTACTTCAATTGCTTTTGAAAGAGGTAAGTCAACTTTGCTTGATATACCAAGTTATCTTTCTGCAAGATGTGGAAGAATAAATTCGATTTTAAGCAATATTAACACATTGTCAAGTCAATATAAAAAATATGTAACTCTTGTTGGAAATATTGATGATAGTAAACTTTTAATTGCTGACCATTTGCAAGGGTTAAGTCATGTTATAAAAAAATTAAGCAAAGAAGTTGATTCTTCTGTTTCTTTTGATGTTTCGAGAGAAAATAAGATTATGGAAGAATTAACTTATCATAATATTTTATGTTGTGATGCTGTTGTTTATATGAAAGATATAAAGACAAGTATTGTGTCTCTTGTTGTAAGAAATGATGATGCAAACAAATTAAGAATTTCTGATGCAGTAACAAAAGCATGTGGAGAAAAAATGTTAGTGTATGAAATTTTCCCTTCGTCAAGACCTGGGTATCAAACCATAAATTTAAAATCTGCTCCAAAGTATGATTGCGTGTTTGGAGTAGCACAAAAAACTAAACAAAATTCTTCATCAAGTGGAGATGGTTATTCGGTTCTTAGGCTTGATGGTGATAGGTTTATGTTTGCTATTTGTGATGGAATGGGAAGTGGAGAAAATGCAGAAAAAGTTAGTGAAACTACATTGTCATTAATTGAAAATTTTTACAAAGCAGGTTTTGATAATGATGTAATACTTAGTAGTGTTAATAGACTTTTGAATTTACATAAAGAAGAAATTTTTAGTGCTATTGATATTTGCATTGTTGATTTGAAAAGCGCAATAATTGATTTCATTAAAATGGGTGCAGTAAATTCATACATAAGAAATGATGAAGCGTGCAAAATAATAGAAAGTGGTTCTTTGCCACTTGGTATAATACAAAATGCTACTCCATTAGCAAAGAAAACGGTACTTACTGAAAAAGATTATATAATCATTTGTAGTGATGGAATTGCAGATTCCTTTGCAAGTGATGAAAGTTTAAGGGATTGTATTGCTTCAATTGATACTACAAATCCACAAGATTATGCCGATAAGATTTTACAATACGCTATTGCAAATAATAATGGCTATGCAATAGACGATATGACTGTTATGGTAGTCAAAATTTTTGCTCTTTAAATTAAAAAAAATATAAAAATTGTTTTTCTACTCTTGATTATATATTTAATATATAGTATAATATAACTAGAGTTTAACGAAAATCAAAGGAGAAAATTATGGAAGAAGTTAAGAGTTTTATTTTAAATAACAATTTAGTTAAAAAAGGCGAAGTAATAGGTATTGGTGTTAGTGGTGGATTAGATTCAATGGCTTTACTTTATATGATGAATGATATCGCTTATGACCTTGATATTCAAATTGTTGCAGTACATATCAACCATGGAATAAGAGAAGAAAGTATTTACGAAGAAGAATTTGTTGAACAAAAATGTAAAGAAATTGGTGTTAGATTCTATAAGTTTAGAATTGATGCTCCAAAAATTGCTCAAGAAAAAAATCTTAGTCTTGAAACTGCTGCAAGAGATGGTAGATATATGGTGTTTGATGCCTTAATTACAAAAGGTATCGTAGATAAAATAGCTCTTGCTCATCATTTAGATGACCAAGCAGAAACTCTTTTGATGCATTTGTTTAGAGGTTCAGGTATGACTGGAGCAAAAGGTATGGCTCCAATTCGTGATAACAAATATATTAGACCATTGCTTGAATTCTCAAAGAAACAACTTGAAGACTATGTAAATGTAAATTCTATTGAACATGTTGAAGACGAAAGTAATGCTGATGTAACTTTCAATAGAAACTTTATCAGAAATGTTGTTATGAAAGAAGTTGTAAAAAGATGGCCAAATGCAGTTTCAGCGCTTGCTAATTTTAGTAAAAGTCTTGTTGAAGATGATTCTTTCATTTGTTCACAAATAAGAGAAGATGCAGTTATTAGGGATAACAATCTTGTTCAAATACCTTGTAGTTGCTTCTTGTATCATAATTCTGTTGTTACAAGAACAATATTTAAAGCTTTAGCTACTCTTGGAATTAAACAAGATATTGAAAGAAAACATATTGCAATGGTAAAAGATTTAGCTTTAAATGGTGAAAATGGTAAGAAAATCAAGTTACCAAACCAAATTATGGTTTCAAAGGAATATGACTATATAACAATACATTCTAGCAAAAAAGACAAACTCACTTTAAATCAAGAATTCAAGAGTGGAGAATTTGAAGTTAAGGGATTTGGAAAAGTTGTTGTTAAGAGAGTTAAGGACTTTGATGTAAATGCAACAAATGGCGATTGTCTTTACTTTGATTTTAGAAAAGTACCAAAAACAGCTCGTTGGAGATTTAGAGAAGACGGCGATGTTTTTGAAAAATTCGGTGGTGGAAGTAAAAAACTTAAAAGTTATTTAGTTGACAAAAAGGTACCACAAAGAATTAGAAATATCTTACCTGTTCTTGCTGATGGAAATGAAGTTTATGTTATTGCTGGTGTGGAAATTTCTGACAAGGTTAGACTTGATGACGGCGTAACAACTTGCTGCAGAGTTGAAGTAAAGAAATAATTTTTTGGGGGAAAAATGGAAGTTAATAACAAATGGCTTTGCTATAATGAAGAACAAAAAAATCTTGCATACGAATTTTGTGAAGGTTATAAAGACTTCTTGTCAAATTCAAAAACAGAAAGAGAAAGTATAAAAAATGCTATTGCTTTGGCAGAAGCAAATGGTTTTAGAAATATAAATGATTTAATTAAAAATAATGAAAAGCTTAATCCAGGCGATAAAGTTTATGCTATCAATATGAACAAAGCAATTGTTTTGTTTGTGATTGGAGAAGAGGCTTTTGAAAAAGGTTTAAATATCGTTGGAGCACATATTGATTCTCCAAGACTTGACCTTAAATGTAATCCTATTTATGAAAATTCAGGTTTTTGTCTTTTGGATACTCATTATTATGGTGGTATAAAAAAATATCAATGGGTTACAACTCCTCTTGCACTCCATGGTATTGTATGTAAAAAAGATGGTACAAAAATTGACTTTGTAATAGGTGAAAATGAAGATGATCCAGTTTTTGCAATTACTGATCTTCTTCCACACCTTGACAAAGATAAACAAAATAGAAAAGAAGTTATTGAAGGGGAAGAACTTGACTTAATCGTGGGGAATATCCCAGACAAAGACGAAAAAGAAAATCCTATTGCAAAAAATATAATGAATCTATTGAATGAATTAGGTATTGAGGAAGATGATTTCTTATCTGCTGAAATCGAGGTTGTTCCAAGTGGAAGAGCAAGAGATTTTGGTCTTGATAGGTCAATGATTCTTGGTTATGGTCATGATGACCGTTCTTGCGCTTATTCATCATTAAAGGCAATTTTAGGCGTAAAAAATCCAAAAAGAACAGCAGTATGTCTTTTGGTTGATAAAGAAGAAATCGGAAGTGTTGGTGCAACTGGAATGAAGAGTAAATTCTTTGAAAATATGGTTGCAGAGGTTATGAATCTTTTTGAAGGGTACCAAGAATTAAAATTTAAAAGATGCTTAAATCATTCTTGTATGATTTCAAGTGATGTAACAGCAGGTTATGATCCGGTTTGGCCAGCGCCTATGAACAAAAAGACTGAGGCTTTCTTGTCAAGAGGTATTTCTTTTAACAAGTTTACTGGACATAGAGGAAAAAGCGAAGCAAATGATGCAAATCCTGAATTTATAGCAAGACTTAGAAAGATATGTGAAGATAATAAAATCTTATTCCAATTCAACGAAATGGGGAAAGTTGATGCAGGTGGTGGTGGAACTATCGCTTACATCTTAGCAGAATATGGAATGGAAGTTATAGATGCAGGAATTCCTTTACTTTCAATGCATGCACCATGGGAAGTTGCTTCAAAACTTGATATTTATGAAAGTTATAGATTCTATGATGTATTCTTAAATAGCTTTGAATAAAAATAAAATCACCAAAATTTTGGTGATTTTTTTATTATTCTTCAGTTGTTGGATTATTTTTTTCTTCTTTATATTCTTTACAAGCATTTACAAATGCACTAAAGATTCTATTATGTTTTTTATCTTTTGCATACAAAGTTTCAGGGTGAAATCTTATTGCAAAGTTAAATCTTTTGTTTGGTGCTTCCAAAACTTCATAACTTCCATCATCACTTATACCTGAAACATAGTATTTGCTTGATGGATTATCAATTGTTGTTTTGTGTCTTGAATTTACTTTAAATCTTTCACATTTCACAATTTGATAAAATTTTGAATCTTTCATAACTCTGATTGGGTGAGCATAGTCTGCCCAAGTTTGTCCATGTTTACTAAGGTTTTCAACGTTCTTTGTTGTTCCACCCATTGCTCTAATCATTGTATTTTGACCTTGACATATTCCAAGAGTTGGAATATCGTGGTCAAAAGCATATCTTGCGATATAAACTTCATAAATATCAGATCTTGCACCACCTTGGATAATAAGACCATCACACAAATTAATTTGTGCTAAGATATTTTCTTGTTCTTCTTGTGAAAGGCAGTTTTTCCAGAAGTCAGCAAATAAATAGTTTACACCTTTGTTAGTTGGTATAATTCCAATAGGAATACCACCATTATCAAGAATAGCGTTTTTTATTTCATCGCTTATATGTGTACTTCTTCTAACTCCAGAACCATTATAGTGTTTTGATATAATGCCAATAATTGGCTTATCCATTAAAGTTTTCCTCCTTAAATTCTATATCATAATTGATATAATATTTTTGAAAAGCGATATATTGTAACATATTTTAAAAATAATTTCAAGGTTATTTACATTTTTAGTTAAGTTCTTCAATAATAATTTAAAAGAACAAAGTTGATACCTTGAAAAATAAACATAAATAAATATTACATGAAACTAACATTTGTTTAATAAAAAACATGTATTTTTTAGAATTTTAAAATAAAAAAGACTAACAAAAAATGAAACAAAATTATTCATTTTAATTTGTTAGTCTTTTGTAATTGCAAAGATAATTATTACATTGCCAATCCAGAATCTAAATTATTTTTATTTACTTTTTCTTCTATTTTATTTACCTTTTCTTCAACTTTTAAAACATCTTTAATTTTAAATGATTTGTTATTATCGGTATTTACAATTTGAACACCATTATCTTCATTATACCAATAAATATCATGTTCCATTGTTGATAATTTTCTTAAAAGAACAATACTTTTATCAGATTTTAAACTATCAAAGATTTGACAATTTTCATTTTGAGCGATACAAGCAAGCATATCACCATGAATACCTTTGTCAGGGGCTTTTTTCTCATAGAACATTTCACTTATTGGAGTTACTTTTGAAGGGTCAACAGGTTCAAAATTTGATAAAAAGCAAGCATAAGGTTGCACTTTTTCATTTTCAGTTAAATCAATATAGCAAATTTTTATTTTACCATCTTCGACATAACTCCAAGGTTATTACTTAAAATTTGTTGATTTGGATTAATAACTGATTTACTCATATTTTTACTCCTTATTAAAATCTATTTTATGAAAGAATCTTATCATATAAATAGATAAAATGTCAATATCAAAAAAGAATTTAAATATAGAATTGTTTTAATTTTATTTAGAAAATATTTGTGTATAAACATCAACGAATTCAAGTTTTTTTAATTCAAAACCAAATGTATTTAATTTGCTTAATATTTCTTTTTCATTAAAAGAATTTTCAGATAAATTATTGTCATCAATTTCGTATTTTAATACTAGTTCAAGATTTTTTATTTTTTCAAAACAGAAACTTTTTTCTTCTAAATTTGCAATATAATATTTTGAAAAAAACTTGCAATATTTTTTAAAATTTCTATCTCTTAAAGTGAGTTCAAATTTAGAAAATTCTTTTCTTGTAGCGAGAGGATAAACCTTGCATAAAGGTATAAAATCTATGTTATGAAAATGTCCAAAATCATAAAATAAACTTAATTTTTTTCTTTTTGAAATGTATCTAACAACATTGTTTTCCATTTCATTTTCTTTGATATTTTTTAGTTCTTCTAATGATTTTCTTGAGTACAAAATATTTTTATTTTTATATTTTTCAATAGAAAAACCTTTATTTTTTAAGTTTTCTATGTAAAAATCGATATTTTTGTCTAGTTTTATGTAAAAATTCATTACTTTTTCTCCAATTTTTATTCAAACCAACTTTCATCAAGATCAAAGTATCCGTCATCATTTTCAATATCAAAAAAGTCTCCAATATCATAGTAACCATCATCATTATCAGGATCTGCTCTTACAAAAATTGGATAGAAAACTCTTCTACTATTTTCTATTGCAACTGTGAAATTTTGTTTAACATATTCTTTAAATTCTTTTATTTTTTCTTCCAAGAATTTGTAAAAATTATTAAATATTTTTACTTTTTCATCTACTATATCAAGATAGAAAATTGTATCATTTTTTACTGTATTTAAAAAACCATAAAGACTTTTACTTTCATCACAAGCAAAGAAAAATATATCTTCATCTCCTTCAAGAAGTAAACCACATTTTGTTAAATATTTTTCTTTTATTTCTTGTGTATTGAAAAGATTAAAATGCTTGGCAGGAGTCATTGTTTTATTTAATCTTGAAACAGAGAAAAAATTTAAATTTCCAAAAATTCCACCGTCCATTGCATTATAAAAATCTAGAAAACCTTTTGGCATAAATTTACATTTGTTATTTAAAAATGTATTTGCTTTTTCAGAAGGTTCTTCAAAATTTATTACAGGTTCACAATCTTCTAAAGATTTAATAATGTTAACTATTTTTTTATCTTTTATCGTTTTCAAATTTATTTCATATATTTCCATATCTTTCTCCTTATAGCTTTTCGTCTATGATTTTTTCAATCTCATCTTTGGTTATTTCACCTTCACGGAGAATATTAACATTTTCTTTTGTTAAGTCAATTATTGTAGAAGGTTTCGATATTCTATCTTCGTGCTGAGATTTTAATAAATAAGATATTCCTTCATTAAAACTGCTTTCAATTTCTTCCGCCGTCAAAAGATTTTTTTCTCCAGACAAATTTACAGAAGTTGATACTATTGGTTTGTTTA
Source organism: Clostridia bacterium (assembly GCA_017464845.1). Taxonomy (GTDB): domain Bacteria; phylum Bacillota; class Clostridia; order Christensenellales; family UBA1242; genus Caccovivens. The sequence continues at coordinate 27,349 of JAFTYD010000031.1, forward strand.
ATTTTTGTAATATATTTTGACATAAGTTATCTTTTGGCATTCTTATAGCTATTGTTCCTCTTTCCTTTAATGCATGACCTAAAGAGTTATCTTCTTTTAAATCAAAAATTAATGTTATAGGATTTGGCCAAATCTTTTCAATTATCCTTTTTGCTTTATTTGAAAGATTGCTAACTAAATTGTCAAGACTATAATTTTCTGGTATTAAGAGAATAAAAGATTTTGATTTATCTCTCTTTTTTATTTTATATAGCATTTCAATAGCTTGGTTGTTTTCTGCATCACAATGTAGTCCATAGATTGTATCTGTCATAAATATACATACTTGTCCATTTTGTATTGCATAAGTAATTTTTTCTATATTATCTTTGTTTTCATATAAGATTTCCATATTTTTTTACCTTTCGTTATATTATATCACAATAGTCTTATTTTTTCAAAAGCATCTCAAAAAATATAAAAATTAGTTTAAAAGTTATCCAAGTACTTTATTTTACTTGACATAATTGATGTTTAAAATTAAACTATACATATATAATATATATAATATAATAAGGGGATTGTCGGCAATTTAACGATTATCCTTGTTGACTTGTCTTTTAAAAACTATACTTAGGAGGCAAATATGAGTAAGAATAGAAAAATAATAACTATTTTATTAACTTTCTTTATGTGCTTTGCACTATCTTTTTCTGCGTTTGAAATCTTTGCAAAAGATTTTAACTTTAACGTAGAACA
>JAFTYD010000032.1 GCA_017464845.1 Clostridia bacterium
CGTTCTAACCAACTGAACTACCGAGCCACAAAACAAATATTTTGTGTTTAGATTTTTCCATTCATATAAAAATGGTGGACCTTCAAGGACTCGAACCTTGGACCGACCGGTTATGAGCCGGTTGCTCTAACCAACTGAGCTAAAGGTCCATAATTGAAGAGTATCCTCTTCCTGGTCGGGGTGGAGGGTCTCGAACCCCCGACTTCACGGTCCCAAACCGTGCGCTCTACCAACTGAGCCACACCCCGATGCGCTTTTCACAATCGCTTAATTATTCTATAATATTTTGTAAATAATGTCAAGAATTTTTTCAAAAAATTTTTAAAAATTTTAAAAAATAAAATTTGAAATATTAAAATTGACTTTAATATACTATATATAGATAAAAAAATAATTTTAACACTATATATATTTATATTTAATATATCAATTATAATTTTACAATATGTTAATTATATTGAAAGTTTGTTTTATAAGTATAAATAATAGATATTTATTTTAGAAGATTAAAACGAATCTGGTTTATAAAAATATTTATTATATAAAAAAAAAGGATTATGTTAGAATAAAGCGTTTGTTTTGTTAAACCAAAAGTATTACTTTGTTAACTTATAATATTAAGAAAAAATTTGTTATTCAATTGAATTATAGAATATACAAAAATGGTTTTAATTTTAATGTTAAAATTTGATAATTAGGTTGTTGTATTATTATATGTAAATTCTATTTATATTTTTAAGTTAATTTTTATATTTACTATTTGTAAAACTTCATTTTAATAATTAGTACTTACAAGATTATTATTTAATTTTTATATTATATGATGTGGATTAAAATTAAACTTTCTTTTAATTTATTAAATAATTTTACTGTAAGTTTTCTTATTTCAAAATTTAAGTTATGATTTTTTGTAAGTTTAAAAATTATATTTTATATTTTTAATATTGTTAATAAAACAAAGATAAGTATTTTAAGAATTTTAATATTTTTATATGCTTAAAAAATATTTTTAAATTAGGATTTATTTATCGTTTTTTAACTGTATTTTTTTTCTTATTATATTGACAAAATTAGGGAGAGTGATAATAAATAATTTTGTGGTTGTATTTAAAAAGGAGTTTTAATTTAAATTTATTAAAATAATAATTTTTTAAAGTAGGTATATTATATAAATAATATAAATATTTAATCGTTATTATAAAAATAGGTAGTATGCAAGCTTATTTTAGGTAGTATGCAAGCTATAAACAAGTATTATGCAAGTTAAATTAAAGTAGTATGCAAGAAATATTGAAAAAAAATGTTAAAAAAAACTAAAAAAGATTAAACTTTTCTATTGAAAAACATAAAATAATATGCTATAATTTTGATAAGTGATTTTTATGGAGGTAAATGTATTTTATGAAAAAAGTTGTCTTCTTTGTAGATAATTTTTATCCAAAAAAAGATAATAGTATTAATGTTGTGGATAAATACGCAAGAAGTTTGAGAGAAAATAAAATTAAAGTTTTAGTTGTTGCACCTGAAATATTGGATAAAAATGGAAATCCAAAATTTGATGATTCAGAACTACCTTACAAAGTTTTAAGATGTAAAGTTGCTCCAGATGAAATAGCAGGGTATGAACATTCTTTACCAAATCAAGATGAAGCTTTATTAACAGAATTAGATAGTTTTGTTAAAACTGCAGATGTTATTCATATTCATACACCATTATGGCTTGGAAGACTTGGGGTTGAATTTGCTAAGGCTCATGGAAAACCATGTATTGGAACTTTCCATAAAGATTACAAGAGTGACTTTGATTATTATTTTGGTAAGGACAGTGAAGAAAGTAAAAAGTATTTAAATTACATATTAAAAACTTATCAAATGTGTGATGAAGTTTGGTCTATTAATAAGAGTTGTGCTGAAATTTTGTATTCTTATGGTTATAACAGAAATAAAGATGTTTTCTATATCCAAAATGGTACAGAAATGATGACTGTTAGTGATGATATAAGAAGAATATCAAATGTTATGGTTAATAGAACTTTTGAATTAAGTCCTGGAGATAATGTTATTGTTTATGCAACAAAATTGATTAAACAAAAAAATGTTGATTTCATTTTTGATGTTATGAAAGAATTGAAAAACAGAGAAGTTTTATATAAATTCTTACTTGTTGGTGACGGCCCTCAAAAAGAAAACTTAGAAAAATATATTGTTGATAATGAATTACAAAACAATATAATTATGGTTGGTGAGGTTACTGATAGAAAATATCTTCAAAACATTATGGCTAGAGCTGATTTAAGTGTTTTTCCATCAATTCATGATATTTCAACAGTTCTTCCAGTTGAATTTGCAAGCGTTTCTGTTCCAACATTATTTATAAAAGGAAGTCCAGCTTCAAGTAATTATACAGATGGTGTAGATTCATTTATTGCTCTTGGTCTTGTTAAAGAATTTGCAAATAGAATTGAAAGTTTAATTACAGAAGAAGGAAAAAGAACATTAAAGAAAGTTGGTAGAGCTGCAAGAGAAGAAATTTATAAAACTTGGTCTGATCTTGTAAAAAATGTTGTTATAAAAAGATATGAAGAAAAGATAGTTGCAAAGAAAAAAGCAATAAAATTTTCAATATAAAATAAATAAAAGATAATAGGGAAACTTATTATCTTTTTTTTGTTGACAAAAATAAAAACTAATACTATACTAATAATACTTGAACAATTGTTCAAATATGTGAGGTAAATATGGAAATTAAAGAAAAAATATCAGAAATAACAATTTATGAATTATCTGATTTTTATAAGGTGATGGGAGATAGTACAAGGTTAAAAATTCTTCTTGCTTTACAAGATGGAGATAAAAATGTTTCAACTTTATGTGAAATAACAAATATGAATATTTCGGCAATATCTCATCAATTAAGAATTTTGAAACAAGCTGATTTAATAAGATATAAAAAAGAAGGTAAAAATGTTATTTATACATTAGCAGATGATCATATTAATTCAATTTTACAGGTTGGATTAGAACATATAAACGAAAAATAAAAGGAAAATTTATGAAAGTTATATTTAAAATAGAAGGTTTAGATTGTCCAGTATGTGCAAGTGAACTTGATAATGAGTTATTAAAAATAAAAGAAATAGAAACTGTTAAATGTGATTTTTTAACTCAAAAAGTAACTATAGAAACAAAAAATAGTGTAGATTTAGATGATTTTTTTAAGATTTGTTTAAAAAGAGTTAAAAAATTCGATAGTGATATAAAACTTGTTAAGGAATAAAATGGATAAAAAGCTGATACGAATAATTTTATCATCTCTAATATTTTTGGTAGGAGTTATTTTACAAATAAAAATATGGTGGGTTAATTTGATAATTTTCCTTGCTGCTTATTTTATTGTGTCGTTTAAGATTATTATAAAAGCTTTTAAAAATATTATGAGATGTAAATTTTTTGATGAAAATTTACTTATGCTTATTGCAAGTATAGGTGCTTTTTGCATTAATGAATATGCAGAGGGAGTTCTTGTTATTTTGCTTTATTCAATTGGTGAATATTTACAATCAAAAGCATTAAAGAAATCAAGAAATGCTATTTCCATGCTTATGAAAATGAAGCCGAGTTATGCAAATTTGAAAATAGGAAATGAAATAAAAATTACTGAACCTTCAAAAGTTGAGATAGGAAATGTGTTAATAATAAAAAAAGGAGAAAAAATTCCAATAGATTGTATTGTTACAAAAGGAGAATCTTTTTTGGATATTTCTAGTTTGACGGGAGAGTCTATGCCTAAAAATGTAAAAATAGGTGATGAGATATTAAGTGGAAGTATAAATCTTGGAGAAATGATTGAAGTAAAAACAATAAGAAAATTTGAAGATTCTGCTATTTCAAAAATTTTAAGTTTAATAGAAAATTCGAATCAAAAGAAATCTAACACAGAAAAATTTATAACTAAATTTGCAAAATATTATACTCCGATTGTATTTATGTTAGCTGTTGTTGTAGCATTTATTCCACCATTAATTTTAGGTTTTTCTAATACATTTTCAACTTGGCTTTATAGAGCTTTGGTATTTTTGGTAGTTAGTTGTCCATGTGCGCTTGTAATATCTATTCCTTTATCATTTTTTGGAGGAATTGGAACTGCTTCAAAGTATGGAATACTTATAAAAGGAAGTGAATATATAGAAAAACTAGCAAAAGTTAATAAGATTATTTTTGATAAAACGGGAACTCTTACGAAGGGTATGTTTAAGATAAAAAAGGTTGTGTCTTTAAGTGATGTTACGGAAGAAGAAATATTAAGAATATCAAGTATTCTTGAAAGCTTTTCAGATCATCCAATTTCGAAAGCGTTTGATAAAACAATAATTTTTGATAAATCACAAGTGGTGAATTATAAAGAAAATATTGGTTATGGAATAAGTGCTGAAATAAGAAATGTAAGATATTATCTAGGGTCAAATAAGTTTATGGAAAAGAATAAGATTAAAAGTTACGACATAAAAGAAAAATTAGGAACGGTATTATACTTATCTAAACAAAAAAGAATTATTGGTTATATTATTATAGGAGATGAATTAAAGGATAATATTAAGATAGCTTTGAAAAATATCTATGAACAAAATATTAATGAATTAGTAATGATTACTGGAGATAATTTCGAAATTGCTCATAGTATTGCAAATGAGATTGGGATATCAAAAATATATGCAAATCAATTACCAGAAGATAAACTGAAAAATTTAGAAAAAGAAATGAAAGATAAAAAATCTGTAGTTGCTTATGTTGGTGATGGGGTAAATGATGTTCCAGTACTTGTTAGAAGTGATATAGGTATTTCAATGGGGAATATAGGTTCGGATAGTGCGATAGAATTTTCTGATGTTGTAATAGCAAATGATGATATTTTAAGTATTGCAACTGGTATAAAAATTGCAAGAAAAACAATAAAAATTGCAAAGCAAAATATTATATTTTCTTTATGTGTAAAAATTATTGCTATAATATTATCAACGATGGGTATTTTAAATATGTGGCTTGCGATTTTTGCTGATGTTGGAGTAACTTTCCTTGCTATTTTAAATTCTCTAAGATTGATAAAAAGAATGAATAATACACAATAATTTGTGTAAAATAATGAATACTACACAATATGTTGAGTATTATGTAAACGGTTTTATAATTAAATATTAATAAATATTAGTCGACAAAACAAGAATTATTTTGACAATCGTTCTTGTTTTATTTTATTTTTCGCATGATATCCTATTTTTGAAGATAAAGGAGGAAAGTATGCAAATAAAAAGTCGTGTTTACAATAAAACGTTATATGTTCTACTATGTGGAGAATTAGATGAATATTCAGCAAAGCATGCAAGAGAAACTCTTGATGAGATATTTTTAAGAGAAAAGTTTAGTCAGATAATTATTGATTTGTCTGAACTTGATTTTATGGATAGTACAGGAATAGGTGTTTTGATTGGAAGGTATAAAAAAATGAAGGATAAAAAAATTCCTATTTACATTTGTAATCCTTCTTCTCATGCAGAAAAAATTTTTCAAATGACAGGGCTATATGAAATTATGCCTAAAATAGTTTAAGGAGATATTATGAATAGTAATAATTATATGGAATTGTCTTTTAAAGCAATATCTATTAATGAGGGATTTGCAAGAGTTGCTGTTGCATCTTTTTGCGTGCAGTTAAATCCAAGTGTTGATGAAATTAATGATATAAAAACTTCCGTTTCAGAAGCTGTTACAAATTGTATTGTTCATGCTTACCCAAATAAGAAAAATGGTCAGGTTTTTATACGAGCTGAGATAATAAACGATACAATTGAAATAACAATTTCTGATAAAGGAATTGGTATTTCTGATATTCAAAAGGCGAGAGAACCTTTTTGGACATCAAAGCCTTCTGAAGAAAGAAGTGGAATGGGTTTTACAGTTATGGAAAGTTTTATGGATCATGTTGAAGTCTTTAAAAATACACAAGGTGGAGTAAGTGTAAAAATGACTAAAAGAATTGACTGTTTAAAAAGTGCGATAGGTGGTTAATTGGTGGAACAAGAAGAGGTTTTGATTCTTGTTAAAAAAGCTCAAAATGGAGACGAAATTGCAAAAGAAAAATTAATTGAAGCAAACTCTCCACTTATAAAAAGTGTTATTAAATGGTTTAAAAATAAAGGTGTTGAATATGATGATTTATATCAATTAGGATGTTTAGGTTTTTTGAAAGCAATTAAAAATTTTAATTGTGATTTTAATGTTAAATTTTCTACCTATGTTGTGCCAATGGTAATAGGTGAAATTAAAAGATTTATGAGAGATGATGGGGCAATAAAGGTATCAAGAGCGATAAAATCTTTTAATCTTCAAATAAATAAATTTATTGATTTGTACTTGTCAAAATTTGGTAGAAAACCGACTATACTTGAAATATCAAATGAGTTTGGAATTGATGAACAAGAAGTTGTTCTTACTATGGATGCTTCAAAAATGCCAGTTTCTCTTTATGCGCCATTTGAAGAAGATAATGATTCAAGCTTAAGTATTATTGATAAATTTGAAAGTCAAGAAGATGAAGATTTTATTGATAGAATTGCACTTAAGGATATTGTGAATTCTTTGAATGAAAGAGATAGGAAAATTATTATGTTAAGATACTATCTTGATAAGACTCAGAGTGAGATAGCAAATGAACTTGGAGTGTCGCAAGTTCAAGTGTCAAGACTTGAAAATAAAATACTTGAAAATCTTAAAAAAAAATTAATGTAAATTTCATTTTTGCTATTGACAAAATTTTAGATTAATGATATATCATTAATAGAGAGGTGTATTATGTTAAGTAGTAGATATATTTTTGGTATAGCAAGAGGCGATAGTGAAGCATCAATGAAGAAGATGTTGAATATGATTAAAAATAATACAAAACCAGTTCCACTTGAAAGTATTTGGGAAAAGAGAAATGGTTTTGGTTCTGTTATAGGTACTAGTGAAAGTAGATTTCCAAGTACACGTTTTGTTATGGATGAAGTAACTCCAGATATTGCTGTTGCAATTTGGAGTGATCGTTGTAGAGAATTACCTCAAAGATTACCTAAGGTGTTCTTAGAATCACCTACATATATTCTTGGAGTTTGTAAAGCTTTACACAATGAATTTCCAGATAAAAGTAACTATGAAATGTTAAAAAAATTTTTAGGTGCTGAATCAAAATTTATTACAAAACTTGAAGGTATTACAGAATATAGAAATGATCTTGCTGGTAAGAAAACAAATATGGAAAAAGATTATCTTGCAACAATTAAAGAAATGTCAAAAATTGAAATGAATAAACATTTAAACGCAAGTGTTACTAAACAACAATAAAAAAGAGCAAAAGTTGCTCTTTTTTTTGTTTTAAACTGCTTTTTCAATCATTCCTTTGACTAATTTTTCAATCTTTTTATTTGTATCAAAATTATTAATATTTAAATTAGTTTTATTTTCTTGTATAGAAGAAGATTCTTTTAAAATATCTTTTTTAAGATCTTCTTTTTTATTTTCAACTTTTGAAGTTACATTTTCCAAAATCTCTTCTTTTTCTTTGTTAATAAGATTTTTTCTGTTTTCTTTTGAAATTTGTTTGATGTTTGACACTTCTTTTATTTTATTATTGTTTTCAACTTTGTTTATAATTTCTTCTTTGTTAGAAATTATATTTTTTTCATCTTCATTCATTTTTGTTACAGGTTGATTGTAAATATTGTTATTATTTAAATTATTTTGATTGTTTCTATATGTGTCTATATTATTTATTGTTGGACCATAAGTGTCTGTATTTCTGTTTGGGTTAAATCTATTGTTGTGGTTGTTATTTATTCCGTTGTTATAATAGTTGTTGGCTCTATTATTCATTCTGTTATAATTGTTAGAATTTATGTTTTTGTTTGTTGTGTTTTGGTTGTTAAAATTGTTTGAATAATAATTAGGATTATTATAGTTATTATTAATTTTATTATTATAATTATCATAACAAATTCCGTCAGGACAATTGTTGTTATTATAAACTGTATTATTGTTATAATTTTGAGTGTCATAACAATTTCCATTAGGGCATAAGTTTGTATCAAAATTTTGTTGATTGTTATCAGATATATTTAAAAGTTCTTCAATTTGATTTAAAGTGTTTAATAAGTTTTCATAGTAGCAATTTCTTGTATTAGTATTGCAAGATAATCTGTTTAATTTTGCTGATATTTGTTCACTATTTTTTACATAAGTTTTCTTTAGAGATTTAAGACTTCTTAAAGTGTTGTTGTATTCATTTTTAGTCATATTAATTGTTGTGTTATATTTTGAAATATTGTTTGTTAATTCTTTCAAAGCTGATAGTTTTGTTGAACTTAATTTTATTTTTTTAGAAAGACGATTTTTTATTTTTGATGTCTTATCAAGTAAAGTATGTTTTAATTTTTCTTGTTTTTCTAAATTTTTTTGTGCATTTTGACTGTTATTATTAAGTCTTAAATATGTTGAATTGTTTTTCTTTGAAGTAAGATTTGATAAAGTAGTATTGCTTAAAGTATAGTTTTTGTTTGGAACAGTATAAAAACTGCTGACAGTGTTTGTAACTCTATCGAGTTCATTTGATAAATTGTTTATTGTTGTTTCTGTTTTATTATTTGAACAACCAGCAAAAGATAAACACATTAATAATGCCATACTACCAACTAAAATTTTTTTCATTTTTACCTCCAATATATTGATAGTGTGAGAAGTTTTATAAAAAATATTCAAATAAATGTTTAGAATTTATAAAACTTGTCAATTTTTATTATGAGGTAAATGTATGAATAGAGAGCAAAGAAATTTAGCGTATAATAAATATGTTTCAGCAAAAATTCCAAAAACAAAAGCTTGGCCAAGTTTATTTAATTCTTTTTGGGTGGGTGGGCTTATCTGCTGTATTGGTCAAGGAATAAATGATTTAATTCTTTTATTTTTTCCAAGCATTTCAGAACAATCGGCTTGGGCATATACATTGGTAGTATTGATTTTTTTAGCATCATTCCTTACTGGACTTGGTGTGTATGATAAAATAGGAAAATTTGCAGGTGGTGGTTCAATAGTGCCTATAACAGGTTTTTCAAATTCAATAAGTAGTCCTGCAGTTGAATTTAAAAATGAAGGAATAATTTATGGTATGTGTGTAAAGATGTTTACAATAGCAGGACCGGTTATTGTTGCTGGTATTGTTTCGAGTGTTATAGTTGGTTTTATTTATTGGATATTTTTAATATGAGATAGAAATTCTATCTCTTTTTTTTTATTTTGGTTTAATTTTATTAATTATGGGAATAAACAAATTATGATGAAAAATAATGAGACTATATATTTAAAAAATAGACCTAAGATAATAGGTTCTTATTCTATTGTTGGACCAAAAGAAGGAAAGGGTAATTTTGGTGAATATTTTGATTATGTTATGAAAGATGATTGTTTCAATGAGGAAACTTATGAAAAGGCAGAGAGAAAAATGATTGAAACGGCTATTGTTGGTGCTATTGATAAATCAAGAATAAATCCCAAAGATATAAACATGTTAATAGCAGGTGATTTGTTAAATCAAATAATTAGCTCATCTTATGCTGCAAGAGTATTTGATTTTCCATATCTTGGTGTATATGGTGCTTGTTCGACTATGGCTGAAAGTATGGCTGTTGGAGCTGTTATGGTTGATGGTCAATATTTTAAAAATGTTGTATGTTGTACAGCATCACATTTTTCAACGGCTGAAAGACAATATAGGTTTCCGTTAGAGCTTGGAAATCAAAGACCACCAGCAGCGCAGTGGACTGTTACTGGTGCTGGTAGTTGTGTTTTGTCATTGTCAGGAGAAGGTCCTGAAATAAGTATGGTTACATTTGGTAAAGTTATAGATTACGATATAAAAGACGTTAATAATATGGGAGCAGCTATGGCACCTGCAGCAATGGATACAATGTTAAATCATTTTAAAAACACAAAAACTTCACCTGATGATTATGACCTTATTGTAACAGGGGATTTAGGAAAGCTTGGTAGTGAGATATTAATTGATTTAATGGAAGATAAAGGGATAAAATTAGGGATAAATTATGGAGATTGTGGACAAATGTATTTTACAAGAAGCCAAAATATGATGTGTGGAGGAAGTGGTTGTGGTTGTTCTGCGACGGTTTTTAATTCGTTCATAATGAAAAAATTAAACGAAAAAAAATATAAAAAAGTTTTATTTATGCCAACAGGTGCACTTCTTTCTACGACAGCGACACAACAAGGAGATTCTATTCCGGGAGTGTGTCATGCGATTGTAATTGAGAGTGTAAAAAGTTAGGAGTGTTTTATGATGTTTTTAGATTATTTATGGGTATTTTTGGTAGGTGGAACTATTTGTATGATAGGAGAAATATTGATCATTGCAACCAATATAACCTCTGCAAGGATACTTGTTTTATTTGAACTTACTGGAGTGTTTTTAGAAGCTATAGGTGTATTTAGTTTTGTTTCTGATTTTGCAAAGGCAGGAATAAATGTTCCGATTGTTGGGTTTGGAGCATCTCTTGCAAGAGGGGTGATTGGAGCTGTTAAAACAAACGGTCTTTTGGGGATATTTTCAGGTGGATTAATGGCAACAGCTGCTGGAATATCTGCAGCAGTATTTTTTGCTTATATTTTTGGTTTAATTTTTAAAGCAAAAACAAAATAAAATGTAGTATGCAATAATATATACTATATATAGTATAAAAATAATAGAACATTTTATAGAATTTAAGCATATAAATAGTAGTATGATTGAGTGTGTTACAAGAAAAAATAAGAAAAAAAAGATACGGGCAAAGGTTTGCTTTGTATCTTTTATTATATTTGTAATCACTATTATTTTGTATATTTGCTTTATTGTAAATCCTATGATTATTAGACTTAATAAGAGTGTTATTATGTCTAAATCAACACATGCTATAAGTGAAGCAGTATATTCTATTATGGAAGAGCAAAATATTTTATATGATGATTTAGTAAAAACAACTTATGGACAAGATGGTCAAATAAATTTGATTAGTGTAGATGGTTTAAAAGCTAATAAACTTGCAAGACTTCTTAGTTCAAGGGCTCAAAGTTCTTTGGAAATAATAGGGAATAAAGGAATACAAGTTTCTTTGGGAATGTTTACAGGATTGGCTTTTTTATATAATGTTGGTCCAAAAGTAACACTGAAATTAACACCAATTGGAATTGTTACGACAGATATGTATAGTGAATTTACTTCCATAGGTATTAATCAAACTAGTCATAAGGTTTATATAACTATTGAGGCTAGTTTGGAAGTTATTTTGCCATTTTCAACAAGGACGATAGATTCTACTACTAATGTTCTTTTAACAGAAAGTGTTATAGTAGGAAAAGTTCCTAATGTTTATCTTGATAGTGGTGTAAATAAAATTAATCTTATTCCTTAGAGTTATTGGTTATGAATTGTTCAAAATCTTTAGGTAATGGAATTTCTAGATTTATATATGTTTCTTTGTTATAATGATAGAATGAAATTTTCTTACAAACTAATGCGCTGTGAGTAAAATCTGGATGGGGTGTTCCATATAAAGAATCTCCTAAAAGTGGGTGATTGATACTAGAAAGGTGTAATCTAATTTGGTGAGTTCGACCTTGTATTATTTTTATATTGCATAAAGTAAAATTGTTAAATTGTTTTATTGGGTATACATAAGTTTTTGCGTATTTTCCATTTTCTGAAATTATTCTTTTCATTTCATTTTTACCATTGTTTGTAATGGTAAGTATTGGTTTTTCTATAATTATATTTTTATAGATATTGCCGATACAGATTATTGAATAAGTCTTTTCAATCTTTTCTAATTTTTGACAAGCAATAGAATTTTTAGCTACAATAACGATTCCGCTTGTATCTTTATCAAGTCTTCCAACAAATCTTAAAATAAAATTATCGCACTTTGTGCTCATATATTTACAAATCGCACCACCAAGATTGTTTTCTATATGGGCAGAGGTTGGGATACAAGATAAATTTGATGGTTTGTTTACTATTAAATAGTCTTCGTCTTCGTAAATAATATCTAACGGAATATCACAATGTTTTATATTGCTTGCAGGGAAAGGATTTGTTTCAATTTTGAGTATATCATTGTTATTGAGTGGGGTACGTGTAGTTGAATTAATATTGTTTACTAAAATATAACCAATTTTCTTTCTTAAATTTTTTATATAATGTTCTGAATATCCTTGTAGTTTTAAAAAATGATATACATTTGTTTTTTCGGTTAAGTTTTCTACTTTAATTTCTTTGTAATTCATTTGTTTTATTCCTTATTTAAACTTTTTAATAATTTTATAATATATTTTTATTTGTGTCAATTTTATTATAACTTGTTGTGCTAAATTTTGCATAATAACACAATATGTGGTGTATTATTCAACATAATACCATTTATATATTTTAAAAATGTAAAGAAAAAATCATTTAAAATCCTTATTATTATAAATTTACTTGACAAATTTTTTATATTGTTATATATTAAAAAATAGTTTTGAACTAATAAAAACGATAATGAAAGACTAGTAGATTAATTTAACTTTATAACAGAGAGGTTTTGTTGCTGAAAATAAACCATAAAGAAATTTTTTGAATTCACTTTCTAGTTGCTTTTTTGAAGATGTTTTCATTGTGTAGGAGAAGCCGGTTTCAACCGTTATATTGTTATAATAAGGTGTTTTACACGAAGTTAGGTGGTACAGCGATGAGCACTCTTCGCCCTAATATTTAGGGTGAGGAGTTTTTTTTATTTAAAAGGAGAAATGATGGAAGTTAAATTAAGAGAGATACAAAAAACTGCTACAGAAGAAATTCTAAATGTAAAAGACAAAAAAGAACTTAATGATGTTAGAGTTAAGTTTATGGGTAAACAAGGTCTTTTAACTTCAATTCTTAGAGGTATGAAAGATCTTGCTGAAGAAGAAAGAAAAACTGTCGGTGCGCTTGCTAATGTTGTGCGTGGAGAAATTGAAAATAATATTAATCTTAAAATGAAAATGTTTGAAGCAGAAGAGTTGGAAAGAACATTAAATAGTGAAAAGATTGATATTTCTGAAAATGCTGTTGGAATTGAAAAAGGTGCTTTGCATCCTGTTTCTAGGGTTATTAATAAACTTGTAGATATTTGTGTTGCAATGGGTTATGAAATTTTACAAGGACCAGAAGTTGAAACTGATTATTATAATTTTGAAGCTTTGAATATTCCTAAAAATCATCCAGCAAGAGATATGCAAGATTCATTCTATATTTCTGATAATATATTGATGAGAACTCATACTTCACCAATGCAAGCGAGAACAATGGAAGTTAGAAAACCTCCATTTAAGATTATTGTCCCTGGTAGGGTTTATAGAAATGATAATGATTCAACTCATTCACCAGTTTTCCATCAAATGGAAGGGTTAGTTGTTGATGAAAATATTTCTATGGCAGATTTGAAAATTCAATTAAATATAATGATGCAAAGATTGTTTGGTGAAAATATTAAAACAAGATTTAGACCTGCATTCTTCCCATTCACAGAACCTAGTATTGAAGTTGACGTTTCTTGTCCAAACTGTGGAGGAACAGGTTGTAGGATTTGTAAAGGTACTGGTTATCTTGAAATGTTAGGGGCTGGAATTGTTAATCCAAAAGTGCTTGAAATGTCAGGTATTGATAGTAAGAAATATTCAGGTTTTGCTTTTGGTACAGGAATCGAAAGACCTGCAATGGTTAAGAATTCTATTACTGATATGAAATCTTTGTTTAAAAATGATATTAGATTTTTAAAACAAATGAAATAATTAATTTTAAATTTAGGAGAATAATATGAAAGTTACTTTAAATTGGTTAAAGGATTTTGTTGATATAGATATTTCAGCTGAAGAGCTTGCTGAAAAATTAACTTCTGCAGGATTTGAAGTTGAAGAATTGTCTTATCAAAATAAACATCTTCATGATGTTGTTGTTGGAAAAATTTTAAAAATAGAAAGACATCCACAAGCTGACAAGTTGGTAGTTTGTCAAGTTGATATTGGAGATAAAACAACACAAATTATTACTGCTGCTACAAATGTTTTTGAAGGAGCTATTGTGCCTGTTTCTTTGCCAGGTGCAGATCTTATTAATGGTATAAAAATTTCTGTTTCAAAACTTCGTGGTGTTGAATCATTTGGAATGTTTTGTTCAGGTGAAGAACTTGGTATTGATGATAATTATTTTGAGGGTGCTTCTGTTAATGGAATTTTGATTTTACCAGAAGATTTTGTTCCTGGAACACCTATTGAAAAAGCATTGAATCTTGATGATATAATTTTTGATATTAATGTTACACCAAATAGACCAGATTGTAATAGTGTAATAGGTATTGCAAGAGAAGTTTGTGCAGTTTTATCTAAACAAATAAAAGATGTTGATTTTAGTTACGAAACTGTAAAAAATGATAATATACAAAATTATATTGATATAGAAGTTAAAACAGAAAATTGTCCAAGTTATATGGGTGCTGTTGTTAAAAATTTAAAAATTGAAAGATCTCCAATTTGGATAAGAAGTAGATTGAATGCAGTTGGAATTAAACCAATAAATACTATTGTGGATATAACAAATTATGTGTTAATTGAACAAGGTCAACCAATGCATGCTTTTGATTATGAAAACATTGAAGGAAAGAAAATTGTTGTTAGGCAAGCAGAAAAAGATGAAAAAATTGCAGTTTTGAACCAAAATTCTTATATTTTAGATGGAAATGACATGGTTATTGCTGATGCAAATAAACCTATGGTAATTGCTGGTGTTATTGGTGGACTTAATTCTTGTATTAATAATGATACAAAAATTACAGTTTTTGAATCAGCAAGTTTTGATTTAAAATCTATTAGAATTACTAGTAAAAAACTTGGAGTAAGAACAGATTCTTCTGCAAGATATGAAAAAGGTGTTTCTCCAGTTTTTCAAGAAATTGGACTTAAAAGAGCATTAAATTTAATTTATAAAATGCAATGTGGTGAAATTGTTGATGGTATAATTGATAGAAAACAAGTTGAAATAAAAGAGAAAAATCTTGTAGGTAGTTTAGCTAGAATAGATAAAATTTTAGGTATTGAAATTGATAGAGAAAAGATTAAACAAATTTTAAATAATTTAGGAATTAAAACAGAAATAAATGGTGATGTAATTACTTATCAACCACCAGTTTGTAGAGATGATATTGAAAATGAAAATGATTTAGCAGAAGAAATTATTAGAATTTATGGTTATGATGTTTATGATAATTTTGAAGGGGCTTTGTTTGAAAATTCAAAAGTTACAGAAGGTAAATATCATGATAGATTTAAGTTTGAAAATAATTTAAAAAATCAATTAGTTGATTATGGTTATTATGAAGTATTAAATTATTCTTTGTATCCATCTAATGCTTGTGAAAAATTGTTGATTACTGATGAAAGAATAAACTGTGTTAAAATAGTGAATTCATTAAGTGAAGATTTATCAACTTTAAGAACAGTAATGGCTCATTCTATTTTGTCAAATATTTCTTACAATTTATCTGTAAATAATAAAAATTTAAGATTTTTTGAAGTTGGTAGAGTTTATTTACCAAAAGAGCTTCCATTAAAAGAACAACCTGTTGAACAAAATAAAATTTCAATGGCTGTGTGTCATGATGGTTTCAATTTCTTTAATATGAAACATGATGTGTTAGCACTTTTAGAAGGTTTGAATTTAGAATATGATTTGGTATATTCAAAACAACCATATCTTCATCCAGGAGTAAGCGCTGATATTGTTACAAAAGAAGGAGATGTTATTGGTTGTTTCGGAAAATTACATCCAACTGTTGCAAAAAATTATGATTTACCAAAAGAAGTATATTATGCTGAACTTGATACTGATTATTTGAGTACATTAACAGAAAAACAATATAAAGTTAAAGAAGTTCCAAAATATCCAATTGTTGAAAGAGATTTAGCATTGCTTGTTAAAGAAGAAGTTTCAAATAAAGAACTTTATGATTCAATAAAATCATCTTGTGGAAAAATGTTCTATGATTTAGCTTTGTTTGATGTTTATAGAAGTGATTCTTTTGGTGAAAATATAAAAAGTATGGCGTATAATTTAAGATTGAATAATATTGAAAAAACTATGACTGATGAAGAAGTTAATCAAATTATTAAAAAGGTTTTAAAAGCTTTGGAATATAAATTTGGAGCAAAATTAAGAGAATTATGATTTATTTAGATAATGCTGCAACTACTAGAATGTTTGAAGGATGTGTGGAAATTATAAGAGAATATTCTTGTTATGATTTCTACAATCCTTCTGCAATATATTATAGTGGTGCGGAAAAATTAAGTTTGTTAAATGAACAAAGACAATATATAAAAAAGATGATAAACGCTTTAAGTGGAGATGTTATCTTTACTAGTGGGGCGACTGAGTCTAATAATCTTGCTATTTTTGGAAGTCAAAGAAGTGGGAATTGTGAATATGTATTTTCAAATGGGGAACATCCTTCAGTTTTTAATGTTGCAAAAAGTTTAGAAGAAAAAGGTTCTGTTGTTAAATTTGTTAATTTGCAGAGCAATGGGCAAATTGATTATGAAGATTTAAAAAATAAACTTTCAAGTAATACTAGGTTGATTTCTGTGATGTTTGTAAGTAATGAAACTGGTGCGATAAATGATATTTCGAAAATTGATGAGATAAGAAAGCAGATTTGTCCGAAAGCGTTACTTCATGTTGATGCTGTTCAGGCATTTTGTAAAATTAATATTGATGTTGCAAAATGGAATGTTGATTTACTAACCATTAGTGCTCATAAATTCCATGGTCCAAAAGGTGTAGGTGCTTTGTATGTAAAGAACAAGGCTAGTTTAAAAAATATAGTTTTTGGTGGTGGTCAAGAGTTTGGCGTAAGGTCTGGTACTGAAAATTTACCAAATATAATGGCTATGATGTATGCTATTAAGAATATTGATATTGAAAAGAATTATGATTTGGTTAAGATAAAAAGACAAACATTGATTAATATATTGAAACAAGATGAAGGTGTAAAAATCAGAGAGATTGATGGTTCTCCATATATTTTAAGTGTTGAATTTAGTGGTATAAATGGAGAGACTTTGATTCATTATCTTGAAAATGATATAATTATAGGAATAGGAAGTGCTTGTTCATCAAAAAAAGCAGGGAATAGAATTTTGCAGAATATGGGAGAGTCTTTAGATAAAATAAAATCTAGTGTTAGAATAAGTTTTAATGCTTATCAATCAATAGATGAAATTGAAAAGGCAGGAGAAATTATTTTAAAAGCTTATCAAGATATAAAAAGGAGAGTTAGCTAATGAGAGTTTTATTATTAAAATTTGGTGAACTTTTTTTGAAGGGTGGAAATAAAAAACTTTTTGAAAAGGCTTTGGTTGAAAATATAAAGAATAAACTTGTTGGGCTTGATTATGATTTTATTTCTACTCAAGGAAGATACGTTATTGAAAATTATAAAGAAGAAAATGAGTTTGAACTTATTAATAGGTTAAGTAAAGTTTTTGGTCTTATAGAAATTTCTAAAGCTGAAGAGGTTGAAAGTACACAAGAAGCAATAGAGAGTTATGTGTCTTCTTTAAGATTTCCTATTGATAAAACTTTTAGAGTTAGTGTAAATAGAGCAGATAAAAAATTTCCTATAAACTCAAATGACTATTCAAGAGTTATAGGAGAGATTATATTTGAAAATAATAAAGGTATAAAAGTTGATTTATATAATTTTGATATTGAAGTTAGAGTTGATATTAGATTTAATAAAAAAACTTATGTATATTATGAAAGTGTGAAATGTCCAGGTGGATTGCCATATAAAACAGGTGGAAAAGGTTTACTTCTTTTGTCAGGAGGAATAGATAGTCCTGTTGCTGGATATATGATGGCGAAAAGAGGTATGGAGATTGAATGTTTACATTTTCATAGCTTTCCATACACAAGTAAGCAAGCTAAAGAGAAAGTGCTAACTCTTGCAAAAGAGCTTACTGATTATTGTGATACAATAAAGGTTCATGTAATTTCTTTTACAAAGATACAGGAACATATCCATATGAATTGTGATTCTAGATTTATGATTACTATTATGAGAAGAATAATGATGAGGATTGCAGAAAGAATTTGTAATCAAAACGGGTTGGGTTGTATTATTACAGGAGAAAATCTTGGACAGGTTGCAAGTCAAACGATGGAAAGTATGACAGTAACAAATGATGTTGTTGAAAAGCTTCCAGTGTTTAG
>JAFTYD010000033.1 GCA_017464845.1 Clostridia bacterium
AAATCATGTTCATTTTTTGGACATAGAAATACAAAGGTAACTAAAAATCTTAAACAAAAAGTAAAAGATGTTGTTGAAGATTTAATTGTGAACCATAATGTAACTATATTTATATTCGGTAGTCGTAGTAATTTTGATTCTCTATGTCATTTGGTTGTTACTGAATTAAAAGAAAAATATAGTAATATAAAAAGAATTGCTTATACTTGTAAGAATGAAACTTGTATTTTAGAAAGTGAAAGAAAAAAATGGGAAGAAATATATTCCCACTTTCAAAAACATGAAGTTCATTTGCTTGGTTTTGAAGAAGAATGTGAGTATAAAACAAAATATATTGCAGGTAAAACAAGTTACATACAAAGAAATTATGCGATGATAAATGATAGTGATTATTGTGTTTTTTATTATGATGAAAACTATGAGCCTGATATGAGAAAATATTCTAAACAATGTGCTATGTATTATCAACCTAAAAGTGGTACATTTTATGCTTATGTTTATGCTAGAAAAATGAAAAAGATTTTAATAAATGTTATATAAGTATAACGAATATTATTATAAAAATCGTTTGCGCCTATTTTTTCTATTTAGTTATATTTATGGCGCATAAGTTTTTTTTCTTGTGGTTTGTATTTTAAAGTTAATAAAAAAAAGAGTTGAAATATTCCTATTCCAACTCTTATTTTTTATATTTATTTTGTTTAGATATTTTCAGAAAAACCGTTTGAATATGCGAGTGTGTAGCCATCTGAAGTCTTTACTGCAGTGATTATTTCTTTAGATTTATTTTTCTTTAATGTGATAACTAACATATCACTTTTGCCTGTTTTGATTTCGTATTCAACTTCTTTCTTTGAACCACCATCGAATGTTGCTGATTGGAATTCAATAGTGTATCCATTTCTTTCTTTTTCCATTTCGAATTCTGTTTCTTGAATCTTGTTTCCGTTTTTATAAATTGTATATTCGTATTGAACTTCATCATCTTCAACAGATTGTTCATATACAATATAGTTTTCGTTATCTAGGTATGTTATAAATTCAATTGAGCTTTCAGTTTCTCTTCCTTCTTCTTCAAATTCTCTTTCACCTTCAACTTCATATTGAACACCATCTACAACCAAAACACCTTCCAATGTTGATGATGTTTCAATTTCAACATCTTCATCATCAATCTCTTTTCTTGTTTTTGTATTGAATTCATTGTAGTACATTTTGTATGTTTCATCTTCAAAAGTGATTGTCATAACGAAATTGTAATCTTTTAAACCAACTTCACTTGAAGTATTCTTTGTTGTTTTTTGTGAAATTCCAGAGGTGATTATATTGTCAAACATTGTAAGACTGTTCTTGATGTTGTTAATATCTTCAACAAGTACATTTTCTGGTCGTGTTGCAGTAGCAAAAGTGCTCATTGAGTTACTTTGAGATAACTCTTTAAGATATTCCACGCTACTTGAAGCGCACATAGCATAAACATTTTTCGCATTTAAATTGAATTCATCATTCTTTTTGCAAGCTGTGAGTGCCAATGTTGCTGGCGCTAATGTAACAAGAGCAAGTGCTGTTAATAGTATTTTTTTAATTTTCATAAATACCTCCTTTTGTATAAAAAGTATATCAATAGAAATATTTTCTTGTCAACAAATTTTAATATATTTTTTAGAATTATTCTAAATTATTTTTATTAGCACCTGTTATATTATTGCTTTTTTCCTTTTTTATCTAACTAAATATGGTATTTTAAACCTATTTGAATATACAAAAGAAGATATGAAAATGGATTCAGATTTCTTATTTTTATTATTGTGCTTATTATTTTATAGTGTGTAAATCACCTAATAATATTTATGTAATATATATAAGTTATTGTTTTATTTTCGTTACTACATTCTTTTCTGATGTATCAAAACAATTAAGGAAAATTATACAAAAGGAATTAAAGATTTGCATAAATAAGATTCTTCACATTTTCAATGCTTCAGAATGGCAAAGTTGTGTGTAATAAAGTTTATTTGACTTTATATTTATAATAACAAATATTGACTGATATATTTTATGTTATGTCATCTTGAGAGTTTATTTTGAAAGATATCTTTATATATTCTTTTGTTTTGCTATTAGAATGATATAAGTAATCGATTGACAGAAAGAAATAATATGTAAAAATCTGCTTGCGCTTATTTATTTTTATTGAAAATTATTATGCACTTAAAAATTTTATCGTTAAAATTCATATATTAAAGAGTATAAAAAAGAGTCAGAATGTATCTATTCCAACTCTTAATTTGTTTTTTAATTTTTATTATTTTCAAATTCTTTTAGTATTTTTATTTTAAATTTACCTTATTCAAAAGGTCGTCAAAACTATCAACCATAACAACATTTTGGTTTCTTTCAAGGTCTTTATTGTAAAGTGTTTGCATAATGAAAACTTTTGTTTTTCCACCCATAGCTTCAAACACACGGCCTGTGATGTTTATGTCGTCATCAATAAAGAAATCAGGATTTTCTTCAAGGCAAATATTTTCTTTGTCATGTCTACCTGTGTAAAGTTTTGTATATTTGATTTTGTTGTCAGCAAGCCATTTTATAGTACAACCTTCAGGGTCTCCATGCCAAAGTTTGTCTCTTGCTGTTGCGAAAACAATCTCATGTCCCATATCAAATAGTTTGTTGATAATTTCAACAGCATTTGGTTTTGGAGTGATTTTCACAAGCATGTCGTCTCCATATGTCTTAAACCAATTCATTGCTGTTTCTTCGTCCCAGTTAAATTTTTGTTCAGCATAACGACTTACATCTCTAACTTTAACATAATTCCAATTGTTTTCTTTGAACCAGTTAAGAATATACTCTTCACTGTATTTGTCAGTTTCACAAACTGTGTCATCTAAGTCAAAAATAAATTTCATTTGTATCTCCTTTATAAGTTAATATTGAGTTTATCAAAAATCTTTTTATTAATCAAGTCTATTTGATAAAATTAATAAATATGATTTTAAATAAAGCTTTTTGATAACAATATAAAAATATATATTTTGTTTATGTCATTTTTGAAGTGTACAAATCTTTTATTATGATTTTAGATTTATTGATTTTTTACTATAAAAAACTACAAATTTTATATAGTGCATTGATTTATAGTATTAAATTGTTTATAAATTATGGTTGGTTGTATTAAAAAAGAGAGTTTAATTTAAACTCTCTTTATTCATCAAAATAATTTCCAATATCATAACCGGAAACTTTCTTTTTTACTTCCATAATTATAGAACCGTAATCAAGGTTTGTTTCGCTTATGATTTTGATTGATTCTCCTGCTTTGTTTTTGTAATCCTTTACTTCAAAGATTACTTTTTTTATTGCATCTTCTTGTGGAACAGCAGTATCAAGCATAAAATGTAATGTCTGTAATGTACATTGACTTTTAGCTCGTTTCATAATTTATCTCCTATTTAAATAGAAAGTGCTTAATTAGATATAGTAATTAAACATATTAATTAACGACTTGTCTATATAGAAATATATCGAATTAAAAATTTTTTTTCAAACAAGAAAAGCAAAAATTTAATGTAAAATTTTCCTAGCTTTACTTTATTGTGTGAGTTGTTTAGTATGTGATATAGTTTGTTTTATTAATAATTTTAAAATTCTTTTTTAAGGTTAAAATTGCTTATTTATTATTGATATTATTCTTTGTTATCCTTCTTTAATTATCATTTATTTAAAAATTAAAACAAAATACTTTGAAATTAATTTGCATACTTTTTTATTATATTTTTGTATATAATCAATTTATTTAGATTTTAGTAAATTATATTGTTAGCGCATAAATTTTTTAACAAAAATAATTTAAAATTATTTTTATTTTATAATGAAAATTATTTAATTTTCTTTTTAAATTTGTTATAATAATAGCGAGGTACAAATTATGGGAAAAATTATATCTATTGCCAACCAAAAAGGTGGTGTTGGTAAAACTACAACTTGTGTCAATATTGCTGCTTATATTGCTATGATGGGTAAGAAAGTTATGATTCTTGACTTTGACCCTCAAGGTAATGCCACAAGTGGTGTAGGTATTGAAAAAACTAAAGATTTAAAAACTATCTATGACCTTATTAATGATGAATGTACTGTTAGTGAGGCTATCAAAAAAACTAATGTGGAAAATCTTTTCGTTATTCCTTCAACAGTAGATCTTGCTGGAGCAGAAATTGAACTTGTTAAGGTTCCACAAAGAGAAAAAATTATTAAAGGTATTTTGGATCCAATAAAAAATGATTTCGATTTTATTTTTATTGATTGTCCTCCATCTCTTGGTCTTATCACAATAAATGCTTTGACAGCTTCTGATAGTGTTCTTATTCCTATCCAATGTCAATTCTTTGCTTTGGAAGGTTTGACTCAACTTATGAATACAATTAGACTTGTTAAATTCCATCTTAATCCAAATTTGGATATAGAAGGTGTTGTTTTGACTATGAAGGATAAAAGGTCAAATCTTACTAACCAAGTTAGTAATGAAATTATTAAATACTTTAACAAAAAAGTATATGTTACAACTATCCCTGTAAATGTTAGACTTGCTGAAGCACCTAGCCATGGTAAACCTGTTGTTCTTTATGACCCATCATCAAAAGGCGCAGAATCATACTTAAGTTTAGCAGAAGAGATACTTGATAGAAATCATTGTACATATACTCAATTAAAGAAAAGAAAGAAGGAGAATTAATAAATGGAAAAGAAAGGGAAAGGTTTAGGAAGAGGTTTAGAATCTCTATTTAGTGTTTTTGCAGAAGAAGAACCACAAGATAAAGTAATTAATATAGAAAAAGCTATTGTTTCAGATAAAGATGGAGTACTTGAAGTTAATATTAATGATATTACTCCAAACCCAAACCAACCAAGAAAAAATTTTGATGAAGAAGCTTTAAATGAACTTGCTAGTTCAATTAAACTTCATGGAGTTATCCAACCTATCGTTTTAAATAAAGAACCTGATGGAAAGTATTTAATTATTGCCGGTGAAAGAAGATGGAGAGCTTCAAAGCTTGCTGGACTTCAAACAGTACCTGCTGTAATTAAAACATATACAGAAAAACAAGTTAAAGAAATTAGTATTATTGAAAACTTACAAAGAGAAGATTTAAACCCAATTGAAGCAGCTAGAGCTATTAAACAATTGATGGAAGAATATAACCTTACTCAAGAAGTTGTAGCTGATAGAATTGGTAAGAGTAGACCAAGTATTGCTAATACATTAAGATTACTTTCATTGTACCCTGAAGTTCTTGCTATGGTTGAAAAAGGTGAATTGTCAGCTGGTCATGCAAGAAGCTTGGTTGTTGTTACAGATACAACAGAGCAAATTAGATTAGCTAAAGCTGCAGCAAAAGGAAAGATGTCTGTTAGAGATCTTGAAAAGACTGTAAAGAAATGGACAAACCCTACAACAAAGAAATCTGCTACAGTTGAAGAACAATCTTTGGAACTTAGAGAATTGATTAGTGAAATGCAAAGAGTATTTGCTACAAAAGTTTCTGCTATTGGAAATGATAGAAAAGGTCGTATCTATATTGATTATTATTCAAGAGATGATTTAGATAGAATTAATGATATTATGGAAATGATTAAAAAGAAAGAGATGACATTAAAAGATTTACAAAACTATAACAAAAGATCTAATAATGGAAATAACATTTCAGTTTAAAATAAAAGAAGTTTTAATAACTTCTTTTTTTTATTGCTATAATAAATCTATTGACTTTTAATTTAGCAATAGATTTTTTATATTTAATATAAGGTTTAATCTTTGTATAATATTTATTTTATTACACTCTAATTGTTTTGGCTGTGTTTTATATAAATAAATTTATTATGCTATATATTCTTTTAGGTTTGTTATTATTTATAATATTTATTTAATTATCTATTTTATCTGATTTATATTTAAGTTTTCAACTTAATATTTGTTTGTAGACTAGATAAAATAATTATTAAATTTATTATTTTGCTTATAGTAATTCCCTGCTTATTGTATTTATATTCTTTATTCCAAAATAAATCTTTCAATATTTTTTTATCTTTTGTATCCTATTTTATTTTATTGCTTATTTAGCTTTTTCTTTATGCAGTCCCCTTATTTTCCTTATTTTATCCCCCTATAGAATGTTTCACATGAAACATTCTATTTCTATTTAATTATAAATGTTCCACGTGAAACAATTAAATCTCCTATAATTATCTTTCTGATAAGATGTTCCACGTGAAACATATTCTGTCTAATGAAGCTGTATAAAAAGAAATGTTCCACGTGAAACATGGTTATAATGAATAATAAAATATAAAAAAGATAAAATATGTTAAAAGAAATACTTGTTCTATACAGAAATAAAACATATGTACTTTTATCTAAAAATAGTATATGCACAGGGTTAAAATATGTAAAAT
>JAFTYD010000034.1 GCA_017464845.1 Clostridia bacterium
ACAAATTTTTAAAATAAAATTTTTAAATAGAAAAACAAATTTGATACTTTTTGACCAAGCCCTAAAAATTATTTAGGGCAAGGTTGATGGTATATAAAAAACATAATTTAAGGAGAAAAAAGATTATGGCAAAAAAACAAACAATAATAGGTCTTGATGATTTAGATATCACAAACAACGACTTATTTACAAGAAAGTCTTGCACAGACTTAGACAAAAACTCACAAGTTATTGTTGAGGAAACTCATTCTGCTATTCTTATTAAAGATGGTGAAATGGTTAACACATTACAAAGTGGTAAACATCCAATTTATGAAAAGAAAGACAAAAACATTTCAAGAGTTGATGTTATTTATATGTCAAAAACTGCAAAGTTAAAAGTTATGTGGGGAACTATCAATAAACTTATTTTGAAAGACCCTCAAACAAACTTAACTATTGAAGTTGGCGCAAATGGTGAATTTGAAGTTCAAATCAAAGAACCAAGAAAATTCTATTTAGAACTTGTTGGTGCTGACAAAAACTTCAACTTAGATAAACTTAAAGAAAGATTACAAGGTAGACTCTTAAGCGAAATCGAACCTTTGATTGCAAAAACTATGAGAGAAGAAAATCTTGCTTACTTTGATTTATCTGAAAAGAAACAAGTTATTGCAAAAAACATTATGCCTGAACTTATTAAAATGTTTGAAAATGATTACGGTTTGACAATCTTCTCATTCACAATTTCAAAAATCTTTATTCCACAAGAATATATTGAAAAAATTGAAAAAGAACTTGAAAAGAGAAAAGAAGAAGAAAAAGCAGAAAAAACTGCAAAAGAATATGCTGCTGAACTTGAAAGATTAAGTGATAAACAATTCGAAAGAGAATTGCTTCTTAAAAATCTTGAAGATGCAAACTATGAAAAATATCTTGAAGTTTGTAAGATTTTAGGTTGGGAACCAAAATCTACTGGAGATAGAAAATCATCTGGTGGCGCTGCAACATTCTGTACAGAATGTGGTCATGAAGTTAGACCAGGAGATAAATTCTGTCCAGGTTGTGGTAAAGCTGTTGAAGCAAAGAAAACTCAAGGTGAATGTAAAAAATGTCATAAAATAAATCCACCTGATTCAAAATTCTGCAGTGGTTGTGGAAGTAAATTATAATTAATTTCAAATATTAAAAGGGGAAAATATTATGTGGTTTTTTAAGAGAAAAAATAAAACTGAACAATTATTAAATAATAAACATCATATTGAAGCTATGGCAGCTTCTATTGATGTGTTAATTTCACTTGGACAAGAAAATGAAGAACTTGTTGCTACTCTTAAAGCAATGCAAGACAAAATTAAATATTTCAATCCAAGCGACAAATCAGACGTTTTAGATCTTGATAAAAAGATTGAAAACAAACTTGGCGATCTTAAAATTGATATTACAAAAGCAAAACAAAAAGGTGAATATGCAAATGCATTAAGCCTTGCTAATGAAATAAAAGATGTACTTGTTGTAGAAAGAAACGCAAAAGCAAATTTAAGATAAAAAGAGGGATAATATGTGGCCTTTTAAAAAAGATAAATTTAAAAATCTTAAGAGAGAAGATGTTGTAAATGCAATTTGTGAACTTGAAAAACAAGAAAACGATATCGAAAAATCTATTGAAGATATGGTAAAACAAATTGATGCTCTTATGGAAAAAGGTAGAAAGGAAAAAACTCAAGACCTTAAACTTTTCTATGTGAAAAAGATTTCTCATCTTCAAGAAGAAAAAGCAGAAGCTATCAATCGTGCTGTTTATCTTCTTTACAATACAAGACTTTTAAATAAACTTAAAACTGCTATTGATGACAATACTTTCTATGCGAATACAGGTAAAATTTCTTTAACCAATCTTCTTTCAGACCAAAAGGGTCTTGCAAAGTTTTTGAACAAAGCCTTAAATACAAAAGTTATGGCAGAAGATGTTTTAACTTCTGCTGATGATACTTTCAATGAAGTTAAAGGTTTGTATACTGAAAACGATAGAATTTATGGTGTGAATTCAAGCGATGATGATTTGCTTGCAATCTTAGAAGCTGGTGTTGAAGAAGAAGATATATCAGTTGTAGAAGATATTGATGTAACTCCAAATACTGAAGTTAGTACGGAGGAATAGTTATGGGTTTATTTAAATCAAAAGCTGAAAAAAAATTAGAACAAAAACTTGCTATAAAGAAAACATTAAATAGCCTTAATAAGCAAGTTAATGAACTTGAAAATACAAAAAAATCTGCTATTGAAAAAGCAAGAGTTGCAAAAGAAAATGGACTTACTGCTGAATATAATTTGGCATTAAGTTTGTATAGAGCAAGTGTAACTCAACAAAAAAGAGCAAGAGAAATGCTTCTTAATTTTGAGATTACAACTCAAATGAAAGATATGGCAAGTTTAACAAAAGAATTTTTGAAAGGACTTAGTGTTCTTAGTAATGAAATGGTTAAGCTTACTAACAACAAAGACTTTTTGAAAGTTCAACAACAATTTGAAAAAGCTATCACTGGTGTTGAAACTCAAGCTCAACAACTTGATGTTATGATGGACGAAAGTGAACAAAAATTCACAGAAGTTACAAATGACGAAGAAGCAATCAGCGAAGAAGATTTTGCAAAAATTATTGATGAAGTAAGTTTGCAAGAAGAAATGGTTAGTGGTGATACTGCTTCAAATATTGATGAAGAACTTAAGAATCTTCGTAAAAAAATTGATGAAATTTAAGGTAAGATATGAAAGATAGTATAGAATTAAATCATCTATCACAAAAGTATGATGTTTATTATAACAATGCAAAAAAATATCAAGCAGAAGGAAAAATGGACCTTGCAAAAAGAAATTATTTGCTTTGTGCAGAAGCTCTTATGGAAATGGCAAAACTTAGTTCTCCAAAAGTTGCAAGCGTAAGAATGCAAAAAGCTAAAAATATAATTGCAGCGGCTGAAAATTTAAAAAATCCAAAACCTGCAAATACAAATTCAACAAATAATACTTCTCAAGGAAAACCAAATGAAGATGCAAAAGAATTTGCTGCAGCGCAAATTCCAAACATTCGTTTTTCTGATATTGCTGGACTTGAAAATGTTAAGGAAGCAATCAAAATCAGAATGATTTATCCTTTAAAACATCCTGAAATTTATTCTGCTTATAACAAAAAAATGGGTGGTGGTGTTTTACTTTATGGACCTCCGGGAACTGGTAAAACTATGATTGCAAAAGCTATTGCCTGTGAAGTTGGTGCAACTTTCTACGCTGTTAAAGGTTCAGACATAATTAGTAAGTATGTCGGAGAAAGTGAACAAAATATCAATGCTCTTTTTGACTCAGCAAGACAAAATGAATTGTCAATCATTTTCATTGATGAAATTGATAGTATGCTTGGCAAAAGAGGACAAGATATTCATAACGATAAAAGGGTTAACGAATTCTTACAACAAATTGATGGTTTCTCAAGTGACTCTTCAAAGATATTGTTACTTGGTGCAACAAACAGACCTTGGGATATTGATAGCGCTGCAATGCGTTCAGGAAGATTTTCTGAAAAGATTTATGTTCCACTCCCAGATAGCAAAGCAAGAAGATTTATGTTTGAGAAAAACCTCAAAGGAATTCCTCTTGCAAGCGATGTAAACATCTCAACTTTGGTTGAAATGAGTGATGGATATAGTGGTGCTGATATAAGTGAAATTTGTGATTCAGCAAAAATCGGTCCACTTAAAGAAAGTATCATAAGTGCTGAAAGACAAGCAGATTCATCATTAAAAGAAATTTGCTTTAGGGACTTTAAAAATGCTTTCGCAAAAATTCGTTCTTCAGTAACTAAAGAAGAACTTGAAAAATTAGAAGATTTTGCTAGAGATTTCAATTTAGATATTGATACAAAAGTTGATGATGAAGAAGTTGAAACATCTTCACCAGAAACTAATTTAGATGAAAGAATACCAAAACCTTCAACAAAAAACAAACTTAATATTGTTATACAAAATACTACTCTTTATATTGTTCCGGATAATCCTTTGAAACTTGAATTCTATCTTGATGGGGATTATCAATCTGTTTATGCAAAGGTGGGATCTTCTAATTTTGTATGTAAACAAAATATAAGAAATTGGATTATTGATGACCTTAATCTTCCAGAAGGCGAATATAATGTGGAAGTTTCTGCTGACGGAACAAAAGGAGAGTTCAAAATAAAAATTATAAAAGGAATGGAAGAAGAAGATTATGATTTGTAATAACTGTGGTTCAGAATTAAAATTGACTTCAAATGATGGTGGAACAAAAATTTACACTTGTCCTTGTTGTGGTAGTGTAAAAGAAGTAGAAGCACCTGCTCCAGCAATTGTTTCAACACCTGTTTCTCATGTTGAAAGAAGTGGTGAAGATGTTTTTGAAGAAAATATTGGAAGTATAGTTGAAATTTATTGTGACCTTGGTAATGGAAGTATGAGTTCAGGTTCAGGTTATGTAGTTTCTACAAATGGAAAAATTGTAACAAATACTCATGTTGTTACTAATGGTAGTCAACCTGTTTCAAATATCGTAGTAAAGATTATGGGAAAACAATACCCAGCTTCAGTTGTTTCTCTTGGAGATAACAAAGGTGGTAGAGGTAATGGTGTTGACCTTGCTCTTATCAGATTAAACGATATATTTGTAACAACAAAACCAGTTACATTCTCAAGTTCAAGTGTAAGAAATGGTATGAAAGTTTATGCTGTTGGAAATTCTCTTGGACAAGGTACTTGTATCACAACTGGTATTGTTAGTGATAAATCAAGAACACTTGGTGATGGAAAAACTTATATCATGACTGACTGTGCAATCAATCCAGGAAACTCTGGTGGTCCTCTCTTTAATGGAGATGGTGAAGTTATTGGTTCAGTTGTGTCTGGTATTACAAGTGCAGAAGGAATGAATTTTGCAATTCCTTATGAAACTGTTCAAAAATTTATTTCAATGAACTAAGGGGAAAATAATGGAAAAAATTCGTGAATTATTTGCTGGAATGATTGTTAAAAAAGATAACAAAAACGATCAATTTTCTATTCTTGGAATTCCTTCTTTTATAAGAGACTGGTTTATTAGAAGATACGCAAATGAAAATGGTGAAATAAACACAGACTTTGTTGCTTCAAAAATTAAGGAAATTTTGCCAAGAAAAGAAAATGTAAATCAAATACTCGATAAACTATATCAAGGCGAAAATGTTAAGTTTTTAGCCAAAATTGAAGTTAATATTGACCTTAAGAAAACTCAAGTATCATTTGCAATAAATGACCTTGATATTGATTTTAAGGATACAATTATCACTCCTGATGTTTGGGAGGAGTGTAAAGATTATGTCTTAAATTCAAATGGTGGCGTATGGGGTATTGTTACCTTATGTGTAAGAAGAGTTAAATTAGGAAAAAGCGAAGAAAACAAAATTGCTTTATTGGAATTTAAAAACTTCATGCCATATACAATTGATTTGAATTATTATAAAAAAGCAAGAACAAATTTTTCAACAGAAGAATGGATTGATGTTGTGCTTTCTGCAATAGACTACAATGCAGA
>JAFTYD010000035.1 GCA_017464845.1 Clostridia bacterium
AAAAATTGATATTTAAAATTTTGAATAAAAATAATTATTAAAAAATATATTGACTAATATTGTGTTTTTTGGTATTATTTTTGTATCAAAGAAAAAGGAGTGTGTTTATATGGAAAAGAAAGTTAATTTAACAACCGGTGAATTTTTATCACTTTATACTGGTTGGTTGTTTGGACCATCATTTGACACAGTTACAGATGCTTGTGAAAAGGTTTTTGGTTTTTCACCATATACATTGACAACTACTGAATGCGCAAATCAATTTAGAAAAGCTATCGACAAAAATAGACCAGAGCTTGCTGCTATGGTAAAATCATGTGGAGAAATGCAAAAAGGACGCAAAGATGAATTTATGAAAGCTTTTGAAGAAAAACTTGGTTCAGACACAGTTGAAGTTAGTACACAAAAGTACCAAGAAAAAACAATTGGAATGTAAGATAAAAATAAAAAACAAATAGAATTTTTCTATTTGTTTTTTTGTTGGAAAAATATCAAAAAAACACTATTTTGTAGTGTTTTTTTTATAATATATTTAAGTCTTTTTCAAGAGATTTTATGTCTTTAAAAATAATAAAATCTTCGTTTTTTGGTTCTTCAAATTTACTGCTTAAAATGTCAAAAGTTGCTTCGTCAATAAAGTATTCATTCTCTTTCAAATTGCTGTTTCTATTTGAGATTCTTTTCAAATTTTCGTCTCTTTCGAGTTTTAAATAAACAATTTTTACATTAAAATTTTTGAATAGATTTTTCACATATTCTCTTTCATTTTTTGTCCAAAAACCGAAATCTAAAACAACATTACAATTTGCAGAAAGAAGATTTTTTGTTATGCCATAAATGAGTTCTTTGCACTTGTTTAGGTTTGTTTGAAACAGAGTTTGATCAGAAATTTCTCCAAAAAGTTTAAGCATAAAATCATCAGCAGAAAAGTGGATAAAGTTGTGGTTTTCTTTGAGAAAAGTTGCAATTGTTGTCTTTCCACAACCGACTTTTCCACATAATAAAACAAGTTGGTTCATTGTGTTCTCCTAAATTATTAATTTTTTAACTATTATAGCATAGAAAAAGTAAATTTAAAAGCATTAAATTATTATTGTCGAAAAGACAAAAATGCTGTTTTATCTTGACAAATATGTATAGCATAAATTATACTACTCATGTATGTATATATATTTATAATATATTATAATGCGAAAGAATTAAAAAAGGAGTAAAAAAATGCCAAAAAAAAGTAGTAAAGAAATCTTGATCTACGAATGTGAATGTTGTGGCGGAACATTCCAGAAAGTTAAAGAAGGCGAATTTAAGTGCGATCACTGTGGATTTGTAAAACACGTTGAAACAGCATCATCAAGTGAAATCGTTGGTCTTATTAACGAAGCGAATAGATTAAGAAACAGATTCGATTTTGATGAGGCGGCAGAAGTGTTTGACCAAATTGTCAAAAAAGATCCAACTAACTGTGAAGGTTACTGGGGTTTATTCTTATGTGAATATGGTATTGCCCATCAAGAAGATCCAAAAACACATAAGTATTTACCAACTTGTAACAGAGCTTCAATTGTTTCAGTGTTTGATGATGAAAATTACAAACATGCCATTTCATTTGCAGGAGAATTCCAAAAGCAAGATTTAGAAGAAAGTGGAAAACAAATTGAAGAGATTCTCAAAAAGGTTGTAAAACTTTCAAAAAATGAACCACCATACGACATTTTTATTTGTTACAAGAAAACTTCATTGGTTTCAAATGCAAATGGAGAAGAATCTTACACAAAAGATTCTGTTCATGCTCGTGAAATTTATGAAATCTTGACAGAACAAGGTTACAAAGTTTTCTTTGCCGAAAAAACTTTGCAAAATATTGGTGGAAATGAATATGAACCAATTATTTTCAATGCTTTAAATACTAGCCATGTTATGCTTGTGGTATCTTCAAAAATTGAATATATCAATGCACCATGGGTAAAGAACGAATGGCGAAGATTCGTTAAACAAATGGAATTTGATGAATCTAAAAAATTAATTCCAATTATGTGTGGAGATATGACTCCAGCAAAACTTCCTGATTTACTCAAGAAGTATCAAGCACTTGAACTTGATGTAAACTTCCAAAAGAATTTACTCACAAGTGTTAAAAATTGTTTAGGTGCTCTTAGAAACAACTTGAAGAAAGTTTCAATTGATGGAGTTAAAGTTGCAAAGAAATCTAATATTGTTAAGTCAGCTGTTGAATCAAGAAAGATTTCTTCATCAAATCAAAATGTGTTCAAAGCAACAGAACAAATTCAACTTAAGAATGCATTAAGACATTTTGATAAGAAAACATTAAGTTTGTCTGATGCTTGGACTGAATTTAATGATTTGAAAAGTATCCCAAAACTTACAGCAATTTCTGAATATGCTCTCGAACTTGTTAAGTATAAAAAAATATATTACAAAGAAAAGTTCAATAAAAAGATTTTAAAAGAAATTCAAGCATCACCTTTTGACGAAGCTGTGTTTGTTGAAAAATTCAATACTTGCGTTGAAAATGTCGATAAAGACACATTGGATTTTGTGTTTAGAGATATTAGAGATGAATTTTATAGAGACTATGTTTCTTATAATCACAAAGGTCTTTTATTCGAAATGATTATGAGTTGGGATTATGAAGGAAAAGAAACTCTTTCTCAAAGAGCCTATGAATATATTTTAAAATATTCAAATTGGAGAATTGAAAGATTAGCAGAAGCTTTTGCAAAATTCTATGACCAAAAAGACGTTGATGGTTATATTGAAAAATTGGAAAAGATTGCTGATTCTTTTGCAAATAATAGTGAATTTAAACTTGCTCAAAATTTCTATAGCAAAGTTTTAGAAGTTGATGAAGGTAACACAAAGGTTAGATGGAAAAAATACTATTCTGGACTTATGATTAAAGATGAAGGAAGTCTTGAATATGTTATCCATAGATTAACTGAAAAAGATACAAACGACTTTAAAGAATTTTTAGCTTTTGTTCCAGCTGGACAAAGAAATTCATATATTCACAAGATGTTAAAAGCTTGTACAGAATCATTAGATGTTCTTGGAATAAGACAAAAGTTAGAAAACGCTCAATATCTCCAATATGAAAATAATAAACATAATTGGAAGTTAAAAGTTGATGTTATCAAAAAATGTGTTGCTGGAGAAGCTGTTAGTAGAAAATATCTTAAAAAGATGATAGTTCAAGTAAACAAAGAACATGGCGTCAATTGGGACGAAAAACATGCTACAAAAATATTTGACGCAATTGTTTGTTTATATTCTGAAAAAAGCACAGATTCATTAACTAAAGACTTATATTCATTTGCAGAAGCTTTGAAAAAGAATGAATATTTTGACGATGCTATAAAATATTATGGCATGGTAATTGAAGAAGGTAAGAATGAAATAAAACATAAAGCTTATTGGGGAACTCTTCAAGCAAAAATGAAGTGTATAACTGATGAAGATATGATTTATTCAAAATTATCAGTAAAAGATTACTCTGAATTCCAAAGCGCATTAAACTGTGCAGGTGAAGTTAGTGATGAAGATACTCAAAGATATTTGGTTATCAAAAATGAACAAGCAAAAGGTTTGAAAAGACCAAAAATTAAAAAGCAAAAAGTAAGCAAACAAAAACATAGCAAAGTAAGAGCATTCGATTTCTGGGATTTCTGGGATTTCATAAAAGACCATATCGTTGCTATCTTGATTGTTATTGGTGTTGCAGTTGGTGGTGGAATTTGGGCTGGATATGTATATTCTCCAACTTTCATGGCAACTGGCATAAGCACTGTTGAAGAATTAAAAGAAATTGCACAAACCAAGAAAAAAGGTAAGTTCTACCTTAAAAATGATATAGACTTAAGTAGTGCTCCAAACTTAACTTTCTCAGAAAAGTTTAAAGGTAAATTCTATGGAAATAAAAAGACACTTTACAATTATACAATTACTACTGATTTCTGTAATATAAATAGTTCTGGTGGAGAATATGGTGGATCTACAACAGCAGTTGGTTTGTTCCGTCATACAAAAGGTGCAACAATTCATGGTATCACTTTTGAAAATGCAAGAATCACAATTTCTGGCTGGGAAAAAGTAGGTATTGTTGTTGGGTATGCTGAAAAAGGTACAAGAATTAGAAATATAAAAATTGTTGATAGTGTAATTACTACTAACGGAGATAGTGCAGCTAATAATTATGTAGGTGCTATTGTTGGAGATTTCCAAGGAAAACATATAAAGAAATGTAAAGTAGAAAATACAAGTGTTCGTGGTAATAACCAAGTTGGTGGAATTGCTGGTAGCGTTTCAAGTGAAATGTTTAGAAACAAAAAATGCCGTGTTGAAAAAGTTGAATTTGATGGAACTGTTTATGGAAACACTGAAGTAGGTGGACTTGTTGGATTTATTAAAAGTACAAACAACCATTACAAGATTTCAGGAATATATAATTCAGAAACATCAGAAAATACACAAGTTTATGGTAAAGAAAGTGTAGGTGGACTTGTTGGTCACAACTATTATAGCCATTTGAAAAAATCTACAAATAATGCTAGTGTTATTTGTGTGGTAAATTATGGTAAAGGTTTTGGCGGAATTATGGGTAAGTTTACTTTCAAAGATAATTATGGTTTATGGCATAAACATAACTTATCTGATTTAACTAACAAAGGTACTGTTAGCGCATCAACATATTCAAATTGTGAAAAATTTGGTGGAATTATCGGAGACCTTTATATCGAAGCTGATAACAATGAAAAGGTAACTCTTACAAATTGTAAAAATGAGGCAACTATCGGTAGTAATAATGTGAATTATGTAGGTGGACTTGTAGGTTATTCTTATTATAGTGTGTTAGATTCAAAATGTAAGATAATCTTAAAAGATTGTGAACAAACAGGATCTGTTTATGGATATAGTTATGTAGGTACACTTATTGGTTATATATATGGTATGGATTATGTGAACGAATACTCATTAGCTGAGTGTACTGCATATAAAGGATCTTCATTAATAACTGATGAATATGGATATCAAACAAATTCAAGTAGTAGTTATACATATGGATATTAATTCAAAAATCCATAAAACAAATTAAAACAAATTTTTAAAATAAAATTTTTAAATAGAAAAACAAATTTGATACTTTTTGACCAAGCCCTAAAAATTATTTAGGGCAAGGTTGATGGTATATAAAAAACATAATTTAAGGAGAAAAAAGATTATGGCAAAAAAACAAA
>JAFTYD010000036.1 GCA_017464845.1 Clostridia bacterium
ACCAGTATTTCCATTCCCTGCAAATTGTATTTTATATGTTATTGCTTTCCATTGAGCTGTTAATGTTATAATAGCACCATTCTTTGTTGTCAAATTTTTTACTTTTGCACTATTTGATAAAACTGTACTTGTCGTTACTGATGAAGTCGCACTTGATGTACCCCATTTTGCTGTGCCTGTATTAAGTCCACTTGTCACTTTCCAACCATCAAAAGTGTATCCAGTCTTTGTAAATCCATTTGCTGTAAGATTCCCTTCTTTATCATACTCTAAAGACTGATCACTCATTGAACCAGTAGCACCATTTTTGTCAAATGTTACTTTGTAGGATATAGCCGTCCATTTTGCATAAAGAGTTTGAGCCGATGTTATCGAAACTTTTGTTGAAGATATAATCTTTGAACCAGCCCCATTTTGTCCTGTGAACCATCCTCCAAAGGTGTATCCTGTTCGTGTTGGCGTTGGAATTGTTCCATATGTTGATGCATATGTTACCTGCTTTGTCGCACTACTTCCAGAACCTGACCAACTTGAACTAGATGGAATTGACCCACTAGCTGCATTAAAAGTT
Organism: Clostridia bacterium; assembly: GCA_017464845.1. Classification (GTDB taxonomy): domain Bacteria; phylum Bacillota; class Clostridia; order Christensenellales; family UBA1242; genus Caccovivens. The sequence goes on from JAFTYD010000036.1 coordinate 572, forward strand.
ACAGTATATTTATTCGCCGTCCACTGTGCTGTAACATTTACTGAAGTCCCTTTTGTACCATCATATGCTTTTTTTGCAGTTGTATAACTACTCCATCCTGAAAAAGTATATCCCGTTCTGGTAGCAGTTACATGATTTGTAAATGGTGAGTCATCATTAACATAAAATACTTTAGAATTAATGGAGACAGTTCCTTCACCAGGTTTAAAATTTATAGTAATTGTTCTTAATTCAACATTAACATAAAAAGTATATGTTTTTGTTCCTGTATTTGTTCCACGATCATTTACTAAAGCTGATTCTTTAATTTTAATAGAAATTGTAGCCGAACCACTAGAGTTTCCACTTTGACTTGAATAAGTCATATATGTAGAATTACTAACACTTTTATATTTATAATAACCACTACTTATTCCAACATTATAACTTCGTGAAGATGTTCCTGAATTAGCATATGTTTCAGTATAATATGCAGTAGAGGTAACTGATGATCCGGTATAATAACGAACATAAATACTATATTTAACTCTTTTACAATAGTAATAATATGTATTACCACTCCAGTAAGAAGTAGCATAAGCATAATAACCTAAAGCATATGCAGTTACACCAGGTCTTTGACCCGAACCCCAACCATTACTTCGAGAACCAGTAACTACTGTATCAGAAGAACTTGAAGCACTTACATCACCATAATAATCTCCATCTTTCCACTTAATTATAAACTGACCACCATATTCTCCAATTTTAACAGTATACTTAGCATAAGCTCCCTTAACTTTTACAGCATAATATGTACCACCATATTCTTCCCATGCAGAGGCTGTATTTCCATATTTTTCTGAAGAATAATCACCTTTATAAAATTCATCGACATTAAGTTCAAGAATAAAAGATATTTGTTCTTCAGTTTCAGTTATTACTGATTGAGAATCTTCTCCAAGTAACAATTCACAACCTTCAATACAATATTCAATTTGTATTCTTAAATTAGTAAGCTCTTCAGAAAGAGTAAAAGATGGCGTAAATGAATACCCATCTGTAATTTGGTCTGTAAAGAACGCTTTATAATATTCTTTTGTAACTTCTTCTCCATTTATATTTGAACCAATCAATATAAATTTAAATCCAAAGAAAGAAGTATTGTTTGTCGCATTCATTATAACATAGTCAAGTAAAACATTAGTTGAATATATGTAAGAAACTTGTTCTGTATAAGAATCAGTTTCATTACCTTCTTCATCAGTTTCTGTTCCAGAAAGCACTTGTTCTGTTTTTACTTCACTATTAATAACGAGAGTTGTTGTTTCATAGAGAAAATTCCAAGTAAACTCATTTTCAGGTTCACCTGTATCTTCATCACTCGTTACGTTATCAGAAGGTTCAGTTTGAGATTCATCTGGAGTTTCAACAACTTCACCTTCTGTTTCTGTTGTTGAATCTCCCGTAGATTCATTCTCAGTTATTTCATCTTCTGTTGACGAATCTGTTACTTCTCCATTTTCAGTACTAGATTCTTCACCTTCAGTACCAGTTTGTTCTGCAGACGCAGAAAGAGATTGTGCAAAACGTAATGCAACACTTCCTCCAACAAACGCAGCAAAAAAGGCAAACAAAAGTGGTATAATAAATAACCATTTTTTATTTAAACTTTTTACTTCTCTCATAAAGCCACCTCTCTAATTTAATTTTTGTTTATTTTTCCAAAGCAAAAATTAAGCTTTTCTTGAAAATATTATATATTAATATATAATATAAGTCAAATATTTTTTGTGATAATAACTATATTTATACATAAAAATGTGTACAAATACTATCCTTGGTAGCTTATAAACCTCATTAGAAACCTTTTTATTTTAATAAAAATAGAAAAATATAAAAAGAAGTTGAAACAAAAATGTGGAATTTTCATACTATGATTTGGAGCATAACACAAAAGAGAAAATAGTATGAATTTTAAATTTTACACATTTTTAGGAATCTTTTTCCTTTTATTCATGTCAACATTAGGTTGTACATTTGTATATTTTTTAAACAAAAAAAATACAATCGTTGATAAAATTATTATGGGATTATCTTCAGGAATAATGCTATCAGCAAGCATATGGTCTTTACTCTTACCTGCTCTTGACAATGGTAGAAATTTTTTCAATGTCTCTATTGTCGTTATAGGTTTTCTTTTAGGTGGACTATTTTTACTTGTACTTGACAAGATTATTAAAAAAATTACCAAACCTTCAGTTGACCAATCTTCTAAACCTAGAAATCTTTTTGTAGCTATGACATTACACAATATTCCTGAAGGTTTATGCGTAGGTTTTGCTTTCGGAACAGCATTAACATTAATGGATAAAAATTACTTAATTTCTGCTATACTTTTAGCCATCGGAATTGGTATTCAAAACTTCCCAGAAAGTATCGCAACAACTCTTCCAATAAACCAAGTTTTAAACAATAAAAACAAATCATTTTTTATAGGATTTTTAAGTGGTTTGGTAGAAACAATTTCTTGTATAGTTGGTATATTTTTATCCAATAGTTTAATCAGTTTTATGTCCCTTCTTTTAGCCTTTGCAGCAGGTTCAATGCTATATGTTATACAAAGCGAATTGATGTCAGAAAACAACTCAAAAATTAGCACTTGGTCTTTTATGTTTGGATTTATTTTAATGACATTATGTGACACATTATTAGGATAAAATTTATAAAAAAACAAAAAAACAGCGATTTTTCGCTGTTTTTTGTCATTTTTACTTGTTTTTGTAGTAATTTTTTATTAAATTTACATATTCATCTGTTGCATTCAAACTTAATTTTAACTTAACTTCAGAACTTCCAATCACCTTAATTCCCATTCCCATACCTAAAGAATTTAGATATGAATAAGTGTTGTTATTTGAAGATATTGTTTTGTTTTCATACAGATCGAATTGCATATCTCCAATATTACTATTTCCAACAAGTTTTGAACCATTTAATACAATGTTATAATTGTAATTATTGTCGCTATAATTTGACTCATATTTTTTGAAAATACTTTCCAATTTTGTATCAGGATTATTAGCTTTTATTGAATCAACAATAGATGTATGTATTGAGTCTGTAAAACCTATTGCCTCTGAGAAAATTTTAAAGAAATCATCAATAGTTTTTAACTCACTTAATTTATGTACAAACGAAACATTTGCTACACCAGAATTCTTGTTTAAAACTTTTCCATCATTCTTTTGAGTTACATAAATATATCCATTTTGGTAATGAATATTTGACACCCTATTACTAAACAATGAGCTTGAAGTATATTGATTTCCTGAACCATATGTTACCCCAATAATAGCAACAGAATGAGCCAATGTTACATCAAGAACAATTTTGTTATTATTGTCAAAGTAAGCATCAATAGAAACATTTGCATTTATGTTAATAACAAAGTTAATTGTCATTTTTCCAGAATAGTGGAATTCTTTTGTATTTAGTGTATTTATTCCAGATTCCAAAAGATGAGTGATACTACTCAAATCTGTATGATTTGATTTATCATATTGATTAAATACATTTTCATCAAAAGTATTAAACGTTAATTTTAAATTTATTGTATCATTTTCAGAAATTGCAAAATTTGTAATATCAATTGTTCTAATTTTAGTTCCATCAGCTGTTAATGAAATTGTAGCTAATTTATCAAAAAATTTAATTTTTACAACAAATTTATCAATTTTTACTGAATTTGTGTATCTATATGAATAATTTATACTTTCAACCTGACTTAAAATATTTTGAATATCAGATAATAAATTATCAATATAGTCAACTTCTTCTGTTACATCTAATTCTTCTTCAAGTCCCAATAATTCTTTGATAAAAGTAAAATCTGAATTACTTGGAACAATATCAAGAGTAGTTCCAATTTCTTGTAAATCAATACCAAATATTGAAACAACTATACCTAATATGTTTTGTAAACTTGTTTTATGTAACTTACCTTTGAATGCTGTTCCATTTATAAATTCTCCGTGGTTATATGAGAAATAAACAGAATCATTATCATAAAGATAAGCAAGTGCATGACTTACATTTGAACTTAAATCACTTAAAACAATATTACTTCCTGCTGATTTAATAATTAAATCATTAGAATAATCTACTAAAGCTGATATATCACCTTTTACATCTAATTTTTTAGTTCCATTGTTAAACATTTGAACATTTGCATTTAAATTCATTTTTGCATCTAAGATGTAATCATAAACATAATCAACCAAATTAGTAAACAATGTAAAGTCATTAAATTCAGTTAAATCGCCTGTTTTAACAGCAACTAGTTGTCCATCAAAGAATTCAAACAAATCTTTTTGTTCAACAAACTTTCCTGTTGCAATATCAGTAACATAAGCAGCAAAGTTTTTGGTTGTTGTTTGACTTTCTTCATAAGCCAACTTAAATTCTTCATAAGAATCATATTTTTTTGTAGTATTTGGATCTGTAATATCTGCACTTAAGATAATTTTACTTAAATAATTTTCTCCAAGAGATATTTCAACTAACAAATCTTCAAAGTAAGCTGTTATTTGATCTTTATCTTGCATATATGGCAACATATCAAGACCTAATGACAAATAATCTGAAGTAAAGTTTAAGTAAATTTCTTGTAAAGTTGGAAGAACAACATTTAATGCACCTGATGTCCCTTCAATATCTAAATCAAGTTCAAATCTTTGATTTATCCAATTAAGCAAATAAGTTATATTACTTTGTGTTGGAATAACCTTGATTTTTAATCCCTGTATATCTATAAGCAAATATTCTTCAGCATAATAAATATAAGTATCAAGACCAAGTGAAGTTGTGTACATATAAACATATGGAGTTATAGTTCCCTTTTCTTCATATAGTAATGCTACTATATTTCCTTCAAAAGTTGTAGTACTATATCTAACTCCCAAGTTAGCACTAAATGCATAACCGAAGTCAGTTTTTATATTTTCATAAATTTGATTAGCTTTATCAGCTATATCAACAATACTTTCAAATGTATTTGTATAAGTCGCTTTTTCTTCTTTTGAATAAGGTACAATTTCTTCAGTAGTTTCACTTAAATTTACATTCAAGTTATAACTATCCATAATTACTGCATCTAAATTCAAACTTAAATCTTTATTTTGTTTTATAGAAAGATTTAGCAATTTTTCATATCCATATTTTGTTGATAAATTATCATAATCTTTAACATCTAAAACAAAACCAAAATCTTTCAAAGAAATCTTATAATCAACTTTTTCAAGCATTTCTTTGAAATCAACATCTTTATTTACATCATTTAATTTTTGATCAAATTCTAAATTAATTCCAAATTTTTGTAATAAAATGTCTATTTTTTCATAAATTTGACCAATATTTTCAACTTTTTCTGTTAATTTCTTATCAGCAAAATTTATAAATATTTGGTTATCTTCAAATCTAACTGAAAGATTGTAACCCATAATATTTACATTAGAAATATCAAATTTAATATTTTTTGTGTCTGAATAATCTATTTTTGCATTTACATCATACTCTTTTTCATTGAGTTTTAATTTTAAGCCTAAATCAAATTTTCCCTTCTTAAATAATTTAACTAAACTATTTATATCAAGATATTTTTGTTCTTCAGTTTCATCAATTGTAACATCTAAATCTTGATTTAATGAATTCATATTTGTATTTAATGAAATTGTGTAACCATCAATTGTTATAGGTTCAACTTCCAATTTTTTTAATTTAAATTCAGCATCAGTTTGTCCCTTTGCTCTAAGTTTACCAAAACTTAAATCAAAATTATACACATCATCATCAAGTTCAAAATCTGAACTCAAAAATCCTAATAATGCTCCAACATCAGAAAAATCTACACCAACTATATTTTGTAATTTTGAAAGTAAATCTGTTGTACCATCTTCAGGTATAAGCCCCGAAACAATTTCAGTAACTTTTGATAAACTTTCTGAATCTAATTTTTCAAGAGGAATTTTATAGTAACCATCATTTAGATTCAAATAAAAATTTTGTTCTGTGTATTTAAAAACAACATGATAGTTTGTTTGATTTATTTCAAGATTTACATCGCCTTCAAGTTTTATATCATCTGTATTTTTTATGTTAAATTTAACGTTTCCATCCATTTTTAATGAAGCTTTTTGTGAATCTAAGCTTATACCAAGATCCATATCAGCATCTTGTATGGTCATGATATTTTCTAGGAATGCAGACATCTCATTTGGAGAATTGTCTGCTTTACCAATTCCTATTGGAATATCAATAATTACAGGTTCAACTTTTCCATAAAATTTTATATAACCAAAAAACACAATAAAACTTAAAAACAGATAAACCGAAAACGATTTAAAAAACTTCATAAGAAGGGTTTGATTATTTTCATCATAGCGATTTCTCATCTAATCCACACCTCCTTTATTCCGTTGTAGGAATTTCTCTATAATCATAGAAAAAATCCTCATAAAATAAATCTGTTACATTTGCAATAAGCCCAGTGTATAACATTGTATATTCTTCTCTATATACCACACGAACAAATTCCCAATCAGAATTTATTGTAACGTCCATAGCAAGATACTTAAATGTTGGTGGTTTTTCTAAACCACTTGAATTTTTTACTTCATATGCATAATAAAAACCTGCAAGTTGAGCATATTCTTCTTCAAATTCCAAAGTAAAAGTGTAAGTTCCATCTTCATTTTTATGTGATCTAGTGATTTTGTAATCATTTTCACAAGTAATAGAAGAAACTATATAAGGCATTGTATTTTCAAAGCTAGTTGCAAATTCTTCTTTGTACTCATCATGATCCATTTTGCTTTTTGAAGGATATTCAGTTGTATAAAATCCATCTTTTGATTTTATCTTGTCTGTGTCTCCGTAATAAACTGTAACTTTTTCTTTATCTTTGTCATAGTAAAATCTCTTTGCAATAGAAACAAGTCCCTTACAAATTTTTTCTACCATAAAATTATTTCCATTCTTAAATTTTTGCGCTTGCATTTCTTGAGTTTGATTTATACCAGCAGCTTTTGCTTTTACCGTACCAGTCTGAAATTTATAATAATTTTCTTGATTTTTATATACATACTCAGCTATTTGATAATTTTCTACAGCAGAAAAATCTGTTATAGAATAATCGCCTGATTTATATTTTTCAATAAGTTCCGTAGTATCGTCTCGAAGTTTATCTTCGCTACCATTTACAATTGTTTCTGGAGGAATTGTTGATATATAAATATTTCCAACAGTATAACCTGTAAGAACCGACAAAACTAACACTAGCATAGTTGCTATTATTCGTCTTATTCTCCCTTTATTCATAACATTTCCCTTTTCCCACTATTATTTAGATATAATAATGTATTATATAATAACACACTATCCAATATTAAGTCAAATGATATAAAAAGTATATTTATAATATTTGTTGTATAATTATTCATACTTGTATAATAAAAAAAGATAGATTTTCTACCTTTTTTCTAAAACAGTATACACTTCAATATTTGCAGTACAAGGAAACATATCAAAAATTTCTACAACTTTAATATCATATCCTTTCGACAATACAAATAAATCTCTAACCATAGTTGAAGGATTACAAGAAACATATACAATTTTTTTTACATTACTTTCAAGTATTTTTTCTAAAACTCTTTGATGACAACCAGCTCTTGCAGGATCTAAAACAATTGAATTAATTTCTTCTTTTTCAAACACATCAAAAATCTTATCTTCACATTTTCCTAAGATATTAAACATATTTTCAAGTTTGTTATTTTTCTTTAATTCTTCTGCTTTAATGTGTGATGATTTTTGCATTTCAATTCCAAAAACTTTGCTTGCCGCTTTACTAATCATAGCAGTCAAAACACCTGTTCCACTATAAGCATTTATCACATTTTCAGCACAAATATTTTCCAAAACTTTTTTGTATAAAGCATTTGCAACTTCATTATTAACTTGCAAAAATGAATCAATATCAATAGAACATTTTAAGTTTTCATATTCATAATCTAAATTCTTTAAACCAAAAATATATTCTAATTTTCTTTTATTTTTATCAAAAAACTCACAAAATACACCTATTTTATCGTTTTTTAAGTATTTTTTTAGGATATTTTCTGAAATTCTTGTTTCTTTTTTCAAATGGAAACAAATAAGATAAGATTGCTTTTGTCCCCTAATTGTTACACCTTCAACTTCCTTTATCCTTTCATTTTCAATAAACGTTTGAACTTGACTTAACAATATGTTCATATCTTCATCTATCAAAAGACATTTGTTTATTTCAACAAATTTATTCTCATTTGAATTTATGTATCCAAGTTTAAAATCTTTTACCTTAAGTTTTATTTTATTTCTATATCCATCTCTTTTATCACAAGTATTTATTTTTATATCACTTTGATAACCTATTTTTTTTAGTTCTTTTTCTAAATTTATTTTCTTTATATCAAGTTCATTTTTTCTTGTTGTGTGCTGATAATTACAACCACCACAAATTGAATAAAATGGACAAATCGCTTCTACTCTATCCTTTGATACATTTTCAATAGAAACAATTTTTCCTTTAATAAATTTATTGTTTTCTTTTATTTTTTCAATTGTGACAATTTCATCTTTTAAAGCATAAGGAACGAAAACTACTTTTCCATCTATTCTCCCAACACCTTCACCTTCATATGAAACATCACTTATTTTAACCTTTTCCATAACACCCTTTTTTATTTATAAATATACATTTTTAGCAAAATGTAAAATTTTTGTAAAACTTTTATTAACAACTTAAATAGCAAGTCATTTTACTAAAAATTATTATAATTTATTTAACTTTTCTTTGTATGATATTATAATAAAAAGTCTTAAAAGTCAAATTATCCTAGCAATTAATTTTGTTGACAATAAGCTAAAATATAATTATAATTATATTGTTTTTTGCAAGAGTGGCGGAATGGCAGACGCGTTAGATTCAGGTTCTAATGATAAGTTAAATTATCTTGTGGGTTCAACCCCCACCTCTTGCACCAGTTGAGACTCAGTTAACTTTAACTGAGTTTCTTTTTTATCAACAACAAGTTTTTGACATACTTTATTGATTTACAGAAAAAACTCATTTTATAATCATATCGAATTTACAAAACAAAGGAGATATGATACAATGAAAACGTTTGAAGATATCAAAAACAAAGTTTTATCTAAATTTAATACATGGATAAAAATCAACGACAACAAATCTAAGTGGACTATTGAAGATTTTCCATATGAAACAGGAGTTGATGAAATAGTAACTAATCCACATTGTTGGAAATGTGTAACAGTAAATCAATGTTGGTTTAAAAATGAAGAGGGAAAGAAACCAAAAGAATTTGATTACTCAGATTATTCCTTAATTGAAGTCCCATTATCAAAAAGAGGACTTTATCATCTAAATTGTCATTGTAAAAAGAACCAGATGTCGGCACCACAAAAAGAAAAAAAATATTTTGACAATCTTCCTGGCAAAATCAATTTCTTTTTTAAAGATAAAATAAATTGGTTTTATTCTTGGGGATATAAAGATGAAGACAAAGAATCTTTTGTAAACACTGTTTTAGCTTTAACGTATGAATCTTATTCATTAGGTTTTTATGAAACTATTGATCATAATAAACAAGGTTTCAAAATTAATGTATTCATTAACTTACCTGGAAAACACGAAAAAAAAGAACATATCTATAAAGTTAAAACATGTTGGATGATTTTTCCAAATGGCAAATTAAAATGTAACACACTAATAGGAGGAAGAACAAAATGAAGTATATGGATAAAGTTAAAGTTATTGCTCTAAAAGAAAAGTATAAAAAGAACAATATTTCTATCGGCGAAATTGGTATAATTATTAATGCAGAAATTAGGGATAATGATTTTTATGTTATTTTTGACAACAACAATGAATTTGATTGGTATAAATATTGTGAAATAAATGTAGGCGACTTAGAATTAGTAGAAGACAGCAAATATACTGACGAACAAATTTTACAAGACCTTCCAAAACAAAATCCAAAATGGTGGTGTAAGGTTGAAGATGGTTTTATCTTAAATTTACTTGGTGAGAAGAAAAACAAAATTCCTTATGACTATGATTCTTAATTAAAGATTAATTTAATAAAAAGTTGTCTTTTTTATCAAAATTGACAACTTTTTTTTATTTTTATATTATTTTTTTTGGTTTAACCCCTATACTCATCAAAATCTTAACAAAAATATATTTATAAATATTTTTAAATGCTATTAAAATACTACAAATTCAAATGTTTAAACCAACCTTATTTTAGAAATTTGTATTGCAATTTTAATTCTTATATGATATAAAATATATATAATATTTATATAAATAAAGAGGTATTTATGAGGATACAAGATTTACCTATAAAAGATAGAAATGAATTTTTGTTTAAATACATTATGACAAATTTAAAAAATGGAAACTTTATTCCTAGACTTTGCGCAAAAAGTGTTACAGTTGACGTTCACTTTGTAACAGAAGAAGAAATCGGTCAACCTTTTACAACATATAGTCATGGAAAAATTGAAAAACAATTTACACTTGAAAAAGATATGGCTTTACTTACTACTCTTGACAAAGAAGGAAAACCCGTTCTTGACGAAAATGGAAACAAAAATATCTATGATATGAAAGTATCAAAATTTCTTGAAAGATACCCTGTAAAAATAAATGGCCATTACGCAAAAGACCCTTATGCTCCTGGCGCCGTTATGGTTGCAATAAAATTACCATGCGAATTTGTTGACAACGGAATAACCTTGCTTCCTCCTAGTTGGAAAGGTTACGAAGGAACATTAATGGAAGATGGCATATTAATGTTTCCTTTTAATCCAAATTTAACATTAAGAGAACAAATTAAAGAATGGGAATCAAAAGGTGCAAATGGAGTTGACTGGTATCCAAACAACGAACCATACACATATGACATTTGCGATAAAAATGGTACATTCAAAAATGAAAATCTCAGAATATTATTTGGACAAGAAAAAGAATTCGACAGTACTCCTTATACAATCGCAAAAACAAATGAAAAAAACTCTACAAAATAATAAACAATAAAAAGTATTAAATTTTTTAAAAAAAGGTAGAAAAATTATGAAAGAAACAAGCTTTTTTATTAATAGTGACAAATCCCTTCTCGTAAAGGTAAACGAAGAAGGTAACTTTATTGTTGAATCAAATCACTCAAACACAAAGAATTCAAACACACTTATTAGCAACTTTTATAAAATAGCTACTATTGATGAAAATAAAAATAAGTTTGAATTAAGATTGAAAGATATCCCTTATGTAACAATTTCAAAAAGAAATTCAACAGTTGAGCAAAAACATTTGTTAACTTCTTTTGAAACTAAATTACTTTCTCAAAGTACAAATCTTAGTAAAATACCATTTTCAAGATTAGAAAACGCTCCAAAAGTCAAAACAGATTTACACACTCATTTTGCCGGTTTCTTATCACCAGAGCAATTAATAGAATGTGGATTAACCTGTAACATAAAAATTGACAAAGCCACTCTTGAAGTTGCAAAAATTGATACCAAAAACTTGAAAGAAAATGATGAAGGTAAATATGATCTTCGTGATGTAATTTCAAATTATTCAAATAAACAAAAATTAATTAACGCAATGAAAATTGACACTTCTGAACAAGAAACTTTTAATAAAATGGAAGAAATTTACAAAGTTAGAGGTGTTTTTACTAAAAATCAAGAAATGTTTGTCCCTATGTTAAAAGCAATTGCAAATGATTGTAAAGCAAACGGCGTTGAATACACCGAACTATCTTTATCTTCTGTAATTTCTGATATAAACCAAGTAAATTTATTAAATGAAATCATGCCAAAGATAGAAAAAGAAACTGGTGTTAAAATTAGATTTTTAGGTGCTCTTTGGAGACATTCTGACAAAGAATGGAATCAAGATGAAGTTGATAGACTTAAGGTTATGCAAAGTTCCCCTTATGTTGTCGGTTGCGATGTTATGGGACATGAAACAAATTCAACTCTTGAGTTTTATGATGAAATAAAAGAACTTGCAAAACACGCAATCTTAAACGACCCTAATTTTGTTATAAGAGTTCATGCTGGCGAAAATGCGTTGTTTAAAGCAAATGCAAGACAAGTGTTACTTGCAGTTGAAGAAGCTTATTATGAATTAGGTGGATATGAAAATAATAAATTAAAATTCCCTCAAGTAAGAATTGGTCATGGAATTTATGGTTTTAATGAAGATGCACCTTGGGACGAAAATGAAAGAACCAAAGGAATATCAACATTGGAATTATGTAAACAAATTGACCCTATTATTGAATTTAATATGTCTTCAAATCTTTCTTTAAACAATATTAATAGTTTAAATGAAATTCCTATAAAATCATATATGGACAACAATATTCGTGTTGTTTTAGGAACGGATGGAAAAGGTATATATTCAACCGATTTAAATCAAGAAGTTATCCTAGCTATGCAAGCAGGATTAACTAAAGAAGATGTTAATAAAATCGTAAAAACAGAAAAAGAAATAATCAAAAAAGCCGATGAAAGATACAAAAGTAAATCAAAAAGCTTTAATTTAGAAAAAGTTAAAAGTGAATTAGCTTCCTGTTATCGCAGTGGCAAACCAGCTTACGACAAAAATGTTTCAAACAGAAATAGATTACTTGATTTACAAACAAAAAGAGATTTACTTTATAAAATACATGATATTGATGCAATAACTGACGAAAAACAAATCACTGAAGATTTGAAAGGTAAAAAACCTATTATGATTTCTGGTTCTTCAACAAAACACTGGGTTAAGATTAGTGATAAAAATAAAACTAAAATCCAAGTACTTCTTTATGCTTTTGCAAATTGTATAGACCCTAAAAAAGCATACTTTATGACAGGAGGAACAAACCATGGTGTTGAAAAAGAACTTCACCAAATTGTCCACAACCTTAACAAAGAAAAGAAAGATAAAATCATGGTTCTTGGCACTTTAACAAAAGAAGCAATAAGAGAAAGAGAAACTAACTCTATTGAAAAAAATACAATATCTCATGCTGTAATTCCAAAACTAAATGGAAAATATGCAGATAGATGGTTCGACTTACCAGACACAACATTAAATATGGTTCAACAACAAAACGGAATGCTTGTAGCAATTGGTGGTGGAGCTATTGTTTCAGACATTATTCAAAGATCTCATAACATGGGTTTGAATATGAAAATAATGGATAATGTTGAAGGTGCATCTAGTGAAAAATCTGCTTCATTAAAAGGCAATGGTTATTCATTCAATAATATCGTTGAATTGGTTAGCTCAATGATAAAAGAAAATACTGACCTTTTGAAAGAAGGATTAACAAAAAATGATTTATACACATATGTTGAAGAAGCTAAAAACATATTCTGCAAAGAACAAATTCATGATAAACCTGAAAAGGTAAATTCAAAAAATTTGTAAAAATAATTAAAAATAATTAAAAATTTTATTAAAAAAACAACTTTTTTCAATTTTAAAATATAAAAGAGAAGAAAAAGAAAATTCTTCTCTTTTATTTATATTTTTATAAATAAATAATTTTACTTATAAAACACTATGAAAAAATTAAAAATATGTTACAATACATACAAGGAGAATTTATATGAATATAATCGAAGAATGCAAAGAGTATGTAAAAAATATTTTAGAAAATGAATCAAGTGGTCATGACTATTGGCATACAATAAGAGTTTTTAATTTAGCAACAACAATTCAAAAAATTGATGGTGGAAACTTAAAAATAATTCAACTTAGCGCACTACTTCATGATGTTGATGATTATAAAATTTTTGGAGAAAACGCTAAAACTTTGCAAAATGCAAATAAATTTTTAAATGAAAATAATGTAAGTGAAGAAGAAATAAAACATATCAACAATATTATAAATTCAATTTCTTTTAAAGGAATTGATACAAAAATACCTGAAACTATTGAAGGAAAAATAGTTCAAGATGCCGATAGACTTGATGCAATCGGAGCTATAGGAATTGCTAGAACATTTGCTTATGGTGGAAACAAAGGTCGAACAATACACATTCCAAATTGTAAATACAAAGAAAATATGACGAAAGAAGAATATGAAAAGAATGAAAGCACAACAATTAATCATTTTTATGAAAAACTATTACTTCTTGAAGATATGATGAACACTTCATATGCAAAAGAATTGGCACATAAAAGAACTGAATATATGAAAGAATTCTTAAATGAATTTTACAACGAATGGGACGGCAATATTTAATCAAAGGAGATATTATGGAAATAAGACAATTAAATATAAATGACACTCAACAATTTTGTGATTTAATTATTGATATGTATAGCAATATTGATAATTTGGAATGGTTCACCCCTATGCCCTATGATTATGAAAATGTTAAAGGAATGATTGAGCACCCAAGATTTTATATCGTTGGTTTGTTTGTAAAAAATAAACTTGTCGGTGTTAGTTCACTTGATTATAAATGCGGAAAGCTTATTGGTAAAATTGATTTTCCCACTAACTTTAAAGAAGACAAAATGGTTGAAATCGGTTTCAATCTTGTTCACTCTTCTTTCAAAGGAAATAAAGCAATGCAACTACTTATTGAATTTGTATTAATGCAAGCAAGATTGCAAGGACTCTGCTGTGTATTTTCAAAAGTTCACGTTGACAACATTGCAAGCAACAAATCATTTTTTAATAAAGGTTTTACAACTTTTTCAAATTATACAAAAGAAGTTGATAAAGAAGATTTTGAAAAATTAAGTAATACAAACTTCTTCTCAAAAAAAGCAAAACCAAAAGCAATAGAAACATTAAATAAATTTAGTAATGCCCCTTCAATTATTGTAAATTACAATATATTAACAAAAATTATATAAGTTTATATTTCATTAATATTTTAGTTAAAAACTTTAAAATTTAATAATTTTTAAGCAAATTTCAATGTATTTATTTAATTTTTTATATCAAGGGAGAAATTATGGAGATTTCTAGACAATTCAATTGTGGACAAATAAAAGTGTCAAATTTAAACAAAATTGATGAATTACATTTTTCATTTGATATTACTATAATAAATGAAAGCACAAATTTATTTTATAATTTTAGTGAAAGTCTTTCGTTTAGTTTATTTGATTTTCTTGAACAAAAAATATCAAAACTTATCGATGAAAACTATATTGAAAATTATTTAGAATTAACAAAAGAAAGTTTGGTATTAAACATAAACCAAGATGGTTTTTATCTTAAATCTATGCTTAATTTTAACATATGGGAAGACCAAGAGTTATTAAAAGATTTTCTTCTTGAATGGAAAGCATATTGTGAAGTTCTTATGAAAAAATAAAAATTTATTTCTTAATTTGATATCTATGGAGATTATATGAAAAACAAATTTATAATAAAAATTTTAGTACCAATATGCTGTTTAATCATAATTTCATTAAGTATTATTTTGCCAATAGTTTTAATAAAACCTAAAAAGAGTGATATGAAAAATTATGTTCAAGATTTAGATTACTTGGAAACCTCTTCAACTATACTTAATCCTGACCAAGGTTTTTATAGAACTGCATGTATTAAAGTAACAGAAGAAAGTGTTGAAGATAAAAGTTATATAATAAAAGATAATTTTCAATTATACCACCTAAGAATGGATATTAGTAGATTTTCTTTTGCAAACAATCAAACTCAAGACTTGTTGCTTACGGAAAACAGTTTAATTGGTATAGAAAACTTAATAAATAAATTTTTAAACGCCAATAAAAATATTATCATAAGATTTTCTTACGACCCTGAATTTGATGGAAATATAGACAAAGAACCTGAAATTCAAATTATCTTAAGTCATATTTCTCAAATTTGCTCCGTTTTAAATAAGTATCCAAAAACTATCACAGCAATAGAAACTGGTATGATTGGACCTTGGGGAGAAATGCATTCAAGTGAAAAAGCAAATGCAACAATAATAAATCAAATTATTGATAAATTTTTAGATGAAACAACTTCAAGCAAAATTCCAATTTTAGTTAGAACACCTCAAATGATATATGATTATTTAAACATTACCCTTAATGACCTACCATCATATTTAATAAATAAAGAACACAAAGCTTTTAGACTTGGTTTATTTAATGATGGATACTTAGGTTCAAACAGTGACCTTGGAACATATGATGATAGAGAACTTGAAACAAATTGGATTTCAAAACAAACAAATCATTTGCCATTTGGTGGCGAAGTAACAGGAACATCAAGCAACTTGCATGATATTGACAAATGTTTAGATGAAATGTTTTTAACAAATCTTAGTTATTTAAATTATGAATGGAACGATTATATCGTACAAACAAAATGGCAAGAACAAATATATAATTCTTCATGTGGAAATGATAAATTGTTTTACGGTAAAAATGCATATGAATATATTAGCGCTCATCTTGGTTATAGATATGTTCTAAAAAAATCTACACTCTCTTATTCTTCTGAAAAAGACAAACTAAATGTAAAATTAAAACTAAACAATGTTGGATTTGGAAATTTAAATAGACAAAAAGAAATGTACATAATTTTTGTAAAAGATGGTCAAATTTCAAAAAGAATAAATGTTGGAAAATTTGATGGAAAAGAAGAAATAAATTTTTCTGTTGACATAAAAAAAATTAAAGGAAAATTTGATTTACATCTTGAAATTTCCGACACAATAAATGAAGAATCTTTCTATCAAATTCGCTTTGCAAATAACCTTTGGAATGAAACAACAAAAGCAAATTTAATAGGAAAAATTAATCTTTGATTACATAAAAATAGGTTTAAAACAAGACCTATTTTTTTATTAATTTTCTCAATAATTTATCTGTAAAAAATATTATGAAAACACATTAACATATTTATACTTTTATGTTATAATAATCAAGAAATTAATTTATATTTTTACAAATAAAGAATAAAAATTTAAACAAAAATATGAAAAATTACTAAAAAATAGCATATTTTTTTGATAAAAAAGGAGTTTTTTCGTGATAAAAGCTAATGAAATTAATTTATCTTTTGGTACACAGGTAATTTTTGATGACGCAAGTTTTCAAATAAATGACAATGATAAGATAGGAATTGTTGGTGTAAATGGTGCAGGCAAAACAACCCTATTTAAAGTACTTCTTGGCACCTGTGAGTTAGACTCTGGGACAATTAATTTTGGTAATTCAAGAATAGGTTATCTTCCTCAAGAATTAAAGTTTGATGATGATGACACGACAACAGTTTGGGACTATTTGTATGATGCAAGACCAATAAGAAAACTAGAAAAAGAATTGAATGAAATTTATGAAAAATTAAGTGTAAATCCAGAAGATATGAACCTTGTTAGAAGAATGGGAAAAATTCAAGAAATGCTTGAACATTTAGATTGTTACAATGCAGAAGATATTTTGATTGACTTAATTGAAGAAATGCAAATTGACCCTGATATACTTGATAAAAAAATATCAGAACTTTCTGGTGGTCAAAAATCAAAACTTGCTTTTGCTCATCTACTTTTTTCTGATTCTGATATTATGCTTTTAGATGAGCCAACAAACCACCTTGATGCAAGCACAAGAAATTATATTTCAAATTATCTAAAAAATTATAGAGGAAGTGTTTTAATAATAAGCCATGATATTGATTTTTTAAATGAAATATCTAACAAGATTTTGTTTGTTGATAAAACAACACATAAAACAAAAATTTATACTGGAAATTATTCTGAGTTTAAGAAAAAATATGCACAAGAAAAATTACTTAAAAGTTTAAGAATTGAACAACAAGAAAAAGAAATTAAAAAATTAAGTGAATTTGTTTTAAAAGCAAGACAAGCTAGTGCAACTAATCATAACCTTAAAAAAGCTGGACAAGATAGAGAAAAGAAACTTGCTAAAAAACTTGAAGAACTTGAAAAAAGAGATAAGGTATATAAAAAAGTTAAAATGCAACTTATTCCAAAAAGAGAAAGTCCAAAAGTTCCTATTGAAGTTGATAACATCTCTTTTGCTTATCCAAATGAAAAAACTCTTTATAATAAACTTTCTTTCAATTTATATGGAAATGAAAGATTTTTGGTTGTTGGAGAAAACGGTGTAGGTAAATCAACTTTACTCAAATTAATTGTTGGAAAATTATCTCCTAGCAAAGGAGAAATCAAAATAAACAACAAAACAGATATTGCTTATTATGCACAAGAACTTGAACTTATTGATGAAAATAAAAATGTTTTTGAAAATACTGAAGATTATGACTACACAGATATTCAAAGAAGAAATCTTCTCGGAAACTTCTTATTCCAAGGAAATGATGTTTTCAAAAAAGCAAGCGTTTTGTCTCCTGGAGAAAAAGCACGTGTTGCCCTTTGTAAAATTCTAATGCAAAAAGCAAATTTGTTAATACTTGATGAACCAACAAACCACCTTGACCCCGAAACACAAGCAATAATTGGAGATAATTTCCGTGATTACACAGGAACAATTATTGTTGTTAGCCACAATCCTAGTTTTGTTGAACAAATTGGAATTACCCGTATGTTAATACTACCAGAAGGACAAATTATTGATTACTCACGTGAATTGCTTGAATACTACTATATTTTAAATGAAGATATGCTCTGATACTCATTTTTCATTATTGCAAAAAACTATCATATGTGATATAATATTATTGATGAGGTAAATTATGGATTCTTTACATAAAAAACATATAGATACTTTAGTAAAGTATGGAATTTTGATTCCTTTTGATAAAAAATTAAAACTTTATCATGGTAGAGCAAGAGCAACTACTGAAAAAGGCGAATGGAAAGTTAAACCTATGTTTAAAAATGGTGGAAACTCAACAGGAAATTACAATGTTTATTCAATTTCCACTCTTTCAACAGCAGATTATCAAACTGCAAAAGATTTTGCCGAAGGTAGAGTTTTTCAAAATGCTACCCCTGAAGTTCATAGAATTGTAACTGATGATAAAGACGCCATGATTTTTGATTATGAATATGATTTATCTAAATTACCAAAAGAAGATAAAGAAGAAGTTATGCAAGCTTTTAAAGGTTTAGTTGACTATAAAATGACAAGTTTAACTCCTATCACTTTTGAATATAGAAGAACTGGTGGTATTATTTTTGAAACATTAAAACAAAAAAGAATTGAAAATAATACAAGCCTTTTAACTGAAAAAGATATTGATGATGTGTATAAAAAACTTGCAAACACAGAAGTTCATTCTTATGAATCACCTATAACTCGTGCTATCGTTTATGAACTTGCAAGTTCAATGAATACTCAAGTACTTTTTAGATTTTATCCAGATAAACTTATTAAAAAATATGCTCTTGAGAGCAAAGAAGAAAACAGAAATAATATGATTATCAATAATATTAAATATCCATTAAATATGAATTATATTGCTTCTGTTCTTTCAAATAGCCACATTGTTGGTGTTAAAGCATATATTGATTCAGCAACATTAGATAGAGTTATAACCGGCTATTATATCTTTGATCTTGATAAAGTTAATACTGAAAAAGCTATTGGAGATAAACACCAAGATATTTTTAACTGTTATCACGAAATTTCAAAATTATTTAATTCATTTAAACTTGATAAGAATCTTATTGAAACTTTACACCAAAGTCCAGAATATATTATGGATAACATTGCATATAATTCTATATTTGAAAAACATTATAGAACTCACGATGGAAATTGGGAAGGTTTCACAATTGGACAACACACTGAAACTGTTTTAAGAGCTTTTGATGACACTTACAAAGATATCCCTATTGAAATTCAAGACATCTTGAAACTTGCAATAATTACACATGATATGGATAAAGGAATTTCTCGTCAAAACGGGCAAAGAGGATATGAATTCCAAAACCATTCTGCAAACAAATTTTATGATATATTAAAAGTACCTAAACAACTTCAAAACGTTCTTAAATTTATGATAAGCGAATCTCAAATTTATACTTCTCAATATTTTATAAATCAAGAACAAAAAGGTATGAAATCGTTACAAAAAAGATGTACTGAAGTATTAAAAGAAATCACAAAAAAACCTTCTCCTGATATGATAAGAGGTTTTATGAATATGTGTATAATGCTTCAAACTTGTGACGGTGGTGCTTATACTAGATATGGAATAACAAGAGATGAAACTACAAATTGTTATTACAGAAATGGGAATGATAGATTTACTCAAACTTTCAAAGAACCAACCGATTTATCTTCAAGAAAATTAGTTTTGAAAGTCGATAATCCCCTTGATAAAAAATAATTTGTCTTAATATAAAAATAAAAATCTTGAAATAAGATTTTTATTTTTTGGTTACTATAAAATTGATTTAATGCAAAAAAAACAATAAAAATATAATATTTTTAAATAAAAAAGGAGTTTTTTATGAATTTATTTGTTTTAGGAACAGGTCATGCATTTGCAGAAGATATTTACAACACTTGTTTCTGCTTACAAAATGGAAATGATTTTATGTTAGTTGATGCTGGTGGTGGACGTGAAATTCTTAAACAATTAGACTTATCTTTGATAGATTTAAATATGATAAATTATGCATTTATTTCTCATACTCATACCGACCATTTATTAGGCTTTGCATGGGTTATTAGAAAAATTGTTCAATCATATATTTCTAAAGAAAGGACTCTATCTTTTACCATATATGGAAATGCAGAATGTATAAATGCAATTCATCACCTATCTCTTTCAATTCTTGGTGAAAAAATATTTAATACTTACTTTGAAAAGTTTATAAAACTAGAAGAAGTAAAAGCTGATGAAAGAAAAAATATAATGAATTTAAACTTCAATTTTTTTGATGTACTTGACCCTGATTTAACTCAATTTGGTTTTGAAATTGAAGAATATAAATTTGTTTTTGCTGGTGATATTCCTTTAAATAAATGTTACTATGATAGATTTAAAAATTGTAGATATATTTGTCTTGAAGCTTTTTGTGCAGAAAGCGACAAAGAAGGAAAAGAAGCTCAACTCAAAAAACATAAAACAGTTCATGAAGCTTCTGTTGCTGCAAATAAACTCAATGCAGAAAATGTTATTATTTGGCATACTGAAAATTGTGAATTTAGGAAAGTAAAATATTCACTTGAAGCAAAGAAAAGTTATAAAGGAAATATTATCATTCCTGACGATTTGGAACTTATTTATATCGAAAAGTTTGATGAAAACGAATAAAAAAATATAAATTAGTGTAAAAATAACTTATAAATTTTTACACTTTTTTTATACAACTTTATATCAAACATGTTATAATATTATTATAAAAAAAAGAATTTTAAACTATATATTAAAAGGAAGAAATTAAAGTTATGGTAAGAAAAGATTATGAAAAACTTATAAGAGAAAAATTTAAAGGCAACACAAAAAAAATTATGCTTGAACAAGTTAAAAATTTTTATGAAATTTCAAAAAAAGATGTTTATAGAAAAAAATATAAAGTAGGTGAAAATGTTTACCTTGCTCAATATAATTTAATTGCTGGTCTTAACCTTAACATTGAATATCTTAAACAAATTTCAAAAGAAGGAAAAATTTGTGCTGACTATACCGGTATTGAAACTAACCATAAAGTAAAATGGGCAGTCTCTACTTGGAAATTTGCTAAAAGAATAAAATTAAAAGATTACATCACAAACTATTCTGGAATGACCATAGCTTACAACGACACTTATGAAATTGTTCCATATGAAAAAATTAAAACTTTTGTTAAAAAATTAAAAAAACAATACAATTTTCTATGGGAAGCAGAATCTACTAGAGAAATGAGATTTCTTCCTAGCAATATAATTGACAATGATAACATAGGTTTAATTTTTAATATGGGACATGAAGGTTGTGAAAAAATGCTTAAAAATGAATTAACACAAAACTTTATTCCAGATGAAATCAAACTCACCCTTGCCCCTAATGAACAAAATAATCTTCGTTATATTATAGAAAAAAGTGTTATTGAACGATGTTCATATGTAATATTTGGAATTCCGAGAAATTGTATTGAAGGATTATTCGTTAATAGAAAAACAGAAAGTAATAAAGAATTATTATCTAACTTAAAAGAACTCTTTCCAGATTGTTATATTTGCAACCTTGATGGTAAAGTCATAGTTGAATAAAATTTATTTAACTCTTTAAATATTCACTTATATTCAAATGTTAAAATATAAAAACTCATATTAATTAAAAAAGAAAGTATATTACAGCAAAACACTTTCTTTTTTTTGTTTATTTAAAATTTATCCTATAAAAATAAGTTTTTTTACTTAATAGAGAAAATCTGTGTAATTTATTTGTTTTTTATTTTCCACCCAAATAAACCCTATTTATAGCTTAATTAAACTAAAAAAAAGAATTAGAACATTTCTGCTCTAACTCTTTTTATTTTTAATAATTTTAAAAATTTGAAACTAAAATTTAGTCCTATTTATTTTTATTAAGCAATAGTATTTGTTTTTGCAAATTCTTTTTCATAGAGTTTATCTCTTTCTGCTCTCATTGGCATACCTTTTTGAGCAGTTTCATGTTGAATCTTTATTGCTGATGCACAAGTTGCTTTTTCAAGAGCAGTCTTCATTGGAACTCCTTTTGAAATCAATGCAGCAAAGTTTCCTGCAAGAGTATCTCCTGCTCCTGTTGTATCAACAACATTTTGAACATTAACTGCTTTAATTTTTACTACTTGTTTTCCATCATGATACATAAGTCCATTTTCGCCTAATGTAACAATCAATTTGTTTGGATATTTAACTACACAAGATTCAATATCTTTTGTACCGAAAATTGTTTCACATTCTTTTTGGTTACAAGTGATATAAGTAACTTTATCAATCAAATCTCTATTTTCTTTTTCTGTAATAACAAGTCTTTCTGGTCTACATGGTGTCAAAATAACAGGTTTTCCAATTTCATGACAATAATTGATAAGATAAGAACTAAATTCCTTTGGTGCTTTAAGTTGCATCATAACAACTGTACTCTTTTGAATAACATTTGCATATGTTTTAACCAAATCAACATCAAAAGCATTGATAGCTCCTGTTTGTCTTTTTAATTCATTTTCGCCGTCATAACTTACATAAGCATCACATAAGTCATTGTTAAGTCCTGCAACAAATCTTGTAAATGGAGCTACATGGTTTTTAACCATATTGATAACAATATCTTCACCAACGACATCTGAACCAAGTTTTGCGATATAGGCAACTTTAACACCTGCTCTAGCTGCTGCAACTGCTTGGTTTGAACCTTTTCCACCTGGATTTTGACAAACAGGTTCAAATTCTCCACCTGGAGTTTTTTGACGGAAAGTTCTATCTAAACTTGCTCCACCAACTACGCATACATCATACAACCAATCGGTTTCTGTTCCAAATTCTCTTTCTTCCATAATAATACCTCCAACGTTTAAGCTTCGTCTTTATGTTTTTTTTCTTCTTGCATATAGAATTTTCTATATCTTGGACACTTTTTGATAAGGAAATTGTGTGTACCAGACTTTATTATCTTACCCTTATCTACAAAATATATCATATCACAATCCTTAATAGTTGTCAATCTATGTGCTACTATCACGATAGTCTTGTTTTTCTTAAGTCTATCAATTGTTTTCATAATATATGCTTGTGATAAGTTATCAAGTGCACTTGTTGCTTCATCAAATATGAACACTTTTGCACCTGTAAGAATTGCTCTAGCAATACAAATTCTTTGTCTTTGACCACCTGAAAGGTTTGTTCCTTTTTCTCCTAATGGAGTATCAAGACCAAGTGGTAATTTTTTAACAAAATTCCATATTCCTGACTGTTTTAATGCTTTGATTATCTTATCTTCCGTTACATTGTCAGAAGCAAGCATCAAGTTTTCTCTTATAGTCATATTGAAAAGATATGGATTTTGAGTAATCATTGTTACATTTTTTCTTAAGAACTCTTTTGAAAGTTCTCCAATTGGTACATTGTCATAATATATTTCCCCTTTTAATGGGTCATACAATTTGCACATAAGATTAATCAAAGTAGTTTTACCACAACCACTAGGTCCCACAAAAGCAATCTTTGTATGTGGTTGAATCTTCATATTTATATTTGTTAAAAGTGGTTCTTCATTGTATGAGAAACTAACTCTTTTAAATTCAATATTGCCTTTGAACCCTCTAATTGATTTTGTACCATATTTATCTTTTTTAAATTCAGAACTATTAAGTTCCAATATTCTTTTTGCAGAAAGTTCGGTAATCTTAAAATCGTTTGCCATTTCGCATAGTTGTTTACCAAAATCAAGCAATTTGTTTTTATATATGTAACAAGTATAGAAGATTGAGAAACCTAACAAGTTTGAATTAATTAAATATATACAAAGTAAAATAAAGAAGAAATCACAGAAACTTGCTACTGACTTTGAAAGATTGTCAAATGTAACACCTAAGTACCACTCACGATTATCTTTTTTAACATAGTCAACTTGTTGAGCTTCAATTTTCTCTAACAACTTTTCTTCCATTTGAGAAGTCTTTAAATCTTTTATACCTTGGATTGTTTCGGTAATCATTGCATTACCTTTTTCAAAACTTTGATAAACACCTGGTTTTAATTTTGCAAAGTAATGAACTCTAATTTTAAATACCAAATATCTTAAAACAATAAACACAATTATGAATATTGCAAGCAAGTAGTTTTGAATAAACATAAACACCAAGAAACCTACATATGTGATTATGTTAACCATTGTTCTTGCAACTCTTTTAAATGCTTCACTAATAATTGAAAAATCTGAAATTAATCTAGTTGTAAAGAAACCATTGTTAAGTCTTTCAAAATTTGAAAGGTTAAAATTCAAAGTTGTTCTTACCATATTCATCTTAACTTTGAGCATAACATTGTTTTCTAATCTTTTAAAGAACTGAGTATTAATAACACCAATAATCAAAATTACAAGTTCAACTGCAAGCAAGTAACCTGCGTTTTTGAATGCAGTTGCGAATGCATTATTTTGTCCTGAAGTCATATTTTGAACAACAACACTTAAAAATAATGA
Source organism: Clostridia bacterium (assembly GCA_017464845.1). Lineage (GTDB taxonomy): Bacteria > Bacillota > Clostridia > Christensenellales > UBA1242 > Caccovivens. Next base: position 25,765 of record JAFTYD010000036.1, read on the forward strand.
TGAAATAATACTTCCAAAAGCTTGTAAAAATAATCCCAAAAAGTAACCAATACAAAGCCATGGATACGACAAATAAAATCTCATATATTTCATGAGATTCTTGTAACCTTTAACTTGTACTGTACTTAAATCAGAAGATGCTTTCATTTCTCTTTTATTATAACAACATTTTTTTTAAAAGTAAATACAAAAAAACAAAATATTTATATTTATTTTAAATAATTACTTTTATTTATATTTATATAAACGCATATGTTAAAAAATGAAAAATTTTTCATATTCAAATAAAAACATTTGTTTTTAAAAAAATGGTTTGTTATATTATTATCAGAGGTAAATTATGGCAAAACTTTATTTTAAATATGGAGCTATGGGAAGTTCAAAAACAGCACAAGCTCTTATGTGTAAATTCAATTATGAACAAAAAGGTTATACAGTAAAACTTTTAAAACCACTTATTGATAACCGTGATGTTTTAAATAACAAAAATATCGTTAAAAGTAGAATTGGACTTTATGCTGATTGCATATCTTTTTCTCAAAATGATAACCTTGTTGATATATGTGGAACACTTGATAAAAACAGTGTTGTTATCGTTGATGAATGTCAATTTTTAACCACATTACAAGTTGAACAACTTAAACAAATTTCACTTTCAACTCCCGTATTATGCTATGGACTTTTGACCAACTTTCAAACAAAACTTTTTGAAGGTAGCAAAAGGTTAGTTGAGATAGCAGATTCTCTTATGGAGATAAAATCTGTTTGTAAATGTGGAAGAAAAGCTATGATAAATTCAAGATGGCAAAATGGAAAATTGGTTACTCATGGTGAAGAAGTTTTAATTGGTGGAGACGATACCTATGAAGGTATATGCTACACCTGCTATCTTAAGGAAATTCAAAAACAATCAAAGGAGAATTAGATGAAATTTTTTGATTTAATTGAAAGCAATATTTGGGGAATTGAAATTTTAGAAAACTATAGTTTTGTTGATATCAATAAAGCAAAATTTATAATTTACTTAAAGACTCAAGATGTAACAAAAATTAATGATGATGGTTTAATATTTGATTTTTCTTTTATTGAAAATAAAGAAGAAATTTTGAATTATTGTCTAACTTATTACAAAGAAAAAAACATAGAAATAACTCAAATTTATTTAAATGATTTATCTGAAAATCTAGACATATTTAATAAACTTGCTATAAGATTTTTAGATACAAAATTTTCAATTGAATACAATAATGAACAAGATTTATTTGTTTGTGAAAATAAAAATTTTGATATTGAAAATTTAATAAAAAACCAACAAAACATTTGCGAAAGATATTCTGTTGATACAGATGAATTTAATGAAAAATTACTCTATTGTTTGTTTGATGAAAAATACAAAATTTCTATTGATTATGATTTTAAAAAAGGCAATATAACTTTGTCAGCAAACTCACAAAATATAAAATATTTTTATAAAAATTCTTATTCTTTAAACAAATTAAAACTTGAACAAAATGAAATTCTAAACAATTTCTTTTTAATGATAAACGCAACTGAAATTGAAAAAAGAATTCTTGTTCCATTTCTTTTAACAAGATTAAATGACGTAATCAATCAATCAGATTTTTATAATGATATTGATAAAGATAATGAAGAACTTTCACTTAGTAACGATAAAAAATTAACTTATTGTATAAAAAAATATGAAAATAACATTAAAATATGCTTGTTTTTTAACAATATAGACAATCATTTTGTTGTTATAAATTATATAGATGCTAAAAATAACCTTGATAAAGTTTCTAGTGAAATTTTTAATTTAACAGAAAAAATTGACTTTGATATTTCTCAATATGAAATTTATGAAACTCTAAATAGCGCATTAAATGAAATAGAATTATCGTTACAACAATTTAATATAACTATTGAATATAATTTTTTTGATAATATTTTTTATTGCAATAATTCAAAATACTCTCCCGAAACTCTATTAAATTCAACACAAGAAATTGCAAAAGATTTATATCAAAAACAAGATGAAAATCTTAAGCAAAAATTTTCTCAACAAGAAATTTTTGATAAACTTAATAATGAAATTTTAAAAACTATTACAACCACATTTGATATACAAATAAAAAAATTTAATGAAAACAAAATAATTGAAATGCAAGGTAAAATTTCTTATTCAAAAATGTATAAAAATAGAAATATTTTATACAATACAAAATTTGTTGTTGATGATTTTTTAAATGATATTTCAATAGATAAAAATATTAAAGAATATTTAAAAGAAACTTTATTTTTCAAGCTAAATAATTTAAAATTTTGCTATAACTAATCTTGGAGATATCATGGAAATATTAGATAAACTTAAAACATTAAAAGATGAAAAATATTTAGATTTTATTGCAAAACTTGTTCCAAACATTCCAAAAAAAAATATTATTGGAATAAAGAAACCAATACTAGAAAAATTTGAAAAAAATTTAACTGAACAAGATAAAATAAAATTTTTAAACACTCTCCCTCATACATATTTAGAAGAAAATCTTTTACATGGAATTATCATTTCAAATATAAAAAATTTTGAAGAAAAATTGACATACTTTGAAAACTTTTTACCATATGTTGACAACTGGGCTGTATGCGATATGATAAAACTTGGTAAACCAAATTTAAACAACAAAGAGATAATTTACAACAAATGTAAAGAGTGGATTTTAAGTAATGATGAATATACAATTAGATTTGGTATAGTAACCTTTTTATCTTATTTTTTAGATAAATATTTTAAAGAAGAAATTCTTTATCTTATATCAAAAATTAACTTTGATTCTTATTATGTAAATATGGCAAAAGCTTGGTTTTATAGTTTTGCTCTTATCAAACAATATGACAAAACTATATCAATTTTTGAAAACAAAACCCTTTCAAAATTTGTTCATAACAAATCTTTACAAAAAGCAAGAGAAAGTTTACGTATTGATAAAGAAACTAAAGATTATCTTAACTTATTAAAAATTAAATAAATTAGGTATTTACATTTTTAATATTTTAGACTATAATAAAAATATAGGAGTAAATTATGAATTTTTTAGATTATTTAAAAACTAAATTTGGCAATGATTCCGAATCTAAAGTAAAAAAAGTTAAACCAACTTTAAAAGGTTTTGGTTATGTTCATGATTTAGGAAACTTTGGTGAAAAAACTTATGATGGTATCATGTTTGAAAGATACAATCAATATGATGCCTTATATTACTTTGGAGAACCAACAGAAGAACAACTTGCTGAGGCAATTAAAGATTATGACAGCAAAAGATTTGTAGAAAGCAAAAGAGATTTTGAAAATCGTTCTGAACTTGAATATCAAGAATTTAAAAGAACAAATAAATTAACTAAACAATTATATGATTTTATTCAAAGTGGTAACTCTATTCATATTGAAGAATTGAAAATTGATAAAAATTCAGAAGAAGCTATATTAGACTATATGTCAAATTATGATAACTACATGGACGTCAGAACCGATATGTTCTTAAAAGAAGAACAAAAGAAATCAGAAATCTTAATTGGTCTTAGAAATGATAAAGGTATCACAAAAGAACTTGTTGATTCTGTTATTAACACTATGACAAAGTTACAAGAACAAGGAAGAGATGTTGATGTTGTTTGCTGTACAAAATCAAAAGAGACATCAATGACCAAACTCCATACATCTATACCCCTGAAGAATTTGAAGCATTGAAACCTTTAGACGAATGGTGTTTACAAAATAAAAATAAACATTTATTCTTCTCTGAAAGTTCTTTCGGAGTTTCTAATTCAAGAGGTTGGAACTATAGTCAAGTTAAAGAAGCAAATTACGAATTAGATAAAATTTGTAACAATATTAAAGATAAAAATCTTTCTCCATTTGAAGCAGTTTTATTTGTTCATAATTATGCAACAGGTTTTGTTTATAACAATTCTTCTAACTCTGTTGATAATGCTGAAAATACATATCAAGCAAGAACTTTGCCAGGCTTATTTATAAAAAATAAAATTGTTTGCGTAAACTATTCTCACCTTGTTAAAGCTGTGTTTGATAAACTTCAAATGGAAGGTGTAAACGTTTCAATCAATACCTGTACTATCGCTAAGAAATCAAACAAAAATAAATTTGAACATCATGCAAACAATATTGTTGAAATAAACGATCCAAAATATGGTATATCTGGTACTTATAGACTTGATGCTTGTTGGGATAGTAAAAAAGATGGAAAAAGAAGAGGTTTTGGACACTGCTTATTCCCAATGAACGATGTAAACTCATTAAAAAATAATAACTACTTAAAACATCAAGTTCACACTATGGTTAACCTTGATACTTTCGGATTTGATTCTGAAAAACAAAAAGAAACATTCACAAACTCTGAACCAATCAAACTTAAGACTTACTTTGAAGGTATAAAAGCTATATACAAAAAAGCTTACAATCATGGCGAAACACAAGCAGAAAATGCAGCTATCAAATTACTTGAAGAAAGTGCAAATACAATCAAACCTGACTACAACAAAAAATCAGCTAACTGTTTTGCTAGATGTACAACAAATGATATTAAAAATCTTAGAACTGCAGAAAGAACGATATAATAACAAAAAATTGATACAATTGTATCAATTTTTTTATTGACTTTTATCCCCTAAAATAAATCAAAATAGGTATTTACTTTTAAGCAATTTTATTGTACAATACTTAGGTAGGAGAAAATTATGAAAGAAAGACCATTTAGCAAACTTAAAACATTTTTGGAAGAACAATCTATGTATATGATTAATAATGTTTTTTTTCCAATTAATAAAACTAGTGGAAATATTTATGGTTTAGGCAATTTTGGTCAATTAACATTAAATGGAATTGTTTTTGAACAATTTAATCAATATAATGCATTATATTTTTTTAATAGCCCAACAGAAGAACAACTTACTGAAGCTATAAATCTATATGATGAAAATTATATCAATAACAAATTTCAATATGAACTTGAAAAGTTTTACCAAACAAAAGAATTAAATGATGATGTTTTTAACTTTATTAAAGAAGGTAAAACAAATATATTAGAAGACGCAAAAGTTGATAAAAACTCAAAAAAAGATGTTGCTGAATATTTATTTTACTTTGATAGATATATGCAAGTAAGAAAAGAAATGTATTTAGCAGAAGGTAACAAACCTGAAATTTTGATTGGTCTTAGAAATGATAAAGGTATCACAAAAGAACTTGTTGATTCTGTTATTGATACAATGACAAAACTTCAAGAACAAGGTAGAGAAGTTGATGTTGTTTGCTGTACAAAAATCAAAAAAGATTTAAACGATCAAACACCATATATCTATACTCCTGAAGAGTTTGAAATATTAAAACCTTTAAATGAATGGTGCTTACAAAATAAAAATAAACCTTTACATTTCTCAGAAAGCACACTAGGTGTTTCAAAAGAAGACACTTGGAATTATGACCAAGTTAAATATGCAAATGAACAAATTGATGAAGTATGTAAAGAAATTAAAGATAGAAATCTTTCACCTTTTGAAGCTGTACTTTTTGTTCATGATAAAGCCACAGATTTTGCTTATTCTGAATCTGCAAAAAACTATGAATCAAGAACTTTACCAGGATTATTTTCTGAAAATAAAATTGTATGTGTTGGTTATTCTCATTATGTCAAAGCTATATTCGATAGACTTCATAAAGAAGGCCTTATGGAAGGAATAAAGAAAGTTGAAATCAATCCTTGTATGTTCAATAAAACTACAAAAGAAGCTCTTCAAGATGATAGACATATCAATGCAAATTCAAATGAACATAAGATTGGACATGTAAATAATATTATAGAAATTAACGACCCAAAATATGGTATTTCTGGCACATATAGACTTGATGCTTGTTGGGATAGTAGAGAAGGCGAAATAAAGAAACCTATCTTTGGACACTGTTTGTTCCCTATGAATGACGTAAATAGTTATAAAGGTACAAAATATAAAGAAATTGAACCTGAAACAATGACAAATCTTGACACAAAAGGTTTTACAATTAAACAAGGTAAAAGATTTAAAAATTCAACACCAATTTCATTAAAACAATACTTTGATGGCTTAGACTATTTATATAAAGATAAAATAACAGATAGTGTATATCGTAAAGCTGTAGTATCTAATATTTTAGAAGAAAGTAGAGAAACAATAAAAAGTAGATATGGCAAAAATGCTAAAAACTGCTTTGCAAGATGTTCAGTAGATGAAATTCAAATGCTCCAATTCTCTGGAAAAACAATGGGTATGTAATAAAAAAAATTGATACAATTTGGTATCAATTTTTTTATTTGTTTTCATATATATTAATTTCATACAAAGAATCAAAGTCAATTTGCTTATTATTTATTTCTACTATTTTTTTATTAAAGTCAATATTGCAATTCCCTTTTTCTTTTAAATAATAACCATCATAATAATAACAAATCTCAACGATACTCCCTTCTTTGATAGATTTTAAACTTGATGAAATACTTTCAATTTGTTCTTCTGACAAATCTCCTTTCAAAATCTTATCATGTTCATATTCTTTCAATCTTAACGTTTTGCTCAGTCCTCTTAATGGATTAAATGGAGCAAATTGCTTTGCTCTATCTTCCCTTGACATCTTAATCCTCTCCACTTTTATGACCTCCAATTGTCTTATTTCTCTCTATTTGAGTTGCATTTTTTTCAAGATCTAATCCCTTAAGAAGAGAATTTTTTCCAAATTTATTTTGCAATTCAAGAATACTTTTTACCCTTTTTTTCTCTTTTTCAATTTTTCCTAGATCAGTAAAAAAATCATATTGTTCATATTCTGATGGTAATAAGTATCCAAATTCATAACCTAATTTCCTTATAGGTCTATTTTTATCAGCAACACTATCAAATAACTTGTCAGCATACTCTCCAATTATTGAATAAAGATTTGTTGTAACATTCATTCTTGTCATTCCTTTATCAGCTTTATCTTTAACATCACCATATGATACATAAATCTTTAAATGATTTGTAACATAGTTTTGATTAAATAAATTATAACAGCCTGATTGTATCATTTCTCTCATAACCAACTTTGCATCTTTAAAATTATAATTGCAAGGTAAAATCTGTGAAGAAGAAATTGATTTTTCTTTTGAAGTATATGACTTTATGTCAGACAATAGACAACTTTCTTTCCCATATGCGTGGTCTATCAAAAGTTCTGCATTGATACCAAATTCATTATACAAAATATCTTCTTTACAATTTGCTATTCCTTCCATATCAAAGATACCATATTTATTTAACCTTTTCTCAATACCTGTAGATATTTGCCAAAAATCAGTTATAGGTCGATGTTTCCATAAAGTTTTCTTGTATAAATCTTCAGTAAGCCAACCTATACGGTCTCTATTATGTTTTGCAGTAATATCAAGAGCAATTTTAGCTAAATACATGTTTGTTCCAATTCCAACAGAACTTGGAATATGTACCTTTTCTAAAATCTCATTCATTAACTTTATTGCAAAATCTTTTGGAGATAAGTTATAAATCTTTAAATAATCTGTAACATCTAAAAAACATTCATCAATTGAATATACATGAATATCACTTTTATCTATATACTTTAAGTATATTCCATAAATTTCACCTGCATATTCAATATACTTTTTCATTCTTGGTGGTGCAATAATATAATCAATATCATTGGGAATTTCATACAAACGACATCTATTTCTAACTCCTAACTTTTTCATAGCAGGAGAAACTGCAAGACAAACTGTTCCTTTTGATCGTCCCTCATCTGCAACAACAAGTTTAGTTGTCATAGCATCAAGTCCTCTCTCTGCACATTCTACAGAAGCAAAAAAAGATTTCATATCCACAACAAAATATATTCTTTGTTTTTCTTTCATCAAAACTCCATAAAGTAACTCATATCAACTTCTAAACATATTTATTAAATTCAATGTGAAAAGTTATTATATAATATATTATAACACATTCATATTTTTATATTAACAACAATTAAAATAAAATACATTTATATTTTTTTCATAGATAGTAACATTATTATTTAGTCTATAAATAGTTCGTAAAACTTTACTAATATCAGTTGTATTTAATTATTAACATATCAATCTTTTATTATATAGATAATATAAAATAAAAAAAAGAGAAACTTACGTTTCTCCTTTCTAGTAACCCAGCAGTGTTCTATCTTTCCGGGCTGTCTCCAGCCAAGTATTTTCGACGATGAGAAGCTTAACTTCTGTGTTCGGGATGAGAACAGGTGGACCTTCTCTCTATCGCCACTGAGTTTGGTATAATAACAAGCTTACGCTTGGAATTATTGACTTTATTATTATAACATAAACATTATAATAAATCAACAATTTTTATTGATTTTTTTGCCAGATCCCTGACAACTACATAATGTAACAAAATTTTTTGCTAATATATCCGTGATTAAGCCCTCGACCTATTAGTATCACTCAGCTAAGTGCCTTTATATATACTCACTTACACCTGTGACCTATCAACCTTGTGGTCTGCAAGGGGTCTTACTAACTTATGTTATGGGATATCTAATCTTGAGGCAGGTTTCACGCTTAGATGCTTTCAGCGTTTATCCTAACCATACATAGCTACCCAGCTGTGCCACTGGCGTGACAACTGGTGCACCATTGGTATGTTCACTCCGGTCCTCTCGTACAAAGAGCAAACCCTCTCAAATATCCTACGCCCACGATAGATAGGGACCGAAC
>JAFTYD010000037.1 GCA_017464845.1 Clostridia bacterium
AGGAAGAAAAGAATTAACAATTTATGGTAAGAAGTGTGTGTTTGGTAATAAAGATTATATTATAGAAATAATTGATAAGTATGGATACAGAATTGAGTTGTACTTTACATTAAAAGCAGAACAGTCTCCATATGTTGCTTATTCTGGATATAACTTTGTTGAAGGAAAATCATATGTTATAGGTTCAGAATATGCTTCACTTTCAACAGCTTATAATACTTCAAACACAACAACTGGTAGTGGATTATCAGTAGTAGCATCTAATCAAAACCAAGATACAATTAGAACAACAAACGAATATCTTACAGATATTGGTTCAGAATCTGGAAAAACATTTATGGATAGTGTTATCATAGGTGGAACAAATGCTTATGGTTACGCAGAAAATCCTGTAACTTTTAAAAAGATTGTAGATATTCTTGAATATTTTGAAAATACAACAAATAAAGATTGGAATTCTCAAACTGTAAAACAATACAAAGAAAAAGGGTTAACAATTTTAAAATCAATAGCTCTTCCAGTTTCAATTACTACAAAAAAAATAAATACTCTTGCTGAACTTGCTGAAACAATAAGAAAGAGTTTAGAAAATCAAATAGTTGCACTTAATATGCAAACAGAGTTTAGTGCTATTGCAAAAGCTGGAGATAGTGGAAGTTATAATGTACAAATAATTTATTCAAGTGACGCTTTAATGGATATAAAAATAACAGAAAATAGTGGAGTGTTTAGTTATGGAGATATTACTATAGACTTTACAACCACATTAGGTTTGAAGACTCCAGAAAATGGAATGGCAACAAAAACTTTCAATAATGAAGGAAAGAAAGATATTGATAAGAATATTTCTATAACAGTAGATACAAAAGCTACTACAGACCTTTATACAGAGTACTTGCAACCATTCAGTATTGTTTCAAATAATTATAATCAATATATTAATTCATCATCTATTGAACGTATTACACTTCAAAGTGTTAATTTCTTAGCAACAGATGGAAAAACTAGTATTGGAAGTGCAACAGTTTTAACAGAAGATGACGAAGATCTTAGACTTGCAACTAATAGTAATTTAAAAAATTACAATGGTGGTGGAGATTTTGATACTTACAAACATAAAGGTGCTGATAAAGCAAATAAAGCAGCAGCATTCAAAGTAGGTTATCTTGATTCATATGTTTATGGTGAAGGTCATGAAAGTGGTTCTGGTAAATCTGTTGTAGCAAATGTTGTATTAACTTTAAAATATGAAGAAAAAGTCGGTGAAGGTGATGATGAAAAAGTAGTTGATGAAGAAACTGCAACCGTAGTTATCAATAGTGCTACAATATCTAGAGAATATCCTGAAGCATTAATTTCAAAAGATGTTCATGATGGGACTTCATTTGGTATTAAATCAATTCTTAATACAACAAATAAAAGTTTATCAGATACCGAATTTAATGTATATAACGATACTTTAGAAATTGTGTTAGATCCTGGTGTTAATATTAAATTTAATATCACAGCAACTACTACAGCAGATGATTCTTATCCAAATTATTCAAGTACAGCACTTAAGGCAACAGTAACAAAGAATGCAATTTATAATTATAAAGCTAGATATTATGTAGGTATTTCAAATTCACTTGGTAGAGCAATTGATAATACTTATGATATAACTATTTCAAATATAGAAGCTACAGGTAATTATGAAATTAGATATAATGGAAAACCAGTAACAGCAATGACTCCATTCAAGGTTGAAATAATTTCTGATGAAATATTTAACATTGAAAATAGTGCTCAATGGGAAGGTGGAGATTCAATAGTAAAAACAAAATACTATTTAGTTAATCCTAAAATTTCTATTACAAATGGAAATGAATCAAAATACTTCTATCGTTATAGAGTTGATTACAATGTGAAGAGAGCTTACGATGTTACAGCAGCATCTTCAATCGTAATTGAAAATTACTATAAAACAAATAATGGATATGTAATTCCTATTAAGGATTGGGCATTAGATGATGATGATAAAATTGCATTAACACAAGGTCCAAAAACTGATCCAATGGATATAAGTAATGTTTATAAATTTAATTTTGTAATCAACACAAGACATTCAGGAGCCTCTGGTTCAGCCGGTGCTGCCTTCATTGATGAAAATGGAACTATCTATACAACATCTGGTTTCAATATTACATACCATGAAATTGTACTTGATATGTATCTTAAAGCTTCTGGTTTTAATGGAAACTTTGAAGTAGCAAATATGGATAGAGATAAGAAAGTAGGAACTATTACCATTGTTCTTAGTAATAAAGATAATAGTTTGGTTGATGCAATAACAGGTGCAACTACAATAACTAATATAGATCCTGGTTTATATAAATTAAAAAATATTAGTGCAAATATTTTCATTGGAATAAATAATACAAGTGCAGAAGAAAAAGGATATATTGCTAGGACTTCTGGTGCAACAGAACTTGAAAAAGTAACAGAACCAACTCCTGCAACAAACAAAGAATTCTATATTTCAATGGATTCTGGTAGAGGAGAAAAAGCGACATTAACATATGATAACCTAAAGAGTTTACTTGGAACCAATGCTGGAACAGGTGTATTTACAAATTATCATATTTACAATGTAAATGGAGTTTACTATAACTCTTCTAACTTAAACTCTTGGACATTTACTTCAACAGGAACTTATAAACTTAAAGTATATAATTTATCAGGTACAAGTCGTTCAGAAATATCATATCATCAAATAACAGTTTATGTTTATGATGTTGCAGATATTGAAGAAGCAAGTTATGCAATTGATTATAATAGCTACACAGAAAGTGGTGGAAGCATTTCGGTAAATCTTACAACATTGATTAATATTTCTTCAGACTATGTGCTTAGCGAAGAACAAATTGTTGGAAATTCTTCATCATTTGTTAAATTAACTAACAATAGTTTAAACTTTGTATCTTCAAATGTTAATAAGATAATTTCAAAACGAATTTTAGCAACTAATAGCGTAACAGGTAGTATTAAGACATATTTATTAACATTCTATATCTATCATAAAAATGTTGGAACAACTTATCAAGATGTTAAATTTGCAGTTGCAGGTGAAAATTCATTTGAAATAAGATCATTGAAGGGCTTAGTAGATAGAACTGGTGAACCAACTTTCTATGCAGTAGATAGCGCTTCAGGAAAGATGTCAATACTTAGTGCTGACTATATCACAACATTAAAGAGTGATAATGATACAATAAAAACAGCTGTTAAGTATTTAATGGTTTATAATACAACAGCAACAACAAATAACATTATGTTTGTAAATGTAATTCCTTACGTTTATAGTAATGTATTCACAGGATACTTACCTGTAATATATGATACAAATACAAGCGAGTATAGTTTAACTGGAATTGCAGATGCAATTAAGAGAAATATTATCAAGAATTCATCTCTTGATATTAGCGAAATTACAGATATTAAAGTTCATAAGATGCATGAGTCAATTCTCAATGTATTTAATGACAATATAGAGACCACTCAAAAATTCGTAAAAGCAGAAAAAAATAAACAAGTAGCTCATAAATATTTTGTTGAATATACTTTTGATGGTAAGACAAAGTTTGCTAGCTTCAATTTCAACTACTATGTTGCAACTGAAGAAAAAGCATCTTACAATTATATTTCAGAAGTTACAAACGCAGCTTCACTTATTTCAATATTCAAGAGCAAGTTTAATAACCCAAGCACTGCTCCAATATTCTATGAAATAATTGATGGTGAAGTTGATAATAAACAAGCAACAAATATTCAACTTACTAATGCAAATAATTTAGTTGATAAAAAATATTTAGTTTACCACATTAAAGATGGTGCTGAAAGATATTCAGTAGCAAGTGTTAAGGTATTTATTTACTCAGATATGATTACTGAAGATATTCAAGCAAATGTTTATGACGGTATTTCAATGACAGAACTTAATGGATTGACATTAAATCCAGATGCTGAAAAGACATATTACATGATTGATGATGAAAACAATATGGTCTTAATTACTAATTATACAAAACTCATTGATAGAGAAAGAAACGGAAGAGATTTAGTTGTTATAACTAAAACTGAAGATGAAACATTAATTAAGAGATATTCAGAATTCAAGATAAATGTATATGACAAAGAAGAAATTGATATTGCTGTTCATAAGAGTCAAACAAATTATGACTTAAGAGATTTATTCGGAACAGAAGCTAATATTTACTCAATAGTAAATAATGGTGTTAACTTCTCAAGAGAAAATATCTTAAGCAATACAAATCTTGCAATTTCAAATGTAAGTGATGCTTACTTCTTAGTTGAAAAGAATAATTCAATTAAGATGTATCATATAAATGTTTATGCATTTGAAGATACAATTCAATTTGTTTATTATAGAGACTTAGGTGGTGTTACAGAACCATTGACATTTACATTTGATTTATACAAAGACTATTCAATTACAGATGTTGTTACATCTGATTTACTTGGAGAAGTAGATCCAGCAGCAACAGTTGATTACTTTGTACTTTCAGATGTTGAATTCGATGAAGGTATAAATATTACTGCTGATTCATTAACAGGCATGAGATTTAATAACTATAACTCTATGACATTAAGTAGAGGTGGTTCAGTTTCAAATTATGCTGTAGGAAAAATGTTCAATATTGTTGTTAGAATTACAACTCCAATTGTTGACAGTGATCCAAGCGTTGTTTACAAAGTTATTCAAGTTAAATTAATCCCACCAGTTGAAATAACTTGTACTAATGATGAAATAGAACGTGAAAATGTTAGTGGATTGGTTGTAAAAATTCCAACACTCATTGGCGAAAATGGTTGTATGACTATTACATACAATGTTGCTGAAGGTGAATTAATCGGAGATATACTCTTTGTTTATAACAACACAGAATATGCTTTAGATGCTAATCTTCCAATTGATGAACCAGGCAATTATAGTGTAAAAGTTATCTATAAATTGGATAGTACAAATATTTACGAAATTGGAACTTATGTGCTTAATATAATTTAATAATGCAAAATAAAACACCTAAAATTTTAGGTGTTTTATTTTTGTATAAATTTGTATTGTTTCAGACAATTAAGGGAATATTATTATATATTATTTCTAATGGTTATTAAGGTTTATAATCTTGTTTATTGACAATGGATAATACATGATATATAATGTTTAAGAGAAATAAATTTGGTTTGTTAAAAATAAGAATAGAGATTAACTCTTTTTGTTTCTCATTCAAAATCATAATAAAATGATTTGGAGGTGCAGCATGGTTGATATGAATGTTTTAAACTTTTTTAATAAAGAAATCATAACAAGCGAAAGAGTAAATAATGAAAATATAGATTTAAAAAAAGTTTATGAGTTTGCCAGAGATAAACATGAAGGACAATATAGAGCAGATGGAAATGATTATATAGTTCACCCTCTTCGTGTTGCAAAAATTATCTTTGAAAACAAAGAATCAAAAGAACTTGAAGTTTTGATAGCAGCAGCATTATTACATGATGTTATAGAAGATACAAGGACTTGCCTTGTTGAACTTGGTGAAAGATTCGGGGAAATGGTTGCAAGTTTAGTGCTAGAAGTTACAAGTGCAAGCTTTGCAATCAAATTGCTTGGAAAAGCAGTGTATCTTGAGCAAAAAATGAATTCTATGACAAATTATGCGTTGTGTATAAAACTTGCCGATAGACTTGATAATTTGAGAGATAGTGATACTTTGTCAGAAGAAAGAAGAACAAAACTATTTTCAGATACTCGAAGAATTATGGATTACTTAAATAAGAATAGAACATTCACAGCATCACAAAGAAGAATAGCACAACAAATCAACGAATTATTAAATAAAGCAAACTTTTAAAAGAGCGACCAAGTCGTTCTTTTTTATTGTGATTAAAATTTTATAAAATAATATATAAATAATAAAATTATTTTTAATAGTATGTTATAATTGAATATAAGAATATAATCATTAGTATTATTACAGGAGAAAATAGATGAACGATTTAGAAATGAAGAAACAAGCAAAGGCGTTCGCAGAATATTGGAATGATAAAGGATATGAAAAAGGAGAAAGTCAAAAATTTTGGCTAAGTCTTTTGCGTGATGTTTTAGGAGTTGAACACCCTGAGCAATATATTTCATTTGAAGACCAAGTAAAATTAGACCATACAAGTTTTATTGATGGTATTATTCCTGCAACACATATTTTGATTGAACAAAAAAGTAGGGATAAAGATTTAAGAAAAGCAATAAAACAATCTGATGGAACATTACTTACACCATTCCAACAAGCAAAAAGATATTCATCTGAATTGGCTTATGATGATAGACCAAGATGGATTATAACTTGTAACTTTCAAGAGTTTTTAATATATGATATGAATAAACCTAATAGTGAACCAGAATCTATTTTATTAAAGAATTTACCAAAAGAATATTATAGATTACAATTTATTGTAAATAGCGAAAATGATAACATCAAAAAAGAAATGGAAATTTCTATAAAGGCCGGAGAAATTGTTGGTATTCTTTATAATGCACTCTTAAAACAATATAATGAAAAGGACGAAGAAGAATTAAAGAGTCTTAATGAACTTTGCGTAAGATTGGTGTTTTGTTTGTATGCTGAAGATAGTGGTTTGTTCGGAGAAAAACTTATATTCCATAATTATCTTCAAAGTTTTCATATTAAAGATACAAGAAGAGCTTTGATTGATTTGTTTAAAGTATTAGATACAAAAATAGAAGATAGAGATAAATACTTGGATGAAGAGCTTGCAAAATTCCCTTATGTCAACGGTGGTTTGTTTGCAAATGAAGATATTATCATTCCACAAATGACACAAGAAATTATAGATATTATCTTACATAAAGCAAGTGAAGATTTTGATTGGAGTGAAATTAGTCCAACAATCTTTGGAGCTGTATTTGAAAGTACATTAAATCCGGAAACTCGTAGAAGTGGAGGAATGCACTATACTTCTATTGAAAATATCCATAAAGTTATTGACCCACTATTCCTTGATGAGTTAAAAGAAGAATTAGAAAAAATTAAGGAAGTTAAAGTAGAAAAAACAAGAAAACAACAATTACAAAGTTATAGAGAGAAGTTGTCAACATTAACGTTCCTTGACCCTGCTTGTGGTTCGGGAAACTTTCTAACTGAAACATATATATCACTTCGTAGATTAGAAAATATTGCATTACAAGAAGAAATAAATAGTACAAAAAATATTTCAGACAATCAAATTATTATGGGATTTGATGATGTGATAAAAGTTTCTATTGGACAATTTTATGGAATAGAAATTAACGATTTTGCTGTAACGGTTGCAAAAACTGCACTTTGGATTTCAGAATCACAAATGATGAAAGAAACCGAAATGATTGTAAATCGTCAATTAGAATTCTTCCCATTAAAATCTTATGCCAATATTGTTGAAGCAAATGCTTTGCGTATTGATTGGAATGAAGTTGTTCCCAAAGATAAACTTTCATATATTATGGGTAATCCACCTTTTGTTGGTGGAATGATGATGACAAAAGAACAAAAACAAGATTTGTCAAACGTTGTTGGCGATATAAAAGGGGTTGGAGAGTTAGATTTTGTCTCTGGCTGGTACTATAAGGCAGACGAATATATAAGAGGAACAAGAATTGAATGTGCTTTTGTATCGACAAACTCAATATGTCAAGGACAACAAGCAGTTACAATGTGGAAACCATTATTTGAAAAAGGTATCAAAATTCAGTTCGCTCATAAAACGTTTGTTTGGGATAGCGAAGCACATCAAAAAGCACGTGTTCATTGTATAATTGTATGTTTTGCTTACAATGATAGAAAAGAAAAAATACTTTTTGACAATGATAGAGAAAGAGTTGTATCAAATATAAATTCTTATCTGACCGACTCAGACAATATTTTTATAGAAAGTAAATCAAAACCTTTATGCAATGTACCTCAAATACGTTTTGGTAGTATGCCAAGAGATGGTGGTGGTTTTGTTTTGACTGATGAAGAAAAAGAAGAAATGATATCAAAAGAGCCAATATCTGCTAAATGGATTAGACCATATATAGGAGCGTATGAATTCATAAATAATAAAAGTAGATGGTGCTTGTGGATGGTTGGTGCCAACCCACACGAAATAAAGCAATGCCCTTCTGTTATGAAAAGAATTGAATATGTAAGACAAATTCGTCTTGATAGTGTTGCTGCTGGAACTAGAAAATTTGCAGATACTCCAACACTTTTCTGTCAAATTGCTCAACCTGACGGAGACTATATTGCTGTACCTAAAACTTCTTCTGAAAGAAGAAAATACATTCCAATTGGTTTCTTAGATAAGAATACAATTGCTAGTGACCTTCTATTCTTAATACCTGATGCCAACTTGTATCACTTCGGAGTACTAATCTCTAATGTACATAATGCTTGGATGCGAGTTGTTGCTGGAAGATTAAAAAGTGATTACCGATATGCAAAAGATATTGTTTACAATAACTTTCCGTGGCCAACACCTACCAATGAACAAAAAGAAAATATTGAAAAAACAGCTCAAGCCATTTTAGACGCAAGAAAGTTATATTCTGATTGTTCACTTGCTGATTTATATGATGAATTAACAATGCCACCAGAACTTCGTAAAGCACATCAAGAAAACGATAAAGCAGTAATGCAAGCGTATGGTTTCTGGGGTAAAGTAAAAACTGAAAGTGAATGTGTTGCCGAACTTATGAAAATGTATCAAAAATTGATAAATGCAAAAAAATAAAAAAGAGAACAT
>JAFTYD010000038.1 GCA_017464845.1 Clostridia bacterium
CAAAAACAATTCAAAAAAATGGTGGAATTTTGCAAGATGAACATATTTCTGAAAATGGAATTCCTTTTCAAAGATACTGGATTGATTTAAACAATAACAACTAAAATTTTCTATAACAATAAAAAAAGACTTGATTTAGCCAAGTCTTTTTATTATTTTTCTTCTTCCATATTTTTTATTATTTTATAGATTTGTTTCCAATTTTTTACTCTTAAACAATCCAATTTTAAATTTTTGTTTGCAATTGTTTGCATAAGAATTGCAGTTGTTCTTCCATTGTTATTAACATCTAAAACATGTTTTGGTAAATCATCAATAAAAACATCTATATTTTCATCTAAGCAAGCTTGTGCTTTTTCTTCTTTTCCAACAAGAAGTTTATCAAAAAGTATACCATTTTTTTTGAGCCAAGCTTCTGAAATTGCATAAGGGTCTTTATGCATATCTGTTGTTCTTGCTGTTATAATAACAATTGAATGATTATCATTTTTTAGTTTTTGAATAATTTCTCTAACATATTTTCTTGGAGAAATATTTGATAACATTTTTGAACCTTCTTCTTGCCAAAATTTTTTACTAACCTCAGCTCCCCAATTAAATATTCCACTCAAATAAATTTGTGTTTTATCCACAACTTTGTAGTTATAATTATTTTCTTTTATAAACTTTTTTGCTGTTTTAATCTTTGTTCGAAACAAATCTGTAAGTGTATCGTCAATATCTATTCCTATGTTCATTTTTTACCTATCTTAAATTATTTCCCAAACAAGAGTTGCTGTATCACGAACTTCAATATCTTCTGGTTCAATTTCAATAGCAGCAGCTTTTGCCATTCTACGTTCGCCTTTTAAACAAGTATCATAATTTGTTCTTGAATAAATGTTTATTTCTCCCCAGTTATATTCTATATTTACAAGTTGACCAAGTTTAACATTTGAAGCTTCACACAAAAGTTCTGCCTTTCTTCTAGCACTTTCACAAATATCTTTTAATAATTCTTTTTCAACTTCTTCACTATCCTTCACAGTGAATGCTATATAAAATTTTGGATCAACTTCACTTTTTGCAATAACTGATAAAACTTCTGCAAGTTTTTCCTTGTTAAAATCAAATTTTAACTTTAATTGATGATTACATAAAAATCCTTCAAAAACACTAGTATAATCACCATTTTCATTTCTTACACTCTTATACTTTGAATTAACATTAAAATGAGTTGTTTTTAAATCTTCTTTTTTAAATCCGATCTTTGAAAGGCAATATTGAATTTGTTCAATTTTTTGATTTGCCAATTTAACAGTTTCTTCATAATCTTTTTTTAATGATTCTAATGTGAGTGAAATTTCAACCATATTAGGTTTTAAAGATAAACTTCCTTCACCCTTGACAACTATAGTTCTTTGCATAATCTTATCTCCTTTTACACAAAAAATATTATATCATAAAACAAATACAATTAAAAAATATTTATCGATTTTTATATTTTAATTTTTAATAATAAACAATATTGACTAATTTCAAAAATAATTATATAATTAATATAGTCAAGGAGTTTTTATGGATAAAGAATATTCTTTAATTGAAGATAAAAAAGTTATTTTGAAAAATAACGAACAAATACTTTTAAAACTTTATTACAATGATATTTATAAATATTATGAAATCAGAGCATATGATAACGATAAAGATATTGGTTTCACTAATTTTAAATTTGAATCTAACGGAAGTACTGTTTGGTTGCAAAATATACAAGTAACGGATGATAATTTCCTTTCAAAAGGTGTTGGAAAAGCTATGCTTAAAATGTTTGAAAATGTTTGTACAAATGCTAGAAGATTTCATGTTGAAGGAAAATTTTACCCTAAAGGAAACGGTGCACATCTAACAAGAGGATTTTACGAAAGAAACGGATATTCTATTTACAAAGACGATTATGAAACATATGTTGACAAAAGATTATCAATAGAAAAATAAAAAAAGTATAAACAATTTTGTTTATACTTTTTATTTTTATTCTTCATCAACTAAGATAACAACCTTACCACCAACAAGTTCAATCATCTTCATTGCCTTCATAGAGAAATCGTCAGCTTTTACTGTGAATCTTTTACTTAATTTTCCACGAGCAAGAACTTTGTAACTGTCAGCTTTTTTATCAATTAAGTTTTTGTTTTTAAGGTCATCAATTGTGATTGTATCACCATCATTGAAATATTGTTCAAGTGTATCAACGTTGATTGTATATTTACCAGCAGAAGCAGCAATAACAGTTTTTGTTACAACTTCTTTTTCAACAAGATTTTGAGCTCTTTCATCACTCATATACTTGTCAACTTCGCTTACGCTAACTTCTTCCATTTCTTCAACTTCTTCAACAACTTCAACCTTTGGTTTATCTTTTCTTCTTTTTACTTTTTCTTCTTTAACTTCAGGTTCTTCTTGAACTTCTTCTTGTTTTGGTTCTTCAACTTGAGTTTCTGGTTCAGCAACTGGTTCTTCAGCAACTGGTACATCTTCTTCTACAAGTTGAGTTTCTCTAACGTCTAAAAGATTTTTTGATGAAGAGCCATCAATATATTTTTTGATTAATCCTTTTTCAACTAAATTATCAACAGTATCTGGTAAGAATTTAGCTGTATAATCAACAACTTTTGCTTTTTCATTAACAACAAGTTCATGTTTTGCCATAACTCTATCAATAAGTTCTTTACATTTTTTCAAGTCAGCTTTGCTTTTAACCTTAACATAGATAGGTGTGTTTTGAACTCCTTTGTTTGGCATATTAAGGAAAGGTTTTCTTGTTGTGATAAAGTAATCATATTCATTGATAGAAACTTCATCTTGTGTTAAATCAAGATAAACGCATAATACATTTTTCTTAACTGCAAGTTTGAAAAGATTTTCCTTAAGTTTATTGAAAGCTTCATACTTCCAACTCATTTTTGCTTTAACATCTTTGTAAGACAATATGTAATTTTTAACTTCACTATAATAGTTAACTGTATTAGGTTTTGTTAAGCACAATTTACCACTTACACTTCTATCATATTTGATTTGATGTTTAACACCATTTTCTTTGTAAGTTTCAAAAACGATATCATCATCAACATCTTCATCTTCAAGGATAGCAACCTTTTCTTGAACTTCAGCTGTTTCTTCAGTTTTAGATTCTTCAGGAAGAGTTTCTTCTGCAACAGCTTCCTCTGTTTTTTCTTCAACTTTTTCTTCTGAATTTTCTTCAGCATTTTCAGTTTTATTGTCTGCTACATTTGCAGCATCTTCATTTTTCTTCTCTTTATCATTTTTATTAAAGCTTAATGAAGTTATAGCCATAATAACAACAATAGAAATAACTGCAATTGCAACGAAAATCCAATCTAACCAACCCAATGAATTACTTAAAAATAGTGAATTTGATAATAAATTTTCTTTCATTGTTTTTTCTCCTTTTGTAAATATAATTAATTATATAACTTTCTAAAAGTTTAAGCAAGAAATTTTTATAAATTAGTAAATAATTTAAGTAAAATTTTTACTTAATATCGTCTTCGCTTCCTTTTTTTACTAAAACCCCTTTAACATAAACATATTCTCTTTCTTCATTAATTTTTACTTTTTTATTTATTTCATCTTCAAGAGAAATTCCTAAAAGTTCAGAAAGTCCCATAAGATAAATTGCAACATCAGCAAGTTCAGAACCAAGATTATCTTTCTTTTTTATATATGCTTCAAATGCTTCAGCAACTTCACCATTCAAAAGACAAAATTCCAAATTAATATCTGAGGTATTAAAACCTTTGTTTAATTTGTTTTGATATATTCTTTTTTGCATTTCATTTAAATCCATAATTTGCCTCTTATTTATTTTCCATATCTTTAACAATTGCAACTATTCTACTTGTACCAAGTCTATCAGCTCCAAGCTTGATAAAATCTTCTGCATCTTCTAAACTTTTTATTCCACCAGCAGCTTTAATTTTTAAACCATTTGAAACATGTTCAGCAAACAATTTTATATCTTCTTTTGTTGCTCCACCTGTTGAGAAACCTGTACTAGTTTTAATATAATCTGCATTTGATTTTGAAACTATTTCACACATCTTAATTTTTTCTTCATCAGTAAGTAAACAAGTTTCAATAATTACTTTCAAAAGTTTTCCTTGACAAGCTTCTTTTATCGATTGAATTTCTTCTAAAACGTAGTCATAATTTTTTTCTTTTAATGCTCCAATATTGATAACCATATCAATTTCATCTGCACCATTTTCAACAGCATTTCTTGTTTCAAAAACTTTTGTTTCTTTTGTTGAATATCCATTTGGAAAACCAATAACTGTACAAATTGCAAGTCTGTCTTTTACATACTCTTTTGCTCTTTTTACAAAGCTTGCAGGGATACAAGCAGAAGCTGTATTATATTTCATACCATCATCTAAAATAACCTTTATCTCTTCCCAAGTTGATTGTTGTTTCAAAAGGGTATGATCAACCTTATTTAATATTTCATTTACTTCCATAAATTCCTCCTATACCTAAATTATATTGTGATTATTTTTCAATGTCAAATACAATTTGACAATTTATTTTTTTTTTGATAGAATATACCCTGAATAAAAAATAAAAGGATTTTTATGTTTAAAAGTTTTAAAAGAGCATTAGCTATAAATAGAAATAAAAAAATTAAAATTGCTGAAGAAATTAATTATACAGAAGATGGAAAAGGAATTATTGAAGCTGGAATAAACAAAGCTTCTGATGCTATTTCTCCTTTTTGTGTTAATAACTATAAAACAATTAACGGAGAATTTGCAAACCACCTAGATTCAATGAGTAGACAAATTCCATTAAAAAAAGATTTGGAAATTCATATCTATACAGATGAAAAAATGGAAGATTCTGACAAGTCAGATATTGCAAAAGCTATCAAAACTTATTATGCAGAAAACTTCTTTAACAGAAAACTTGAATTAAGAAGATTATTACTTGAAATTATATTTATTACATTGATTGGTGTTTTATTTTTAATAGGATTAATTTTCATTAAAATGACTCCTTTCCTTTTTGAAATAGTCCAAATTGCTGTTTGGTTATTCTTCTGGGAATCAATTGAAAAACTTGTTCTGCAGCTACCTGTAAAACGATCAAAAGAAATAAATTGTTATAGATTAATTTCTTGTAAAATTGTTTTCAAAGATAATTCAGAAATTGAATAAAAAAGTAAAAAAAATACAAAATTTTATGCAAAAAAATAAAAATCTTTTATGGATTTCCCATAAAAGATTTTTTTTAATCTCCTTCAACAGATGTTGAGTAATTCCCTGTGATTGAATCTTCAATATCAATTGGATCATCAATTTTATTTAAAACTTTATTTAAGTTTGAAACGTCACCAGCAATAACAAGAATATCACCTTCATGTAAAATAGTTTCGCCATTAGGAGTTATAATTTCTTCACCTGTTTTTAGGAAATTTATAATAACTTGATATTTCTTTTTAAGGTCAAGTTCAATAATAGATTTGTTTTGCCATTTTGGTGGTGTTTTTATTTCAATAATCTTAAACTCATCAGTAAGTTTCATAACTTCATAAACATTCGGATTTGCAAGCATTGAAGCAACCTTTTTTGCCATAAAATATTCTGGAACAATAACAAGGTCTGCACCAATTTTTTCTAAAATTTTCTTATGTTGATCATTCTTTGCTTTTGCAACAATATAAGGAATTCCAAGTTCTTTGCAAGTTAAAGTAATAAGAATACTTGACTGAATATCTGACCCAATTCCAATAACAACGCAATCAAAATTTTCTATTCCAAGTGACTTCAAAACATCTGTTCCAAGTGCATTTGCAACAACTGCAGATGATACTTCTGATTGAACTGTTTTTATAACCTCTGGATCAATATCAATTGCAACAACTTCTTTCCCATTTTCAGAAAGACTTTTTGCAATTGTCTTTCCAAATCTTCCAAGACCAATAACCATAAAATCTTTAAAATTTGAAATTTTTGCTTTATTTTCTTCCATTTTAATCTCCTATTTTTTTAACCAATTGTAATATTAACATCTTGATAATCAATAGCAACATCTTGTTCTTTTGTTGTGTACATTAGTGAAATTATAATAATTCCAATTCTACCTATCAACATCAATAATATTATAATAATTTGACTAAACGTTGTCAAATAAGTTGTAAAGTTTAAAGTAAAGCCAGTAGTTGTTATTGCTGATATAACTTCAAAAATAACTTGATTAAATGTTCCTACTCCATTTTGACTTAAGAGTATAATAAAACTTGAAAGCAATGTTATACATAAAAAAGTCATAAACACTCTAATTGTTTTTATTATTGTTCTTCCACAGATTTGCTTTTTAAAAATAACTATATTGTTATTGCTATTACAATTTTTAAATATCAATAACAATAATATAAAGAATGTTGTTACTTTTATACCTCCTGCAGATGATACTGGAGATCCTCCGATAAACATTAATATATCCATCATAACAATACTTGCTTGAGTTAGATTTGTTATATCGAAAGAATAAAAACCTGCAGTTCTTGATGACACACTAAGGAAAAATGAATTTAATAATTTTTCACCAAAATTCATATTTCCTATTGTGTTTGGATTGTTCCATTCACAAATTAAAAAGAATATAGTTCCCCCAACGAATAATATTGATGTAACAATAATTATTATTAAAGAACTTAAAGATAATCTTCTTTTTTTGTTCTCTTTTTTCTCAAAAATATCAAATAAAACACCAAAACCGATTCCGCCTATAATAATTAAAAATGCTACAGGCAAAATTATTAGAACATTTTTTTGAAACAATGTTAAACTTCCAAGAACTTTTCCATTATTAAAAGAATCCATACCCGCATTACAAAAAGACGAAACTGATAAAAAAATTGAATGTCCAAGACCTGCCCAAAAAGAATATTTTTTTATCAAATATGGAGCAAGTAAAATTACACCAATAAGTTCTATCAATAATGTTACTAAAACAATTTTTAATAAATATTTAACTATATTTCTTGTATCTTCTTTATTTGAAATAACTTGAACAGTAATTCTTTCTTGATACCCAATTTTTTTCTTTGATAAGTAAAAAACTAAAAATATAATAGTTATAAAACCAAGACTTCCAAGTTGCAATAACATTAAAATTACAAATTTACCAAAAACAGAAAAGTAAGAACCAATATTTAATGTAGTAAGCCCAGTACCACTCATAGCACTTGAACTAACAAAAAGTGCATCAAGGAAACTTGTCCAAACTCTTTCTTTTGATGACCAAGGCAAACATAAGAAAAATGTACCCAAAAATAAAATCACCAAAAATATGTAAACGACAAAAAGTTTTCTTGAAAAAAATATTTTACTAAATTTAGATGTACCTTTTTTCATAACGCTTAATTGTAACATAAAATAAAAGAAAAGACAATAATTTTCGTCAATTAAAAAAATATACAAAAATAAATTATTTTACATAAAAAAAGAAGGTAAAAACCTTCTTTTTATTATTTTCCATAGTAAGCATTAAGATACATTTGTTTAATTTCACTCATAAGAGGATATCTTGGATTTGCTCCTGTACATTGATCATCGAATGCATCTTCAACCATTTGGTCAAGTCTTGCTAAGAAATCTTGTTCATCAACGCCCATATCTTTGATACATTTTGGAATACCAATTTCATCTTTAAGTTCATTAATTTTGTTGATAAGTCCTTCAACTTTTTCTTTATCATTCTTTCCTGTTACTCCGACAAATTCTGCAACGTTTGCATATCTACTCATACAATTTGGGTATTTATATTGAGGAAATGTTCCCATTTTTGCAGGATTTTCAACACAGTTAAATTTGATAACTTCATTGATAAGTAAAGCATTTGCGATACCATGAGCAATATGATGATAAGAACCTAATTTATGTGCCATTGAGTGACAAACGCCCAAGAATGCATTAGCGAATGCCATACCAGCCATAGTTGAAGCATTAGCCATTTTTTCTCTTGCTTCTGCATCACTAGCTCCATTTTTGTAAGCTCTTGGTAAATATTCAAAAATATTTTTTGTAGCTTCTTTTGCAATACCATCAGTATATTCTGTAGCAAGCATAGAAGCGATTGCTTCAAGACTATGTGTCAATGCGTCAATACCTGATGCACTTGTCAATCCTTTTGGAATATTCATCATAAGGTCAGCATCAACAATAGCCATTTTTGGCATTAATTCATAGTCAGCAAGTGGATATTTTGTTCCTGTTGATTCATCAGTAATAACAGCAAAAGGTGTAACTTCACTACCTGTTCCGGCAGTTGTTGGAACTGCAATAAAGTAAGCTTTTTCACCCATTCTAGGGAAAGTATAAACTCTCTTTCTGATATCAATAAATCTCATAGCCATATCTTGGAAGTCAACTTCTGGGTGTTCATACATAACCCACATAATTTTTGCAGCGTCCATTGCTGAACCACCACCAATAGCAATAATAACATCTGGTTTGAATGATTCCATTGCTTTTGTTCCTTCTTTTGCACAAGCAAGAGTTGGATCTGGTGCAACATTATAGAAAGTTGTATGAGTAATACCCATTTCATCAAGTCTATCAGTTATAGCTTTTGTGAAACCACTTTGGAAAAGGAAAGTATCTGTAACGATAAAAGCTCTTTTCTTATCCATAACTTCTTTAAGTTCTCTTAAAGCAACTCCAAGACAACCTCTTTTGAAATAAACTTTTTCTGGTGCTCTAAACCACAACATATTTTCTCTCCTTTCTGCAACAGTTTTGATATTAATTAAGTGTTTGATTCCAACGTTTTCACTTACACTATTTCCTCCCCAAGAACCACAACCAAGTGTGAGAGAAGGAGCAAGCTTAAAGTTGTAAAGATCACCAATACCACCTTGTGCAGAAGGTGTATTAACTAAAATTCTACAAGTTTTCATTCTATTTTCAAATTTTTCAAGTTTTTCTCTTTGAGTTTGAACATTTAAATAAATAGAAGAAGTATGTCCATAACCTCCATCAGCAATAAGTTTATCAGCTTTATTTAAAGCATCATCAAAATCTTTTGCTTTGTACATAGCAAGTACAGGACTAAGTTTTTCGTGAGCGAAAGGTTCACTAAGTTCAACAGATTCAACTTCTCCAATTAATACTTTTGAAGTTTCTGGAACTTTAAATCCAGCAAGTTGAGCAATTTTGAAAGCAGATTGTCCAACAATACCAGCATTAAGTCTTCCGTCAACTAAAATTGTTTTTCTGAGCATTTCAATTTCTTCTTCTTTACAGAAGTATGCTCCTCTGAGTTTCATTTCTTTTTTAAATGCTTCATAAACTTTTTCAAGAACGATACAAGATTGTTCTGATGCACAAATCATACCATTATCAAAAGTTTTTGAGTGAAGAATGCTTGATGCAGCAACTTTTAAATCAGCGCTATCATCAACAATAGCTGGTGTATTTCCAGGACCAACACCGATAGCAGGTTTTCCTGAACTATAAGCAGCCTTAACCATTCCAGGACCACCAGTTGCTAAAATAATATCTGCTTCTTGCATAATCAAACCAGAAAGTTCAACGCTTGGTTCATCAATCCAACCAATAATTCCTTCTGGAGCACCTGCTTTAACAGCAGCATCTAAAACAACTTTTGCAGCTTCGATAGTTGATTTTTTAGCTCTTGGGTGTGGACTGAAAATCAAACCATTTCTTGTTTTTAAAGCAATCAATGCTTTAAAGATAGCAGTTGAAGTTGGATTTGTTGTTGGAATAACAGCACCAATAACTCCAATAGGTTCTGCAACTTTTGTTAAACCAAAAGCTTCGTCTCTTTCAAGAACTCCACAAGTTTTAACATTTTTGTAAGCATTATAAATATATTCACTTGCATAATGATTTTTTATAACCTTATCTTCAACAATACCCATTCCAGTTTCTTCCACAGCAAGTTTAGCAAGTGGAATTCTTTGTTGGTTTGCTGCAATTGAAGCAGCGAGAAAAATTTTATCAACTTGTTCTTGAGTGAAAGTAGAAAATTCTCTTTGTGCATTTCTAACTTCTTCAAGTCTTTGTCTCAATGATTCTTCATCTTTAACGATTAAAGTTTTATCCATAAAACACATCCTTTTAATATATACTAACTTCTTTAAATATAGAAAATATAAAAAAAAAAGTCAAGCAAATTAAGGTAGTATCAACTACATTATGCATTTGACAATTTTATTTAAAATTACTCATAAACACCCTGAATATGAATCCCAATTGCTTCATCAAAAATATATGTATTTAAATTTCTATTTAACGAATTATCTGAATGTGCACAAACAAGAATTTGATTTATATTTATTTCTGAAATAAAAAGTGTATGAAAAAATACTCCATTTTTTTTAAGTTGAATTATATCTCCTATTTGTAAATTTTCAATTTTATCTAATTTACCAAAAGGTCCCTTTTCTTTATTAGAAAGAATAAATTCTCTAAATGAATTTACACTAGTCCAACTCGGCGCTCGATTGTTTACATCTATATAATACCAACCATTTGGTTTATAATTCATATTCTTTTCTTCGCAACCTGCATAAACACATTGAGAAATAAAGTTTGTACAATCTCCTCCAATTCCACCAAAAAAGTAATAATTTCTATTAGGACTTAATGCGTACTTTTGTGAATATAAATAAGCTCTATCCCTTAAATAATTTTTTATCATTTTATTATTTATGAAAAAAAACAAAGAAAATTCACTTTTTTCTTTGTTTTTTTATTTTAAATCAAATATTTTTCACAATTATCAAACAACTCTTGCAAAGTACTAAAACATTTTGAAAGAGAATATCCATCAACAAAAATATGACTTACTGTGATATTGAAATCTATCATAATTTCGTCACCTTCATTATAATATTTTCCCCAACAAATTCTTGGTACATTTTGAGATTGTTTTTCATCTGGAATAGGATGTGTTACCCCTAAAAAATTCATCCAAGGAACACATGTAATGTAAAACTCATCGTATCTATCTTCGTTGTAAGTCAATGAATTTGTTACACCTTTTTTTGCCTTGTCAATATTTTCTCTTGTTAGCTTGTAAAAAGTTTTGTAATCTTCACAATAATCATGTCTTACATTATCAAAAAATCCATCGTCAGTCATAACAGTATAAGCTGGTGTAATCTTATCAAAAATAACAGGATTATCTTTTACAATACGCATTCTCATTTCTTCAATACTATTCAGTCCCCTAACAACTAAATAAAGTATATTTGCATAAAAAGAAGTTTTTGTTCTTTTTGAAAATTTCACAACTTTTGTTATTTTAAGTTTACTTGTAATCCCATAACAAGGATTTGAAAAATTCTTAAACCATAAGTAAGTCTTTTTTCTTTTCCAATTTTCAATATCAATTATTTTCATAAAAATAATATAACATTTTTATAATTTTTCTGCAAATAAAATAAAAAAATAACCAAGATTAAACTTGGTTATTTAATTTAAAATATTAATCATCATCTTCTTCATCATGACAATGGCAATGATGATGTCCATGTCCACCACAACCACAATCATGCTCTTCATCACAATGACATTCATCTCCACAAGTACATTCATGACCATCTTCATGACAATGACATTCATCTCCACAATCACAATCATCATCACCACAGCAACAGCAATTACCACCAACATATTCATGCATTGGACGATGTTTGTAATAATTTTCTGGCATCATATCAGTTGTAAAATATCCACCTGGAGCCATGATAACTTCTGGAATACGATTTATGATAGTTGCACAAGTAAGTTCAACAGTTGATGGTCTATTGATAACAACTTCTGTATTTGGTTCACCAATAATTTTCCAATCGTTACAATCAAAATCATCTTCTCCGTAAACCTTTCCAATACATTGAGTTTCAATAACAATACCTTCTTCTGTTTCAGTTGTTACAACAGCACTCATACCAGTACAAGAACCTTTTGGAATTGTCAATCCCAAAGTTTCACTATGAATATCTTTTTCTGCAATTTGTGGAATACATTTTTGAACTTGACTTTTAAGTGATTGATTTTTCATATTAAGACCAAGTCTTCCAATAAACCAACCATTAACATTCCACATATAACTTGGAAGGAATGAACCGTTTACAATTTTGTCAATTCTTTCATCGGCAGAAATTTCATCAGCTGATGCAATTTGTTCATTAAATTCTTCAACAGTCAAACCTGCACCATGTGCTCTTGCAAGAGCTATACCATAATCTTCAACATTGTAACTACTCTTACCTTCAATTCTTGTAATTTTGTGAGTAGCACCAGCAATAACAGAAATTAAGTTACCCCAGAAAACATCTTGATAACCACTTCCACAAATTGTACAATCATTTTCTTGTGCCAAATTATCAAGTTTTGTATAAAGAACAGGATTACTATTTTGTGGGAAGAAAGCTTCTTCACAAGTTGTAATAGCATTAACACCGTTTCTTGCACAAATTTCAAGAGCATCATAAACATCAGAAAGTAAGCTCATTGTTGTAACAACAACAATATCAACTTGATTATTCTTTAAAAAGTCTTCAAATTCATTGCTTGATTTTACAGTAACACCATAATCTTTATCACTAAAAATCATTCCAATATCTTTACCAATAACCTTTTCAGATATATCAAATGCACCTACGATTTGAATACCTTTTTCAACTGCATAACGCATTGTCCATTGACTCATTTTTCCACAGCCATATTGAACCATTTTGATTAAATTTTCCATAAATTTTCACCCCTTTTAATCTTTATTAGTATATCAAATAATTGACATAATCTCCAACATTATTCTCTGCAAATACAAAAATAATATTAGAAAAATACATAAATTTGAAGAAAAACAATATATTTTTTTATTTTCTATATTCGTTTATTTTCTTTTCAAGCTCAATTAAAGTGTTCATATTTTTTTGTAAGAGTTCAAAATTAAATTCTTCTTTTATATACTTTATTTCACTTGTCAAAATAATATTATCAATTTCTTTGCACTTACTTAACCCTCTTGCAAGGTTATCTAAATCAATAGTTCCAAAGCCTAACATCTTATGGTCATCTAAAATTCCTAAGTTGTCATGAAGATGTACACAAGTTACATAATCATAATATTTATCTAAGAAATTTGCTCCTGGACATAAAAAGTTTTCATGTCCACAATCAAAACACATTTTTAAATTTTTATGTTTTATATTATCAAATATATAAGCAAATGTATTTTCATTATACAAATTCTCAACACAAATATTTATATCAAATTCTTCTGCAACTTTTAATAATCTTCTTAATCTTTCAAGACCAATTTCTGTTGGTTCAACACCTTTACAACTTTCATGATGAATAACAAAATTCTTTGTGTTGAATTTTGAAATTTTTAAAATTTGATTTTTTAAATCTTCTTCAATTTCATCACCGACTTCATTGTCAAGCCAAAAATTATTTAAAACTTTATCATTATAAGAATCATGAATAACTGAATATTTTAAACCAACTTTATCTAAATATTCAACTTCATCTTCAAGTGGCAAAGTTTCAACTTTGTCATAAACCCCTAACATAACTTCATCATAATTTGCTTGCTTGAACAAATCAATTTTTTCTTTTGTATCAACTTCTTTTACTAAATATAAATTTATACCTTTTTTCATTTTTTCTCCTTTTAATAATTAAATTATAATATTTTTATATTTATTTTCATAATATTTTTATTGTTTTTAGAAATAATTTTATAAAATTATTATATACAAAAACATTTATCTATCCTTTGACTTTTTTACCTAATATTATGTTATAATAAATTTGTTTTAAAGGAGATTTATTTATGAGTTACGCAGATGAAGTTTTTATTAAAAATATGAAAGATATTATGGAAAACGGAACATGGGATTCTGATTTACAAGTTAGACCAAAATGGGAAGATGGAACAATGGCTCACACTATAAAAAAGTTTGCTATTGTTAACCGTTATGATTTATCAAAAGAGCTTCCTATTCTTACTATAAGAAAAACAAATTTTAAAAACTGTATTGATGAATTATTATGGATTTGGCAAAAAAAATCAAATAATATTCGTGATTTAAACAGTCATATTTGGGATAGCTGGGCTGATGAAAATGGTAGCATTGGAAAAGCTTATGGTTATCAATTGCAAGTTAAACATCATTACAAAGAAGGTGAATTTGACCAAGTTGACAGAGTTCTTTTTGATTTGAAACATAACCCTGCAAGCAGAAGGATTATCACAAATATTTACAACCACCAAGACTTGTCAGAAATGAAGTTATACCCTTGTGCTTATAGTCTTACTTTCAATGTTACAGGAAATAAACTTAATGCAATTTTAAATCAACGTTCAAACGATATGCTTACTGCAAACAACTGGAATGTTTTGCAATATGCAATACTTGTTCATATGTTCGCACAAGTAAGTGGACTTGAAGTTGGAGAGCTTGTTCATGTAATCGCTGATGCTCATATTTATGATAGACATATCCCTATTGTTAAAGAAATTATAGAACTTGAACAACACCCTGCTCCAAAACTTATTATAGATAAATCAATCAAAAATTTCTATGATTTCACTGTTGATAGTTTCAAACTTGAAAACTATGTTTGCAATACAAAAAAATATAAAATAGAAGTTGCAATTTAAGGAGAAGAAATATGAATTTAATTGTAGCAGTAGATAAAAATTATGGTATTGGAAATAATAATGATTTGTTGTTTAATATAAAACAAGATATGCAATATTTTAAAGAAAAAACAACAGGCAAAATTGTTGTTATGGGTGATAAAACTTTATTGTCATTTCCAAATTCAAAACCTTTAAAAAACAGAACTAATATCGTTCTTTCTTCTGACAAAAATTTTAATGTTGAAGGTGCAATTGTTGTAAGAAGTTTAGATGAACTTTTTGCTGAACTTTGTAAGTATGATTCAAATGATATTTACATAATCGGTGGAGCATTTGTTTATAACACTATGCTCCCATATTGTAGCACTGCCTATGTAACAAAAATTAACTCAGAAAAAAAAGCTGATAGAAGTATAATAAAAATTGAAGAATTACCAAATTGGTACTTAAAAAATCAAAGCGAAACTTTAACTGAAAATGATATTGAATTTAGTTTCTGCACTTATGAAAATACATCTCCAATTTCTTTTAACTATGAAAGCGTAATTAATTTTGAAAGCATTGAAACAAAAAGATTAATTATAAGAAAATTACAAGAAAAAGATATTGACGATTGGTATGAAATGGTAAGCAATGATGAAGTAACAAAATTTATGTTATTTCCAAAATATACTGACATACAACAACTTAAAGAAAGATATAATTTTGTTCAAGACAATTATAAAAAAAATAGACTACATGATTACTTTATTGAACTTAAAGAAAACCATAAAGTTATTGGAACAATAGGCATTGTAAAGTATATTAAAAAAGCACGTGGTCAAGTTGAAATCGGTTATCTTTCAAATAGAGATTATTGGAAAAATGGTTATATGACTGAAGCTTTGCAAGCTATGATAAAATACATTTTTGAGAACACTACTATCAACCGTATTTGTTTAAAACATGACACAGCAAATGTAGCAAGTGGAAGAGTTATGCAAAAAAATAATATGAAATTTGAAGGAACAAGCAGAGAAACTTCTGACACAAATTATTCTGATAAATCAGATATTGCTACCTATTCAATTTTAAGAGAAGAATATTTTAATAATAAAAACAATTAAAAAATATGCATTTTTTGCATATTTTTTTTAATATTTTAATATATTTTTTTAAAAAATAAAAAGCCAGAACAAATCTGACTTTTATTTTTAAACATGGAAACTTTTTGCAATTTCTTTTTTTGTTCGTTTACTTATCAAAACAAATAATGTCACAATAATTCCCCAGCTTGTGAAGAACACTGAAATGCTTGGCCATAACACACCTTTTGCAACCAAGTTATACACAAATAATGCTGTTGAAATTAATGCCAATATAAACAAAGAAATTAAACAATCCAACTTATCATATTTTTTAATTATAATAGTTAAAAGACAATAAATTGTCATTGCAAGAACAAAGAAAGGAATTGCATAATAAACTCCCCAACCAAATGTTTTTGAATACAATTCAATAAACACAATAAGTCCACAAGTTATTATTGAAACTATACTTATACTCCCATTAAAACTCCAATGATTTTTGATAGGAAGAAGAACACTAATATCTATTGCAAGCATACTAACAATAAAATATAAACTTATATGAAATTTTTTCATAAACAAAATTTCACACACTGTAAGTGTAACAGCAATGGCAAGTAAAGCCCAAAAAATTACATGTATAACAAACCCACTAATTTGTCTATTTTTGGTATAAACTGGATATTCTCTTGCAGTAAATTCTTCTCCACAATACCTTCCACAAATAGGACAATTTGAAGAGGTTTTTACATCAACATTACATCTATCGCAACGATTCATATTGCCTCCAATTATATATTTGAACTAAGAGTAATTTTTCCACCAAGTGATGAAAGCAAACGGAAAAATTCTCTTTCAATTTTCTTTTCTTTTATACTACTTGTAAAAGTTAATTCTGCTTTACCATTAAAGCTAATTACAGAAAAATTTACTCCATTATATTTTGGTGAACCAATCAAAAATTCAAACTTATCTACAAAAGGAATAAACTCATCAGAGATATTTATATTACCTAAATTTGAAAAGTTTGTAGTGTACAAATTTTCACCAAATTTTGAATAAGAAAAACTAAGTGCAAAGTTTTTTATCCATAAAGGTAAAACTCTTACAAAAAAGTTTTTTTGAGCATGAACATTTGAGTTTATATTTTTCATAAGATAATCTTTGTTTATTTGTTTCATTTGTTCTTTAACAATATTTATTATCTCGCTTAGCTCACTTTCAAAATGTTTATTTTCAAGTTTTACATTAATAAAATTTGAAAAATTTCTCAAAGTTTTTGAATCAAAATATTTCCTTAAATTGATAGGAATTGAAATTATAAACGGCTTATTTTTTAAATTATAATCTTTTTGACTTATGAGCATACTTTTAAAGTATAAACCTGCCAAAAATTCTGTTATTGTTGCATCATATCTCTTTGCAATTTCTTTCAAATTTTCAACTTCGATTTCTCCTGTAACAACATTCAAAATTCCTCTATCTTCTTTTGTTCCAACAAGTTTAAAAGCTTTTTCTCCAGTATGTTTACTTCTTTCTTTTAAGTCTGCATAACGAATAAAACTATCTTCTATTTCTTCTTCATTTGCTTTATCAAGTGGACTATAATTTATCTTTTTTAAATCAAGTTTATTTCCACATTTCATTAAATAACTTGTAATTAAACATTCCATAAATGCACAAGCACCTGTTCCATCTGTTAAAGAATGAAAAGCTTCAAAAGAAATCTTTTTGTCATAATACAAAACTCTAAATAAATGATTATAACTTCCAAGTTCGATTTTTTGACAAGGATGAAGAATTTCCTTACTAACATTAGGAAATGTTCTTCTATTTTGAAAATAATACCAAAATATTCCTCTTTTTAAAGACATATTAAATTGAGGAAATCTGTTTAATGTTTCGTCAAGAGAATCTTGTAAAATTGAAGGCACAATTTTTTCTTTTAATTTTACAGATATTCTAAAAACAGCATTCCATTCATTATTTTGCGCAGAAGGATAAATTAAGGCCGCATTATCAAGTTTAAGCCATCTATCTTCTACTTTTATTTTTCTTTTATTTTTTTCTTTCATAAATATATTTTAACATTATTATTAATTAAATCAAATTAAATAATAAAGATTTTAAATTATACAAAAAAATTTTAAAATAAAAGATTGATGTTAAAACATCAATCTCTTATTTTTTTACTCATCTTTTAATCTTCTCTTTCTTCTCTTAACAATAATTGTTGTTGTTACAGTTGTAACCAAACTAATAAATGTTACAGAAGAAGAAACGATGATTATAAGTTCAGAAGATTTTTGACCTTCTGGAGCTACTTCCCAAATCGCTGTAAGAGTCATATCTCCAGCTTTGTCATATAACATATATTGTTTATCTTCAAAAGTGGTGTTTTCGTCATAAAACCAACCAGCAAACTTATATCCAGAATATGTAAATACATTTCTAAATAAAGTTATGTAAGAGTTGTATTCAACAGTCATTCTGAGAACTTGACCTGTTTTGTTGTTAGCTATGAATGTAATTGTATAAACACTAGGTTTTGCAACAACAATCACATTAACATTATTTGCAGGCATTTCGAAATTGTAAGAATATTCATCTTCATAAATTTCTCCATTAATGTTCCAACGTGAGAATGTGTATCCTTCTTTCAAAGTATAACTAAGTAAAACAACATCTCCATATTTTACAGAATAACTATTATTACCTAAGTCTTCTGCAGAAACAGCAAATATTTCGATATTTTCAATTCCGTCCCAAAGTTCAATATTGAGTTTATAACTACTTCTTTCAAAGTAAACTGCTACCACTGAATCATTATCTGGAGAAATAATAATTCCTTCGTCCATATGAGAATATTCATAACCTGTTACAACAGGAAGTGTGATATTTTCAACAGTAATAACTGAGTTTGTCTCACCATTACCAATAATATCATATTCAGCGTCATAATTATAATTTCCAAACAAATCTTCAAAGTAGAAATGTACATAGAATGGAGTATCCTTATTTGGAATTGCATTAACATAGATTGTGGTGTCTGAACTACCCATTTTGAATGTGTAGTCAAGATCTTTTGATATTACATTTCCATTTACATCTACCCAAGAATCAAAATTATAACCTTTGACTATAGACGCTCCAATAGTAACATCTTGTTCAAATTTGTAATATCCATAACCAGAAACATATTCAACAGTGTTTTGATTCTTTTCAAGAATATTTACTAAGTAACTATTTCTTGTATAGTAAACATTTAAAACTGTTGTTCCATCTCCTAAGATAATTAAATCATCTTGGAAACTACTCAAAGTAAATCCAACTATGTCAATTTCTTTAATAGCTTTAATTTGAGTATCTGTTACCCCGAAGCAATCTTCAGAATAATATTCTTCGTATTCACCATTAAGTTTTTGTGTTAAATAAACAACTTTATATTTTGTATTATCATTTGCTTTTGATGAAACATTAATGCTAAATGAGTTAGTTGCATTCATAACAAAAGTATAATTGTAAGCATTAAGTTCAACATCAAATTCACCTTTTTCTATTATGACATGAGGATTTGAAGCAGAAACGCTAGTTACAGAATATCCATCATATACATAAACTTTTAAGCTTATTGTATCCCCATAGATAACTGAATAACTTTCGAATTCGCTATCATAATTCACTTCATGTCCTAATACGTCAAATGCATGAATACCATAGTTTATTTTATTTATAAAGAATTCATATCTTGCTCTTGTATAGTAAATCTTAGCTTCTGAAGTTCCATCTCCGGCAATAGTTATACCTTCAATCTTTTCAAATTCATAACCATCTTTTGTAATTATAAATTCATAAAGATTTTCTTCGGCTATTATGTCTCCAGTAGTACCTTCCATTTCTCTATATTCAAGTCTTTCATAAGTTAAACCTTCAACATCTGCAAAGTAATAACCAATTATCCATTTTGTTGAATTACTTGGAATTATATTTGCAGTTACTTCAACATTTGAAATTGGCATATTGAATGTAATTGAATAAACGCTTCCTTCGTTTACTTCAACAACATTTTCAACTGTTAATCCTTGGTCATATGACCAGTTGTCAAATTCATAACCTTTTTCAAGTGTTATTGAAATGATAACTTCTTCACCATGTCTATAAGCTTTTTCTGTTGAAACATCTGTATAGCCATAGTCGATGTTAGTATTAACCTTTGCAATATAACTATTTCTTATATAATAGATGTTCATGATTGCACTACCATCACCTAAGATATAAACATCACTACTATAATTACTAAATTCAAAGCCATTAACTTCATTTTCGTAATTTGTTGAGATTTCATTCTTGATAGCATCAATGTCAGTAATTAAAGTATTAGTTGTACCAGTACGAATATAACCAAAGCTTTCTGTTTCGTTATATTTTCCAGCTTCTACTTTTTCTAAGAATACACTTACTCTATATTCAGTATCTGTATTAGCAGTAGCATAACAACTTAATGTTATGATATTGTTTGTCATCACAAATGATACTGAAGTTTCGCTCTCTTCTGTTAATGTGGTATTTGTTAAAGTCTTTTCTGACCATGAAGCAAATGTGTAACCCACCATCACAGTTGCATCAATAGTAATTGGAGCTTCAAATTTCACATTATAAACTTTGTAAGTATCTGTTACTGAATTTTCTTTGATATAACTATCATCAGTTGATGTAAGAGATATACCTGAAATTCCAGAATCTCCATAAATTGTAAGTGCATAATAATTTCTTGCAAAGTAAGCTGTAATAACTGTACTTCCATCTCCAGCGACTACTTTTCCTTCAAATTCACCTAAAGCAAATCCTGCTCTTATATCAAATTCATATAAGTAAGGAGCAATATAGTCAATTAAAGTTCCTGTTTTCGCTTCAAATACTTTTTCATCAGTATAAGTTGCATCGTCAACATTGTATTCACCTTCCAATGTTTCATAAACAACTTTTACAGTAAAGTTTACAGTCTTAGCATCCCAAATTGCATAGAAAGTAATTGTTACTTCTCCTTCATCTGAAAGTTTTGAAACCTTATCTCCTGCAACATATTCAGGAGCAATAGCTTCACTATAAGTTGACCAACCTTTAAAATCAAATCCGTTATAATTGAAGATATCTGAACCAGTAGGGAATTCAAAATCTGTATTATAATCGTAATTTTCAAATACAAGTTGAGTGTTTGGATCAATAAGATCTGCACCGTTTCCATCAAGAACAATTGTGTAAACAATATGATACCAATCTGCGAATACTTCTATATCGCCGTCAATATTGTAAACAAATTCTTCGTATGGCATATATTCATTACCTTCTGAATCATACCATTTAGTTACATAGTAACCACTTCTTTCGAAGATAGTTCCATAAATAGTAATAGTTTGATTATACTTAACCTCAAATTCAACTTTTTGTTCTTTTGTTTCGTCATAGTAGTAAGTTATGATGTAATCATTTTCTTCCCATACAGCATACAATGTTAAATCTTCTTCTCTATTGAAAGTCAATTCATATCCATCTCTGTAACTAATTACATCACTGTTTTCTTCTGTTGCCCAGCCAACAAAATGGTGACCAGTGTTTGTAAATTTATTTTCAGGTAAATCAATTGTATAACCATATGTTATATCAATATTATCCATAACTTCATTACCATCTGCATTGCTTGAGTTAAATGTAATTGTATAATGTAAAGTTTCCCATACAGCATACAATGTAATATCTTCTGCAAATACAAATTCAAGTTTAGTGTCGAATTCTTGTACGAGAGCTTCTCTATCTCTTGACCAACCTAAGAAGTTATGTCCAGGATATGTGAAGTTTGATCCAAGTGGAAGATCAATTTCCATTCCATATGTAACATCTGAAATGGCAGCAACACTTCCTTCAGCTCCGTTAAGATCAAATATAACATTATATTTAATTGCTTCCCAAATTGCAAAGAGTTCAATTGTGTCAACTTTACTATTTCTAAGTATTGAAGCCACAACATCTTTTACATTGTAAGATTGGTTAGCTTTAAATTCTGTACCAGTTCCATCAGTTGCTGTGTTGTATGATACAAAATTGAATGCTGGTCTAATATAATATTCTTCAAAGTTTACTGTTTCATCAAAGTTAGCTGTTACAGTAGTTTCTCCTGTTGAATAATTATCTTTTAAGATAATATTAAATACTCTTGGTTTTGATTTAATTTGTAATGTATAGTCTTTAGCAATCATAGTAAAGTCATATGAGCTTTCTGTACATACAATATTTTCATCAACAACATAACTTGAGAATTCATATCCAGCAGTTAAAGTTTTTACTGTTACATTTACATTAGAACCATAAATTATTGTGTATTGAGAAAGTGAATTATTTCTCTTAACTATATGATCACCATTAATTTCAAAAGTTGAAATTCCATGATCTTTATTAATAGTTACTATAAATGTTTTTAATGAGTAGTTTACTTTAATTAAAGTTGAACCATCACCTAAAATTTTATTTGAATTAGTTGTATAGTTTTCATAACTATAACCTTCAATGTCTAATATTATACTATCAAAATCAATACTAGCATCTGTTGTGCCAATATATTCAATTGTTTCGTGTAATACAGCACTTCCTGTTTCAAGATCTTCAACATAATATTGAACAGTATATTTTGTATCAGTGTTAGCCTTCCATATTGCATAAAGAGTAATATCATTTAAGAATGTAAATTCAAATACTCCCATATTTGCATATGTAAGATGAGTTTCGTTTGCATTTGGATCTGTATTTGTTGTCCAGCCTACAAAATCATATCCATCAAGTATAAACTTATTATCATCTAATGTAACAACTGTACCATATGTTACTTCTTGAATATATGTTGTTTCACCAGCTTCAGTAGCGGCATTCTTTCTAGTTATGAAATTAATATTATATTTATTTGGAGATTCTTCAACGTTCAATGTAACATTGCCTGCAAGCATTTCA
Organism: Clostridia bacterium; assembly: GCA_017464845.1. Classification (GTDB taxonomy): domain Bacteria; phylum Bacillota; class Clostridia; order Christensenellales; family UBA1242; genus Caccovivens. Next base: position 22,752 of record JAFTYD010000038.1, read on the forward strand.
AAGTAATAAATACTATTGTTGTTTGCATCAAGTCCACCTTGATTGATTTTTACTCCAACATCAGTTACTTCTGTCCAACCATTCATTTGATGTCCTGCATCAATTGTATAGAACAAACGAACTGTTGCTCCATACTTAACATAAGTAACATCATTTTCAATCTTTTTGTATTCAGCATTTACTTCAAATGTTGGAACAATATGATTTGAATTTGCTGTTACAGAAACAGAGTAATAATTTCTTGTATAGTAAACACTTAAAACCAATTCCCCATTTCCTAAAATTTGTCCACTAAGTTTTCCTTCAGCAAGTGTTTTTTCTTCATTATAAGTATAACCTATATAAGTTATAGATGTATTAACTTCAGCAAGTGTATCTGTAACTCCAGTATAAACTCCAGAAGCTACACCAATTTTTGCTGCTGTATCTAATACATAAGTTCCATCTAAGTTTTCTACATAATAGTTGATTGTGTAAGTTGTATCATTTCTTGGAGTCCAAACTGCATAAAGATTTAAGTCTGAAGTAATTTCATATATAAACTTTTGACCTTCAGAATATCTAACTTCAGTTAATGAACTTGAACCATCATTTTCGACAATTCTTAATGCCCAACCAGCAAAATCGTAACCTTTTCTAGTAAACTTAGTTGTAACTAATTGTGCTTCTTCTCTGTAAGAAACTTTTGTATCTTCCATTGTGCCTGAAATAAACACTTTTGTATCATCATATTCACCATTGTATGCATGATATTTAATCAAGTAATCCTTTGGTGATGTTGTTGCTGTAAGAGAAACTTCTCCAGCACACATTCTAAATTCATAAGTTAATTCTTTACTATTTTCAAGTAATGAAGTATTTGAAGAAATCCATGTGTTGAATACATAACCTTCTTCAACCATTACTGTCAATCTAACTGTAGCGCCAAATTTAACTAAGTAAGAGTCTCCCATTTTCTTTATGTATTCACTTGAATTTATTGTAACTGATTTAACACCAATTTCGCTAAATACATTGAATGCATATTCATTTCTTGTTAAGTAAATATTTGAAGTTCCGTTTCCATCACCATCAATATTTGAAGCTTCAAAATGATGTATTGAGAAACCAGATGCTTCTTGTATAGTTGCCATATACTCTTGTATCATTGCTAATGTTACTTGAGTATCAGTTGTACCATATCCAATTACTGTTGTTTTTAAACCTTCTGAATAAGTTCCATCTAAAGCTTCATAGTAGTATACCAAATTAATTGGAGTATCTGTATTTGCATTTGCATTTACAACAAACGCCAAGTTAGCAGGTTGTGCTTTTTCAATTGTGAATGTGTAAGCACCTTCATTTAATGTACATAATTCTTTTGTTATATCTGCACAAACAGATGGCTTATCAGATGTAATTCTATCAAATGTATAACCTACTTTTTCTTTTACAGAAATTATAACTTTTGCACTATATTTTACTAAGTAGTAACTATCAACTTTTGTAACACCAAGACCTTCCATCTTAAATTCAGCAATACCATTTCCTAATTGATATGTGTAAGTGTAAGTATTTAAAGTATAGTAAACTTCAACTACACACTCACCTGTACCATTTAATGTTGTATTACTAATATAACCATAGCTATATCCTGTAATATCTTTTGGTAAGAGTGCTGAAATAAGATTGTAAGTAATTCTTGTTCCTGTCTTATTCTTTTGATTTTCAATGATTGAATGTTGTTTATAAGTTCCATCAAGATTCTCTGTTAAAATCTTAATTGAATAAAGTTCGTTTGAAATTGCAGTATAGCTTAAATTTTCTGCAGTCATATTGAAGCTATAACTATATTTTATTGAACCATTATCCAAGTTTTCAATTTGACAACGAGAACTTAAGATGTCTCCAAAACCTTCAAACACAAAACCTTTTGTTGCAGTTACAGATAATGTAACTTTTTCACCAAATTTATAAGTTCCAGAACCTGTTAATCCAAGTAAACCTGGTTCTGCATTTAATTCTACTTTATATGAATTTCTTGAGTAGAATACATAAACAGTAGTAGATCGATCTCCGTTAATTTTCTTGCTTTCAAATGAAGAATATGTGAAACCTTCAATAACATTTAAGTTATTTTTATATGTTTCTAAAATCATATTATAACTTACTGCAGTATCTGTTGTACCTTTTCCAGTACGATTATATAAAGCACCTGCTAAGTTATATTCATTTTTAGCATTAACATATTTTCCATCTAATCCTTGTGTTACAGCCACAATGCTAAATGGAGTATCAGGATTTGGAATACAATTTAATGTAAGTCTAACATTTCCATTAGGCATTACTAAATTATTATAAGTATAAACATTATTTTTGTTTTCATCTACACTTAAGCCAAATATGCTCTTATCTAAAGCACCTATTAAACTTGTGTTAGATGAAGTAATATTTTTCATTGCATATCCAACTTTAACAACTGCTTGTAAAGTTACATTTGCATTGTAATAGAATGTGTAAATATTATCTGTCTTTGTAAACTTACTAGTACTTGAAGCAGAGAATGATACACTACCATTTCCTGTGAGTAAAGTTAATGTATAAGTATCTCTCTTATAATATAATTTTAATTCTAACTTTTCATCACCAGTAATAATTCCACTTACAATGTTATTTGCATTTGTTCCATCGAAAGTGAAACCACTATATGGAGTTTTAACAGCATTTGCTATTGTATCAGTTGTTCCTTTACAATCAACAATAATTGCATCATCGTCTTTATATTTTCCATCAAATCCTTCAAAGTAATAAATTGTTTTGTAATATGTGTCAGGATTTGGTGTCCAAATAGCATAGAGAACAATGTTTCTATCTACATAATATCCAGGTGCAAATTGATGTTCATCTTTAAAGAGAGAATCATTTACAGTTGCATTTGGATTTTCAGACCAACCTTCAAATGTGTATCCTAATTTTTCAAAAGCATTCTTTGTTAATTTAATACCATCATTACCATATGACATTACAAGAGATTCCATTACACCTTTACCACCGTTTGACATAAAGAATATCTTATAATTTTGCATCCAATGAGCTTTTAATACGAGATCAAAATCGTAGTTGTAAGTGAATGTTATTGCAGCATTCATTGCAAGTGGAGTTGTATTGTCTGCTTCGTAAACAGTATCACCATTTGCATTATAAACAAGCCAATCTTTGAATGTGAAGTTTTCTCTAATGAAGTTATTCATATAAACAGAAACTACTTCATCGTACTTAACTGTTTGAACAACATCATCACCTTCACCTTCGTTTGCATTATAAGTAATGTAGAATGTTCTTGCTTCGTATCTAGCTCTAAGTACTGTATCTTGTAAGATATAAACTGTACTTTCAGAAGTAATTAATTCTTCTAAGTTATACCAACCTAAGAAGCTATAACCCTTTCTATAAGCTTGTGGAATATTTCCATAAGTATGAGTATATTTTACTTCCATATAATAGAGATTTAATGTTGCATCAAATTTAAGATCAGCATTTAAATCTGGATCTTGAAGTTCACCGAATTTATTACCATTCATTTCTACTTCTGGATCGAAGTAAACTAAATAAGTATTAACTTCCCAGATAGCATATAAAGTAATATCTTCTGCGATATCATATTGTCCCCAAATCTTTTCATCTTCAAAGAGATTATTTACATCTATTTCATCTGGAGTTCTTGCCCAACCAATGAAATGATGACCTGTCTTTGTGAAGATATTTTTTGAAAGTTTTACTGGACTATCATAAACATTGCTCATATCACTCATGAACGCTTGAGGTGAGCCTGGCTCAACACCATCAGCTCCATTTGGATTAAATTTTATAACATATGTATTTGGATTCCAAATAGCATAGAAAGTTATTTCTTCACCGTCAGTTGATGAAATATTAAAGATGTTTGCACCATCTAAGAATTCAACTTCACCATCAGCAGTTCTGCTCCAACCAATAAAGCTATAACCTATTTTCTTATAAATATTTAATGGTAAGTATTTTTCTTCCTCATCATAAGTGAAAGTTACATCTTCCATTACGATATCATTTCCACTTTCATCAACATCATAGTTTCCACCATTAATATCAAATTTAACTTTATATGATATTGGTGTAGAAGATAATGTTACAACAAGTTCGTTGTTAAGAAGTGTGAATGTATCAAAATTATTTACAGGTTCTTGACTTACTTCTAAGTCTTCTAATGAATAAGTAACAACATGGTCTTTATATCCTTCTGCCGATACATATCTAACTGTGATTGTTGAA
>JAFTYD010000039.1 GCA_017464845.1 Clostridia bacterium
GATGAGGATTGCAGAAAGAATTTGTAATCAAAACGGGTTGGGTTGTATTATTACAGGAGAAAATCTTGGACAGGTTGCAAGTCAAACGATGGAAAGTATGACAGTAACAAATGATGTTGTTGAAAAGCTTCCAGTGTTTAGGCCTTTGGTTGCATTTGATAAGGAAGGTATTATTGAGATAGCTAAAAAAATAGGAACATTTGAAACTTCAATTTTACCATACGAAGATTGTTGTACAGTCTTTTTACCTAAAAATCCTGTTATCAAACCAACTGTTAAACAGGCTGAGTATGAAGAGAAGTTTTTAAATATTGAAGATTTGATTGGTCAGGCTTTGCAAGATGAGGAGATAATAGTTTTAAATAAAGAATATTGATTGTGTTCTTTGATATAGTTTTTAAAGAGATTGCTGTAAAGCGATCTTTTTTTATTTGTTTGATTAAAAGATATTTAGGGAAAATTGAGAAGATATGTTGTTGGAACATATCTTTTTTATTATGTATTTTTATGTATAAATACTATATATTGTATAGAATATACAAAAAATTACATATTTATAGATTTGTGTTTTATAAAAATTTAATAATGTATATTTTTATAAAAAATTCATGAATAAATATACAAAAAGTACTTGCATAAATATAAATTATGTTGTATAATATTCAAAATGATATAAATATTTATGAATTTATAAATATACATAAGGGCTAAAAAGCCCTATTTTATAGGCATTTTTACGAATTTTACTAAAGGAGAGATTATGGCACGTTCAGCTAGACAGTCTAAGATTTTAGAGTTAATTTCTATTAAAGAAATTGAAACTCAAGATGAGCTTGCAAGAGAGTTGAAAAACGCAAACTTTGATATAACTCAAGCTACTATTTCGAGAGATATTAAAGAATTAGGTTTGACAAAAATATTATCAAGTTCTGGTAAATATAAATACTCTTTGTTTGGAACTCAAGAACAAGCTGTATCAAGTAAGTACATAACTATTTTTAAAGAATCTGTAATTTCAATCAAGACTGCCTTAAATCTTGTTGTCGTAAAAACTATAAAAGGTATGTCATCAAGTATTTGTTCATTTGTTGATAAATTAAATTTAACAGAAATGATGGGTGCTGTTTATGGAGAAGATACGGTTATGTTAATTTTCCCAACAACTGCACTTGCTAGTGACGCTGTTATATCATTAAATAATATGATGGAGTGATTTGAATGTTATCAAATTTAGTTATAGAAAATATAGCCTTAATCAAAAAAGCTGATATAGAATTTAAAGATGGATTTAATGTTTTGCTTGGTGAAACTGGTGCTGGTAAGAGTATTATATTTGATGCTTTAAATTTTGTTCTTGGTGGAAAGGCTGATAAAACACTTCTTAGAAGTGGTGAGGAATATATGAAAGTTAATGCTGTCTTTGCAAATTTAGATGAGACAGTTATTTCTTTTTTAAGAGAACAAGAAATAGAAGATGATGAAGTTGTAATTTCAAGAAGTTATACTATTGATGGAAAAAATTCAATAAAATTAAATGGGGAAAATGTTGCTTTAAGCGTATTAAAAAAAATTGGAGCATTACTTGTTGATACTTATTCTCAACATGATAGTATGGAACTTTTAAATAATAAAAAGCATCTTTCACTTCTTGATAAATTTGGTGGAGAAGATATTATTCATGCAAAAACATCTTATTTGAAAGTCTACGAAGAATTTAAATCTTTACAAAAAAGTATTTTGGATCTTGGTGGAGATGATTCTGAACGAGAAAGATTGAAAGAAATTTATCTTTTCCAAATTAAAGAAATTGAAAATGCTAATTTAGTTATTGGTGAAGAAGAAGAAATAAGAGATAGAATAAAATTTTTATCTAGTTCAGAGAAAATTTTTGAAAACTTAAACGAAGCGACAGGGCTTTTAAGTGAAAATAATTTTTCAGTATTGTCAAATTTGAGTCAAATAAAAGGATTGTTGTCTTCAATTTCGGAATTTGATGAAATAAATGAATGTAAAGAAAAGGTTTCAAGTGTGTTTTATGAGCTTGAAGATGTGTATGAAACTATTGAAAGTATAAAAGATAGGACAGATTTTGATGAAAATGAACTTAACAAGCTTGATTCAAGACTTGATGTAATAAAAAGTTTAAATAAAAAATATGGTGGTTCAATTGAGAATGTATTAAAATTTTATAGCGATATAAAAGAAAAATATAATAATTTGATGAATAGTGATGAAGTCTTAAACGAACTTAATATAAAATTGAATGATGCTAAAAAAAGACTTATAACAAAAGCAAATGAATTGACAAAATTAAGAAAACAATATGGAGATAAACTTAAAGTATTGCTGATGAATGAGTTGCAAGATTTGTCTATGAAGGGAACATTGTTTGATGTTGAGTTTGATCCTGGTGAAAATTTAACATCAGAAGGTCAGGATAATGTTAAATTTATTTTCTCAGCAAATAAAGGACAAGAATTAAAAGATATTTCGAAGGTTGCGTCAGGTGGTGAGTTATCTAGATTAATGTTAGCATTTAAAAATATCTTTAATGAAAATAATAAAACAGTTGTTTTTGATGAAATAGATGCTGGTATTAGTGGTGAAGTAGGTAATAAGGTTGCTGAAAAATTATCAAATCTTTCAAAAACAAGTCAGGTTTTATGTATAACACATATGCCACAAGTTGCATCAGCTGGTGATTCTTATTTATATGTTGGAAAGTATGAAGAATCTGGACAAACTTATACAAAAGTAAGAATGTTAGATGAGAATCAAGAAGTTGAAAATATTGCAAGATTGATAGGTGGAGATAATTTAACTCAAGTAGCTATTGAACATGCAAAAGAAATGAAGGAAAGATATAGACAAATTAAAAACAGATAAAATAAAAAAAGAGTATATCAGAATTAGTTTGATATACTTTTTTTTATTTTATTTATTATATATACACTATATAGTGTAATATGCAATATATTTATACTAAATATATTATGAATAAATTTGATATAAATCAAGATAATAAATTTTAGAGGCTTATGATGAAACGAAATAAATTTATTTATATACTATTTATATTTATTATGTTGATATTAGTAAATATACCATTTAAGGATATTTATAATTTTGAAAATGGAGCTATAGTTACTTATGATGATGTTAAAAGTTCAAATAAAAATAATTTATTTGGTGGGTTTGTAAAAACAGAATTAAATAGAAATGAATTGTCTGTTGGTACAGCAAAAACTAATGATGGTGTTTTAACTTTTAAGTTATTTGGAATTTTTCCAATTAGAAAAGTTAAAGTTAATATGTTAAATGATGAAGAAGTTTACATTGGTGGTGTTCCGATTGGTCTTGCTTTAAACGCTGATGGTGCAATTGTTGTTAGGGAAAATAAAGATATAGAAATTAAAGATAAAGAAAATACTGCATGTAAAAAATTTAAACCTGGTGATATTATTACAGAAATAAATGATGTTAAGATAAAGAGTTTAGATGATATTCCTAAATTATTAAATGTTAAGGATAAAGATGTTGAAGTAAAATATTTAAGAGATAACAAAGAAAAAAAGATGCTTGTAAGACTTGTTAAAGATAATGATGAAAATAAATTTGGTATTTATGTCAAAGATGATATAAGTGGTGTGGGAACTTTAACTTTTGTAAATAAAAAAGATTTAAATTTTGGTGCGCTTGGACATGGAATTACAGATAATCAGGGTAATAATATTGTACCTATTTCAAATGGAAAAATTTATAACTGTAATGTTATTGGTATAAACAAAGGACAACATAATAAACCAGGAGAATTAAGATGTTTATTTGTTCAAAATAAAAATATTAAAGGGTTGATTGATGATAATAACAAATTTGGTATTTATGGAAAATTGATAGATACAGAAGGACTTATTGATAAGAATTTAACAGCAAAAATTGGTGGTAGGTTAGGTGTAAAAACAGGAAAAGCTTATATAGTTTCAAGTGTTAGTGGGATAAGGGAAGAATATGAAATTGAAATAATTAAAGCTAGCTATCAAAAGAAAGCTTCGGATAAGAGTTTGGTTTTTAGAGTAAAAGATAAAAGATTGTTGAACTTAACAGGTGGAATTGTTCAGGGGATGAGTGGGTCTCCAATTATTCAAGATGGTAAGATGATTGGTGCAGTAACTCATGTTTTTTTATCTGATCCAACAAAAGGTTTTGGGGTATATTGTGACTGGATGATGTAAAAAAAGAGATAAGAAATTTATCTCTTTTTTATATATTTTGTGTATTATTTAATGTGTAATACTAGATATAATACAATATATTGTATATCTATTTGAATACTACTTACTATAATAAAAACAAAAAACATATTCAATTTATGATAAAAGAATATGTTTTTCGTTTTACTGTGAAGTAATTTTTCTTCACAATTATAATATATGCAAATAATAATAAAATATACAATTAATTTTCATTTTTTTAATTTTACCTTATCTGCAACAGATCTTCTTAAATCTTCACTGATTGCAGCATAGTGTTTTCTTGTTGTGTTTACATCTTTATGACCAAGTACATCTGCTACGATATATATATCTTTTGTTTCTCTATATAAGTTAGTACCGAATGTTGAACGGAGTTTATGAGGAGAAATGTTTTTTAATGGGGTAGCTTCTTGAGCATATTTTTTGACTAAGTTTTCAACAGCTCTAACAGAAATTCTTTTCTTTTGAAGAGATATAAACATTGCGTCTTCATCTTTAGGGAGATCTAGTGTTTTTCTCTTATCTAACCAATTTAATAAAGCTTCACATATTTCTTCTGAAAAATATAGTATAGTTTGATTTCCACCTTTTCTTGTAACTTTGAAAGCATTTTGATTGAAATCAAAATCTGAAACATTTAAACCAACACATTCTGAAATTCTTATTCCAGTTCCAAGGAAAAGGGTACAAATTGCATTATCTCTTTCAAAAGTGTTTTTGTTATATGATAATTGCTTTTTTGTAAAAGTTGTAGGGGTTTCTATTGTGTCTATAAATTTAACCATTTCTTCTGGTTCTAAACGAATAATTTCTTTTGAATGCAATTTTGGTGTTTCAACTTTACTTGCAACATTTGATGAAATTAAGTCATGGTTAAATAAATATTTAAACAAACTTCTTATACTTGCAAGTTTTCTTGCTTTTCCTTTTTCTCCGTTTTTATATGGTTTACCGTTAAATTCATAGAAACTTAAGTAAGACAAGAAGTTTTCTATATTTTTACTTTTTATTTCGTTAATATCTTCTATGGTAATTTCAGCGACAGGTTTTTTAAATTTAAATCTAGATAGATAATCTAAAAAAATTGAAATGTCCATGGCATAATTCATTCTAGTAAGTGTTGATGTGTTATTTTCAATTCCGATAAAAAAATCATAACAAAATTCTGGTAAATCTTCAGAATATTTACCTATTTTTGTTATGTTAGACAAATCTCTTTTTTCAAAGTAACTTAGTTTTTTCATCTTTTTATATTATAAGATATTAATACAAAAAAGTAAAATTTTTTAATATATTTTTAACTGATTAAAAATTCCTAATGCTTGATGTTTTATTAATTCAAAATATTTGACAAATTTGTTATTTTAATATATTATTAATTATTATAAAAGAGGAGATGAATTAGCATGATAGATATTAATTTAATTAGAACTAATAGTGAGTTAGTAAAAGAAAATATTAGAAAAAAATTTCAAGACCATAAATTACCTTTGGTTGATGAAGTTTTAGTTTTAGATGAACAAATTAAGAAACTTAAAAAAGAAGGAGATGAACTTCGTAGTAGTAGAAATTCTTTAAGTTCAGAAATTGGTTCTTTTATGAAACAAGGCTTAAAAGATAAAGCAGAAGAATTAAAAGAAGTAGTAAAAAAGAATAATGAAAGAATTATTGAAATTGAAAGTGAAGAGGAAGAATTATCTTCACAATTAAAGAAACTTATGATGTCTATTCCAAATATCATTTCAGATGATGTTCCTCTTGGAAAAGATGATTCTGAAAATGTTCAAGTTGAAACTTATTTAGAAGCAAAAGAACCAGATTTTGAAATACCATATCATACAGATATTTTAGAAAAACTTGGTGGTCTTGATTTAGAAAGTGCAAGAAGAACAAGTGGACAAGGTTTTTATTATCTTGTTGGAGATGTTGCTAGACTTCATTCTGCTATATTAACTTATGCAAGAGATTTTATGATTGATAAAGGATTTACTTATTGTATTCCTCCATTTATGATTAGAAGTGATGTTGTTTCTGGTGTTATGAGTTTCGAAGAAATGGAAGGAATGATGTATAAGATTGAAGGTGAAGATCTTTATCTTATTGGTACAAGTGAACATTCTATGATTGGAAGGTACATGAATACAATCATTAATGAAAATGAACTTCCTTTAACATTAACAAGTTATTCACCATGTTTCAGAAAAGAAAAAGGTGCTCATGGAATTGAAGAAAGAGGAATTTATAGAATTCACCAATTTGAAAAACAAGAAATGATAGTAATTTGTAAACCAGAGGATAGTGAAGAATGGTATAATAAACTTTGGTCATATACAGTTGAACTTTTTGTTTCAATGCAAATTCCAGTAAGAACTCTTGCTTGTTGCTCAGGAGATTTGGCAGATTTAAAATATAAGAGTTTAGATGTTGAGGCTTGGAGTCCAAGACAAAAGAAGTATTTTGAAGTTGGAAGTTGCTCAAACTTAACAGATGCTCAAGCTAGAAGACTTGGAATAAGATATAAGACAGAAAAAGGAAATGTTTTTGCTCATACATTAAATAATACAGTAGTTGCTCCACCAAGAATGTTAATTGCATTTGTTGAAAATCATTTAAATGAAGATGGTAGTATAAACATTCCAGAAGTATTACAAAAATATATGGGTGGTTTAACAAAAATTACTCCAAAAAAATAAAGGATTAATATATGAAAATAAATATTAATAGGAGATTAATACAAGGAATAATAGATTCAGCAAATCCTGAGTTTATTAATGCTATGGATGAAAAGATTCAAAATTTAATTACAAATGTAATTGATGATCTTTCAAATAGAAGTCCTTATGTAACTTTAAATAATACAATTTTACAACCTGTCAATGAAATTTTTACTGGTGGGGTTTCTTCTAATGCGCAATTTTGTTATTTCTTAGGGGTTGAAAATGCTCAAATAGAAATGAATACAATTGAAAAGAAGCATTTTTGGAAAAGTATAAAGAGAAAATTCTTAAATGCTTGGTATAAAACAAGATCTGTTAAAAGAAGAAAAAGAAAAAAAGATAAAGATGTTGAACAAGAAAAAATTCCAGAAGCTCAAGAGAAGAAGATTACATCAAATTACAAGTTGGCTCATTTAAAATTAGATATTCAAGATACTTTATTAAATTTCTTGTCTGAAACCTCTATTGTTTATTATTTTAATAAATATTTAAAGATAATCGGTAAAGATGATTTTGGAACAGAAGTTGAAGTATTGTTATATATCGTATTATTTGATAGTGAAAATAAAACCTATAAAATGTATAATTCAAAGAAAAATAAATTTTTGGAAATAGATTTTAAAGAGAGATTTAAAAACTTAATTGAAAAAAGTGATAGGGTAGGAGATAACTTTGTTAATATGATAAAGATATTTAATTCTATCTATAAACTTGGTCTTGATGATAATGCAAATCAAATATTAATTGAATCTTTATTATATAATGTTCCTGATAAATTATATGCAGGGGACGATATATATTCTTGCTTTATAAAAATAGTAAATTATTTGAGAATAACAAATGCGACAAATTTTGTTTCAATTGCAAATCCAGATAAAACAATATTTAAAGATGTTTTATTCTATGGTTCTTCATCTGCAGTTGATTTTACAAGATTTTTAAGATTATTTGACAATATAGAAATTGAATAATACATTATATATTGTATTATTCAACATAATACACAATATATATTATAAAAAAAGAAAGATAAATATCTTTCTTTTTTATTAATTTTTTAGATAATTTCATCATATCTTATTATTAAGTTAAAAGAGAGGTGATATTATAGTTACATTTTTTAGAGATAATTTTCAAGATGTTGTATGGTTAGTTGCAATAATTGTTTCTGTAATTCCAACGATAGAAACTAAGATAGCGATACCTCTTGTTATTTCAAAAGAAATTTGGGGAAATAATGCAATTAATCCTATTTCTGCTTGTTTTATTTGTTTTGTTGGTTCATTAATACCTATTTATTTTATTATAATCTTTATAAGATTTTTAAAGGATAAAACAACTGGATTTATTTTTGATAAATTTATATCTAAACTAAGTTTAAAATATGATAAAGAAATACATAAAATGTCAGAGAAAAAATTGGATATTTTTAAATATATATTGCTTACTTCATTTATTGCAATTCCACTTCCACTTACTGGAGTTTGGTCAGGTAGTATTATTTCTGGTTTTACAAATTTAAACATACACAAATGTTTTATTTCTATTAGTTTAGGATCTTTAATTTCATGTATAATTATGACTTTGCTGTGTACTATTTTTGAAAATTCAATATTATATATTATCATGGCAACTTTAATAATTTTGATATTGGTTGGAGTAGTAAATTTATTGTTTTGTATTAAAAGAAAAAAGAAAGAATTGATTTAATTCTTTCTTTTATTTTCCATATTTTTTATATACATAATCAGTTACATAATATCTAATTGGACATATTGCAAGCGCAACAAAAATTGGTACGAAAAGAGTAGTAGAATAGTCTAATAAATTTTTACCAAACATTCCGCAACAGATATTAATTGAGAATATTATAATTGTTGCAGACAAGAATATCAGCCACATTATTTGAGAATTATATCTTTGACAAGGTTTTGGGCTTTCTGTTTTTGATTCTCTAACGAATGACAATGCAACAACAACTGCCATAATAATTGTTGGTACATAATAGAAGAAGTCTGTTGAAGCTTTTGTATATCCTGTTAAAGATAAAATTAAATATAAAAGACCTGATCCAATTCCAATTAATCCCATCATGATAACATTTATAATAGATTTTAATCTATTTGTATTATGAGAATATTCCATTTTTTGTCTTGAATATGGTTTGAAAGCTACGCCATGTGATTTATAGTAACTTTTTAAACTTTCATAGTCAGCAAAGTAAGCAGCAACGTTTTCGTGTTCAATTTTTTCATGTTTCTTTTGTTTTGGTTCTTCATCATTTCTTGAATATAATTTTGCAATCATATCTTTATAAGAAGGTTCATATTCAGAATCTCTTTTAGGAGCAGGGAGAGGTCCAATATTAGAAATGATTTCTTCTTTTTTAATTTTATTTTGATGAGGTATTTCATTTGAGTTAAGTCTTGGAGATGTAATTAACAAACCATCATCTTCTTTTGTTTCTTCAACTTTTTTGTTTTCTACTATTTTTTCTTCTTTTTCAATTTTCTTTTCAAATCTATTGAAATAATCAAAACTTGGTTGTTCAATAGTAATATTTCCAGTTCTATTTTCTAATACTGATTTTTTAAATTCTTCAATTTGCTTTTTATGTAATTCATTTTGTTCTTTACTTTCATAAACAACATTCATTTCGATTTGATTTTCAGAGAAGCTCTTTTTCTTACGATATTTTTTAAGATCTGAAGATGTGTCATATATTTTCTTATTATAATTTATAGATTCCTCTGGTGAAAGGAGGACTGCATCTTCTTTTCTTTCAATCTTTTCTTCTTCATCATGAATTTCAACTTCTTCAACAAAATGATGATTTTCTTTCTTTTCGATAGCTTCAATTCTTTCGGTTAAAAGTACAGCATCATCTCGTTTTTCTTCAATGTCTTCTTCTTGTTGAGTATTAGATTCAATATTACTTTTATTTGTATTGTTAAAATCAAGATTAATTTTTTCATTTGAAGATAAGATATAACCATCATCATTATTTTCTTCAATTGTGAATAAATCTATTTGATTATCTAAAACTTCATTTTTATTTTCTTCTTTAGTTACTTTCTCATTTTTAGGTTTGTTGTTAAGTAAATTAAATAAGTTATCTTGTTGAGCATATATAACTTTTGTAGAAGACTCATCAGTACTATCGTTTGGTCTAATATTGGAATAATTGTAAGTATTTTTTAAATCTAACAAAACTTTTCTTCCCATATCAGAAATTGTATAATAATGTCTTTTTCCACCTAATTCGCTATCTGACCAATATGAAGAAGAAAGTAAACCTTTCTTTTCCATTCTTGTTAAGCAAGAATATAGGGTAGGTTTTTTCATAACAACTTTATTTTCTGTTCTTTTTGCAATTATATCAATAATCTCTAATCCGTATCTAGATTTATCCTTTAAGCAATCTAAAATAAGGAAAGAGAATTGACTACCATTTGGATTAAAAACCATAAATTACCTCTAACGAAGTTATTATAAGATAAGATAAAAAAAAAGTCAATATTTTAACAGGTAGTATGCAAAAAAAATCATAAAAATATGTGAATAATACCAAATATTGTGTCATATGCAAGAAGCATAATACTATTAAATAAAAATGTAAATTTAATTATAAAGGTAAAATTTTTATTTTTATATAAACTTTTGTTTTTTATTAAATTTGTGGTATTATCTATTTAGATACTTAATTATAAAATAAGAAGAGAAATTTGGATAAAATTAATTAATAGTTCTTGTGATTATATATGTCATCAATGTAAAGTAATTTTATAATTTTAGATAAAATTGTATATCGAAATAATAGATATAAGATTTTTGTATGGAATTTAATAATAAACAGGGATTTAAGAAATTACTATTGTTAATACCTATTTTAAATATAATTCTTTGATATAAATTAAGGGGTATAAAAAATGTTTTAAAATCTTAAAGATGAATTAAAACAAAAACAGAAAAATGATTATATAAAGGTAGGAGTATAAGTTACAAAATTTTAAACGGGGACTGGAATAAAGTTAAAAAATTTTAAAGATATTTATTGTTAAAAAAGAGAATTTAAGTAATTTTGAAGTGTGAAAATATATAATATTACTATATATAGTGTTATATGCAAGGAGCATAATACTATTAAAATAAAAGGTTAGCTATGAAAATAATAAAACAAAATAGAAAAAGTATATGTTTACAGGTAAAAAATAATGGTGAAGTAATTTTAAAGGTTCCAATAAACTTGCCTCAAAAAAATATAGATGAATTTTTAGTTAGTAAACAAAATTGGTTAGATAAATCTTTAAAAAGAATTAATCAAACATTAGAAATAAAAAGTAAATATGATTTTAATAAATATGTATATCTATTTGATGATAATTTTAATAAAGATGAAATTTTAAAAAAATATAAAAATGTTAAAAATTTCTATAAAGCAAATATTAATTATTTATTAGAAAGAGTTGAATTTTTTAAAAATAAGTATAATTTTAATTTAACTAAAGTTACAATAAACAATTCTGTAAGAAATTGGGGAACATTTAATAGTAAATTTGAAATGAAATTAAATTTAAAATGTTTAATATTAAAAAAAGATTTAATTGATTACATAATCATACATGAGTTTTGTCATTCAAAACAACTTAATCATTCAAAGCTGTTTTGGCAGGAAGTGATGAGAATTATACCTAATTATAAAATACTAAAAAAAGAAGTTAGAGATTTTGGATTTTTGTTAAGAGAAAATTTATATTAATGTTTGACTTTTTATTTTTAGAAGAATATAATCTATAAAGTAAAATTTTTTAAGAAGGTAGAAATGGAACAAACAAAAGAAAAAAACATTTTTAAACGTATATGGAACTACTATTCTTTATATGAAAAAATTTGGTTTATAAGTATAACTATATTAGCATTTGTATTTGCATTTATTTTTCCTGAAGAAGATATTGGTGGAGTAAATGGAAAAATAATAATGGCTTTGTATTTGGTTGATATATTCAGCAATATCTTATGTGAACTTTTAATTTCAAAACAAAGCAAGTGGAATTTTATTGTTTCTTTAGTTGTTGAAGCAACAGAAATTGCAATTTGTATTGTTTGTGCATATAGATTTGCGACTATGGCAACTACAATTTTCTTCTGGATTCCAATTGATATTATTTCATTTATTATGTGGAATAAGCATAAAGATTCTGAAAAAGAAGAATTAACTGAAGTTAGAAAGTTATCTGGTATTCAAGAAGTAATGGTTATTGTTGGAATAGTTGTATGGACAGTTGTAATAGGGTATTTACTTACATTAATTGATGTTGAAGAAGGTATTTTATCTGATAATCCACTTATGGAAAAGGTTGTTTGTTATTTAGATGCTTGTTGTAGCGCTGTTGGAATAGCAAATGGGTTGTTTATTTTATTTAGATATAGGGAACAATGGATAGCTTGGTATATAAGTACATTCTTGGAACTTACAATAAATATAATTTCAGGGCAATGGGTACTTATTGTTTTAAAAGTAGGTTACTTAACAAATACAACTTATGGTTACATTATGTGGACAAAATATATAAAACAAAAGAAGAAAAATGAAGAAAAAGTATTCAACGTTATTATGAAAACTATGAAAAGTTAAAATAACTTCTATCTAGAAGTTATTTTTTTTGTTATGTATGAAAATTGATTAATGTAAAAAGAAAGGGTTAATTAAAAATAAAATAGGTTATTTGATTATGGTAAATTGTGATAAAGGTGTAAATCTTATTTAAAGAAAATATTTATGATATAAAAGAAGAATCTCTTATGAAGGAAAGGAGAAAATTTAAATAAAACACATGTTACATATAGAGAGGTTTTTTATTTAAATTAATGCTATATAAATGAAGAGAGATAGATATAAAATAAAATGTTGAGTTATAAAGGATAGATGGAAAATGAAATTTATGTAAGATGTGTTGTGTAAAACGAGTTTAAATCAAATTATAAAAATAACAATTGCAAAATTTGTGAGACAAATTTAATTATATTATGTAAAAAATCTTAGGAGATAAAATAAAATTGTACATAACAAAATAAATAATCTATGCGTAAAACACAAGTTTTACGCATAGAAAGGCTGTTTTTAAACTAATTTCTTATATAATTATATAATTTGATTCAAATTTACTTAATTTCATTTTTATTTTAATTTTTAACCAACAATACATAAATTATATGATGTTTTTCTTATAAAATTGATTAGAAATAAGATTATACATATTATTTATAATTATGCATAATACTCAATATCTTGTATAATTATCTTGCATAATACCTATATAAAGTAAAAAGAGAGATTGTTATAATCTCTCTTTTATACTATGATAAAGTTATTTTTAACTTATCACATTTATATTATTTACTTATTTGCTTTAAATTATACATCTTTATTAATAAAAATTATTTTGCAGTTTCAGTAAATCTTGATTCTCTAATAACATTAACTTTAATTTGTCCTGGATATTGCATTTCGTTTTCAATTTTCTTTGCAATATCTTTTGCAATTAAGTTTGCTTGATTATCAGATACTTCATCTGGTTTAACAATGATTCTAACTTCTCTACCAGCTTGAACTGCATAAGCTTTGTCAACACCTTTAAATGTTGTTGCAATTCCTTCAAGTTGCTCAAGACGTTTGATATAATTTTCAAATGATTCTCTTCTTGCTCCAGGTCTAGAACTTGAAATAGCATCAGCAACTTGTACAATTATAGCTTCTAAACTATGGAATTCGACATTAAAGTGATGAGCTTCGATACAGTGAATTACTTCAGAACTTTCACCGTATTTTTTAGCAAGATCAACACCAATAGAAACGTGAGTTCCTTCAAGTTCATGATCAACAGCTTTTCCTATATCATGTAAAAGTCCACCACGTTTTGCAATTTTTACATTTGCACCAAGTTCATTTGCAAGTAAACCTGCAATGATTGAAGTTTCAATACTATGTCTTAAACAATTTTGTCCATAACTCGTTCTGTATTTCATTCTACCAAGAATTTTTACAAGTTCTGGATTAAGATTATAAATCTCTGTTTCGTTACAAGCATTTTCACCTGCTTCTTTAATTGATTTTTCAACATCTCTAGTCATCTTTTCAACAATTTCTTCAATTCTTGTTGGATGAATTCTTCCATCAGAAATTAATTTTTCTAATGATAATCTAGCAATTTCTCTTCTTACAGAGTCGAAACAAGAAACTGTAATTGTTTCTGGAGTATCATCAACAATAAGTTCAACACCAGTTGCAGCTTCAATTGCTCTAATGTTTCTACCTTCTCTACCAATAATTCTTCCTTTCATTTCTTCATTTGGAAGAGAAACAACAGAAACTGTCATTTCAGAAGTGATTTCAGTAGCGCATTTTTGAATTGCTTGAGAAACGATTTCTTTAGCTTTCTTTTCGCCATTTTCTCTAGCTTCATCTTCAATTTGTTTTACAATAACAGAAGCATCTTTTCTTGCTTCATTTGTCATTTCTTGAATCAAAATATCTTTTGCTTCTTGTTTTGAAAGTCCAGCAGTTTTTTCAAGTTCTGCCATAATTTCAGTTTTTAATTGTTCTTGTTCTTTTTTCAAAGTTGTAATAGAATCTTTTTCTTGTTGCAAAACTTCTTTGTCAGCTTCAAATTGTTCTATTTTTTTGTCAAGAGAAAGTTCTTTCTTTTCAATAAAATCTTCTCTTTGATTGAGTCTATCTTCAGATTTTTGAATTTCAGTTCTTCTTTCTTTAACTTCAAGTTCAACTTCATCTTTAAGTTTTTGAACTTGTTCTTTAGTTTCTAAGATAGCTTCTTTTTTTATAGTTTTAGCTTCTGCATACGCATCTTCAATAATCTTTACAGCGTTTGCTTTGTTCTTACCAAGTTTTTTATCTGTATAAACTTTTGCTAGTACAAAACCTACAGCTAGTCCTATTATTAATGTAACAAAACTAATTATTATAGCGACAGCAGAAGTAACACCAAGTAGCATATTACTCATACTAATCCCCTTTTAATTTAAAAGACACAATGCCTTTCTAATTAAGTTTACTATATTATAAAATTTAAAGTCAAATTATTTATTAATGTTTAAAAAATAGTTGCTTAAATTGTGTTAAATATTTATATAAAAATTTTATCTAAATTTGTTTTATTTGAATAATAAAAAAATAAATATAGTATTATGTCTTTGCATAGTACACTTTATTTTGTATAAAAAAATAAAAGAGTAAAAATACTCTTTTAAATTTTATAATTTGCTAAAAATTCATCTTTAAATTCTTTGAAATAATCCCCAAGAATTGCTTTTCTAGATTCTTCAGCTAGTCTTAATAAAAATCTTAGATTATGAATTGATAAAAGTTCAGCTCCAAGCATTTCTCCTGCATTGATTAAATGTCTTAAGTATGCTCTTGAATAATGCTTGCAAGTGTAACAATCACAATCATCTTCAATAGGATTGAAATCTTCTTTGTAGTTAGAATTTTTAATAACCATTTTACCATTCTTTGTAAAGACAGTTCCATTTCTAGCAATTCTTGTTGGTAATACACAATCCATCATATCAACACCTCTGGCAAAACCTTCGATTAAGCAATCAGGACTTCCAACACCCATTAAATATCTTGGCATATCGTGTGGTAAAAGAGGATTAAGATGATCTAATATTTCATACATAATACTTTTTTCTTCACCAACAGAGAGTCCACCAATGGCAATACCACACTTTGCAAATGGAATACAATCTTCAACACATTTTGCTCTTAAATCTTTATACACATTTCCTTGTACAATTGGAAATAACATTTGTTCTTCGTTCTTGTGATAATTAAAACATCTTTCAAGCCATAATTTTGTAACTCTTCTAGCTTCAGCAGCTTGTTCGTAAGTTGCACCAGCTTCTGTACATTGATCAAGTTGCATAATTATATCAGAACCTAAAGCATGTTGAATATCCATACATTTTTCTGGTGTCATTAAGAATTTTTCTCCACTTAAATGTGATCTGAATTCAACACCATTGTCTGTTATTTTTCTTAATTTTGACAATGAGAAAACTTGGAATCCACCACTATCAGTTAATATAGGTTTATTCCAATTCATAAATTTATGTAAACCACCAGCTTTTTTAACTATATCTTCACCAGGTCTTAAAAATAAATGGTAAGTATTAGAAAGGATTATTTGAGCATTCATATCATGTAAATCTTCAACTCTTAATCCTTTTACAGTACCTTGTGTTCCAACTGGCATAAAAATTGGAGTTTCAATATCTCCATGAGGAGTATGAAAAATTCCAGCTCTTGCACCGGTTTTTGAATCTTCTTTTATAATTTCATAACTAAATTTACTCATATTTAAGTAATCCTTTTAAAATATATATTGTGTATTATGATGAATAATACAAAATATATTGTATTATTAACTAATAAACATTGCATCTCCAAAACTGAAAAACCTATATTTTTCTTTAACAGCTAAATTATATAAATTCAATGTTTCTTCTGTGCCACATAATGCAGAAACAAGCATGATTAAAGTACTTTCAGGTAGATGGAAATTTGTTATAAGACCATCGATTGCTTTGAACTTATATGGTGGGTAAATAAAAATATTTGTTTCTCTTTTTTGAGGAATAAATTCTCCATTTTCATTTACACAGCTTTCAAGTACCCTTACCGATGTTGTGCCTACTGCAATAATTCTGTTACCTTGTTTTTTTGCTTGGTTTAAAATAATACTATTTTCTTCGCTTAATTCTATATATTCAAAATGCATATCATGGTTTAAGATATTGTCTTCTTTTACAGGTCTAAATGTTCCAAGTCCAACATGAAGTAACACTTCAACAATTTTGATTCCTTTGTCTTTTATTTTTTGTATTAAATCATTTGTAAAATGTAACCCAGCTGTTGGTGCAGCACTTGACCCTTCTATTTTAGAATATACTGTTTGATATCTTTCTTTGTCTTTTAATTTTTCTTTAATATATGGTGGAAGAGGCATTGAACCAACCTTGTCTAATGCTTCTTCAAAACTACCTTTATAGAAAAATTTTATTTTGCATTCACCATAATCTTTTTTATCGACAACTTCGCAATAAAATTCTTCGTTAAAAGTAACCTTTGTCCCAACTGATAATCTTTTGAAAGGTTTTGCTATTACTTCCCAATTGTCAAGGTCTATTCTTTTTTGAAGTAAGATTTCTATCTTTGCACCTGTATCTTTATAACCAAATAATCTTGCTGGTAATACTCTTGAATTGTTTACGACTAAAATATCATTCGGTTGAAGATAATCTATTATATCTCTAAATATCTTATGTTCTATTTTTTGTTCGTTTCTATTATAAACAAGTAATCTTGAAGAATCTCTTGGTTCTAATGGAGTTTGTGCGATAAGTTCTTCTGGTAACTCATAAAAATAAGTTGATCTTAATATGTTTTTATTTTCCATTTTTGTTTCCTATTAATATCATTGGTACATACAATTCTGCTTTTGTTAAACCAGAATGAATGCCCTTAAAATCTTTTTGATATGGATAAAATTTTAAAATTTTACCTGGGTTTTTATATCCGATAGCAATATAGTCTCCTAAAAATTCTCTAAGTTTTTCGTTGTCTCCACCAAAGAAGTTTTGTTTAATTAATTTTTCACATTTAACTAATTTAAAATCTTTTTTGTACTTTTTAAAATGGTTTATGAATTTTTTTTCATAACCATCTTTAATTTTTATGCTTATTGCTCTTGGTTCAATTGATAATGGTCTATCAAGCATTGAGAAAAATTTTTCATCTTCATAAAGATTTACATTTTCACTAACATCAATATGACCATGGTCAGCAGTGATAACGAACAGTGTATCATCAAAGCTATTTGAGATTTCTTCAATATTTTTTGAAATTTCAAGTAGTTTGTTTTTAACAATATCATTTTTAACACCGTTATCGTGCATATATTTATCAGGTCTATCGCAATAGCAATAAATAAACTTTTCTTCTTTATGTTTTGTTAATATTTTTTTTATATTATCAAAAATTTCATTTTCATCATTTGCTGTATAATTATTTTTTCCGTTAGTAAGATTTTCGTGTACATAGCTAGCAAAAATTGTATAAATTTTTCTTGTAGGATTTTTTATTTGTTTATAATATGCTAATTTTTCTGGATGAATTTTGAAAATTTCATTTTCATCAACATCTTCCCCTGTTATTTCGTTTGAATGTCTAAAAAGTACAATAGGAAGTTGCATTTCTTTTAAATACATACTCCAACCTAACCATAAATGATTGGCAGGATAATCTGCTGAAGCAAGTGTTGTTGTTGCATTAACAGTTGCTGTTGGAAAAGTAGATGTTAAAATGTCTTTTATATTTTTACGTAAAATATTTTCTTTATCTAAATTATCTTTTAAAACTTGAACTCCCATACCATCAAAAATCATAAAAACAATATTTTTATAATTTTTTGTTAGTTCATTTTTTAATTTTTTATTTTCTTTTATTGTTGTGTTTCCACCTAAATAATTATTAAAAGTGGCTGAAATATTTATAATATTTTTATTATAATTTGGTTTCATAAAATTTATATCCTTTCGTTAAATTTGGATTTAATAAGATTTAATGAATCGTAAATTTTATCAATAGTTTCTTTATTTTTAAGATTTTTAAGTGAATCTTGAAATATTTTTGAAATATTTTTAACTGGATTTCCGAAATTTTTAAGCATATAAGAATGGTTAGGTAAAAGCCAAATATGAAAATGTGATTTTTCTTCTTGTATAATTGAATATGTTTGACAAATATTATTTTCCTTTAATATCTTCAATGTTTTAGATATTAACTCCATACATTCAAGTCTTTCTACTTGTGTAAGTTCGGTAAAAGAATTAACATGTCTTTTTGAAGCGATAATAAGCATACCTAAAATAGGTAATTCAAAATCTTGCGATATAGTAAAATTTTCGCTTTCATAAACTAAACCTGAATTAACAGAAGAATTTTTTATTAATTCACAACCAAAGCAGTTATCTTTATTTATTTTAATTTTTTCACCATCAAATCTTTCAATTTCTATCATACTTATTTCCTAATCTATTTTTTCAATTCCTAAATGTTGATAAGCAGGTTCAAGAGCAATTCTTCCCCTAGGTGTTCTTGAAATAAAACCAAGTTGCATTAAATATGGTTCGTAAACATCTTCAATTGTTCCTGAATCTTCGCTAATAGTTGCAGAAAGAGTATCAAGACCAACTGGACCACCACCGAATTTTTTGATAATGCTTTCTAAAATTTTTCTATCAATGAAATCTAATCCTAGTGAATCTATTTCCATTTTAGATAATGCTTCATCAGCAATTTTTGTTGTTATGGAACCAGTTCCAATAACTTCAGCATAATCTCTTACTCTCTTTAAAAGACGGTTTGCAATTCTTGGAGTTCCTCTTGATCTTTTTGCAATTTCTAAGCTTGCTTCGTCATCTATATTGATTCCTAAAATTTTTGCTGATCTTTCAACAATTATTTTTAGTTCGTCATTATTATATAATTCAAGTCTGCAAATAACACCAAATCTATCTCTAAGTGGACTAGTAAGCATACCAGCTTTTGTTGTTGCACCAATTAAAGTAAATGGTTGAATTTTTAATCTCATATTTTTTGCAGAAGGACCTTTTCCTACAATAAAGTCTAATGCAAAATCTTCCATAGCTGGATATAAAATTTCTTCAACAGTTTTATGCATTCTATGAATTTCATCAATAAAAAGAACGTCGTTTTTTTGTAAGTTAGTAAGTATTGCAGCAAGATCTGCAGCGTGTTCAATTGCTGGTCCAGATGTGATTTTTATTTGTGAACCAAGTTCATTTGCGATAATATGAGATAAAGTGGTTTTACCAAGTCCTGGTGGTCCGTACAATAAAACATGGTCAAGAGATTCTTTTCTTGACTTGGCTGCCTTTATATAAATTTCTAAACTTTGTTTTACTTTTTCTTGTCCAACATATTCAGATAGTTGAGTTGGTCTAAGAGAGTTTTCTATCTCTGCATCAGTAAAATTTTTTGTACTTGTAATAAATCTATCTTCCATATTTTATCCTTTATTTTGCATACTACCACAAAATATGGTATTATGAATGTAATAATATTTACTAATTAGTGTCCTAATTCACGAAGAGCTTTCATAATAATTTCTTCAGCTGTAGAATCTTCACTTGCACATCTTCTAGCAAGTTTATAAGATTCATTTCTATTAACACCAAGTGAAATCAGTGTTTCAGTTGCATCATTAACAGCATTTTCATTATATTCAATAGAAATATTTGGTTCGTCTAAGAGTAAATTGTCTGAACCAATCTTATCTTTGAGTTCTAAGCAAATTCTTTCAGCGCTCTTTTTTCCTAATCCTTTTATCTTTGAAAGAAGAGCTATATCTTGTCTAATAATTGCTGTAACAAGTTCTGAAATTTTCATTCCTGATAAAATACCTATTGCAATTTTAGGTCCAACACCTGAAATGGTTATTAGTTTTAAAAATAAATCTCTTTCTTCTTTGCTTGAAAAACCAAATAAAGCCATACCATCTTCTTTAACTTGAAGATAAGACCAAATTTTTATTGTTTCCCCAACTTGTGGTAAAGCAGAGAAAGTGTTAGATGAAATATTTAATTCGAAACCTACGCCTTGAACATTAAGCTGTAATATGTTTTCTGATTTTTCTTCTATTATACCTACTAAAAATGAAATCATAAAATACCTCTATAAGTTTACATTTGATTAAAATTTAAACGTGGATTAATTTGACTATGGCATATAGCAACAGCTAAAGCATCTGCAGCATCATCTGGTTTTGGAATGCTTGCTAAACCTAATACATTTTTTACCATAAATTGCATTTGATGTTTTTCGGCATGTCCATTTCCTGTTAAAGCTTGTTTAATTTGTATTGGTGTATATTCAAATATATTTCCACAATATTTTTGCGCAACTAAAACAATGACTCCTCTTGCTTGAGCCACTGGAATAACTGTTTTTTGGTTTTTAAAATAAAAGAGTTCTTCAACTGCTACGACATCAGGGTTAAATGTCTCAAATAAAACTCTTAAGCTTTCTTCAATTCTTTGAAGTCTAACTGGCATAGGATCTTCTTTAGGAGTTTCAATAACACCATAATCTATCACCTTGTTATTTTTAGATGAATCAATAAGTCCATAACCAATAATTGCATACCCTGGATCAATACCTAATATAATCATAATAATAGTTTACTATTTTTATATAATATTGTCAATTATTTTATTAAATACATAAAAAATTATAGATATTGTTATATAATTCTTTAGAAGTTGAAAAACGATATGTAGTATTAGATATTGCATACTTTATACTAAATTTTGTAAGTTAAATATTTTTAAATAGAAAAATCATTAAAGCATAAAACTTTAATGATTAATCTTCATCTTCTGGTAAATTTACATTATGGAAAACTTCTTGAACATCATCTAAGTCTTCTAATGCATCAACCATTTTTTCGAATTTAATGATTTGTTCTTCTGATAAATCAACATAGTTATCAGGAATTAAAGATGTTTCAGATGAAATGATTGAATAACCCTTACCTTCTAAAGCTTCATGCATTTTTGAATGTTGATTTGGTTCTGTTATAATTTGAATTATATCTTCTTCTTCAATAACATCAACTGCACCAAGATCTAAAGCATCCAACATTAATGTATCAACATCTTCAACATTGTTTACTAAAACAATACCTTTTCTATTGAAAAGATAAGAAACACAGTTTGTTGAACCTAAACTTCCACCATGTTTATCAAAAGCATGTCTAACATCACCTGCTGTTCTGTTTTTGTTATCTGTTAAGCATTCAACAATAACTGCTGAACCACCAATTCCATATCCTTCATATGTAATTGATTCAAAGTTGATTCCAGATAATTCTCCAGAAGCTTTTTTGATAGATCTTTCAATATTATCATTTGGCATATTGTTTTGTTTTGCTTTTGCAATAACGTTTTTTAATAGAGCATTACTATTTGGATCAGCACCACCTGCTTTTACAGCAACAGCGATTTCTCTACCAATTTTTGTAAAAATCTTACCTCTTTGAGCATCAGATTTTCCTTTTCTAGCTTGGATATTATGCCATTTACTATGTCCAGACATATTATTCTCCTTTTTAAGTTTTTTTATATAGCTTTATAAATTTAGATCAATCTATTTTTATTTATTTCATACATAATTATAGAGCCACTAACAGATGCGTTTAAACTTTCAATACCTTCAATCATTGGAATTTTTATAGATTTTGAACAAATAGAAGAAATCTCATTACTTACACCATTACCTTCGTTTCCGATAACTATTCCAAGAATTTCATTGTCTGGTTTAAATGTAAAGATATTTTCTCCATTCATATCGGTTTTAAGTAAAGTGTTTTTCCATTCTTTTTGAAAATTTATAAATTCTTGTCTATCAAGTTCATAAAGTTTTGTTGTAAAAATTGCTCCAACAGAACTTCTTACAACTTTTGGATTTGTTACACTTGCACAATTTAATAAATATACTTCATTAAAACCACTAGCTTTTGCTGTTCTAATTAAAGTTCCAACATTTCCAGGGTCTTGGACATTGTCAAGAACAAGAAAATTGTTTGTTGGTTTGTTTACAATATATGGTATATATTCTGCAACACAAAGTACACCTTGTGGTGTTCTTACGTCAGATAATTGTTCAATTGTTTTATTATCTACAAGATATTTATTTTTAAATTCTATATCTATATTTTCATCAATTGTAAAGACAAACAAAGGATTTATTGTTTTATTTTTTATTGCATCTTTTATTATTTTCACATTATCTAAAAAAAGCAAAAATCTGTTTTCTCGTTTTTGCTTTTTTAAATTAGATATAAGTGATTTACTTGCTTTTTCCATTATGCATTTTTTGCTTGATTTACAAGTTCAGCAAAAGCACTTGGTTCTCTAACAGCAATGTCTGCAAGAACTTTTCTATTTAAGTTGATATTTGCTTTTTTAAGTCCAGCAATGAATCTGCTATAAGAAATATCATTTAATCTGCAAGCAGCATTGATTCTTGTAATCCATAAAGAACGGAAATTTCTTTTTTTGTTCTTTCTTCCAATATAAGAATATTGGCCACTTTTCATAACTTGTTCTCTAGCTGTTCTATATAATTTAGATTTAGCACCGTAGTAACCTTTTGCAGCTTTTAAGATTTTTCTACGTTTCTTTAATGCGTTAACTGTTCTTTTAATTTTCATTATTCATAGCCTCCTATTCACCTAACATTGCTTTGATATTGCTTGCATTTTTACCTGCAATATAAGAACCTTTTCTAAGTTTTCTTTTTCTTCCTCTTGATTTCTTTGTTAAGAAATGACCTTTGTTTGGTCTAGCAAATTTTACTTTTCCTGTTCCTGTTGTAGAAAAGCGTTTTTTAACTCCACTGTGTGTTTTTTGTTTAGGCATTATCCTTCTCTCCTTTTATTGTTTTTTTGGATTTATTACAACTATAACATTCTTTCCAACGATTTCTGGTGCTTTATCATTAGTTCCATAATCCGCAAGTTCTAAAATAAATTTATTAACTATTTCTATAGCATTCTTAGAGTATGCTTGTTCTCTACCTCTCATTCTTAATGAAACTTTAACTTTGTCTCCGTTTTCAAGAATTTTAATTGCGTTTTTAACTTTGAAATTAATGTGATATTGGTCAATACGCATAGAAAGTTGAATTTCTTTGAGTTCTGAAATCTTTTGATTTTTCTTTAATTCTTTTTCTTTCTTAATGCTGTCAAACTTAAATTTACCATAATCCATTAATTTACATACAGCTGGATTTGAATTTCCTGCCATTAAAACAAGGTCTAAATCTTGTTCATTTGCAATTTCTTGTGCTTTAGATTTTGGCATTACTCCAAGTTGTTCACCATTTTCGCCAATGAGACGAACTTCGTTTTGAGTGATTTGATCGTTAATTAATAATTCTTTAAAAATTGTTGTAATCTCCTTTTATAAAAAAAATATAGTGGAAACATAAGAATCCACTATAAACATAAAAAAACAATAAATCGAAATTTATTCTTTATATTAAAAATGTTTAAACCAAATCTAGAACAAAAAATCTGACTGGTGAGAAGTGGATACCTCTGCTTTCTTGACTATATTAGCATAACTAATTATTTTTGTCAACACTTTTTTGAGTTTTTTTAATTCTTTTATTTTTTCTTTTTAACTCAGTAATTTGTCCTATTTTAAGAATAACTTTATCTGCATTTTTTATTGCATAACCTTTCATAATTGCTTTAAAAAAAATTGTTATACCTGCAATAAGAGAACTGACTAAGCATGTTAAAAATATAACAATACTAGGATTAGATAAGTTTAGATTTATAATTAAACTTACCCCACCAGCACCACTTAGTATGCTACATATATCTCCTACAACATCTCCACAAAATGAGCAAACTTTATCTTGTTTTTGAAATAATTTTATTGCATTGTCATAACCTTTTTGGTCTTTAAATTCATCAAGTTCTTCTTTACTTGTAGCTGTAATAGCTACAGAAATCATATCAAAAAATACTGCTAAAAAGATAAAAGTACAAATTGTAAAAATAGAAAATATTATTCCTAAACTTGGTAAAAAGCTTTGAGAAAACATACTTAAAAGAATTGATAAAACAAAAGATAAAACGAGCATTTTACATGCCCAATTTATTGAACCACTTTCGAGTTTCATGCTTTTTATTTTATTTTTTTTCATATTGTATTTTATTCTGTAAATAGTAAAAATAGAATAAAATAATAAAAAACACAAGAAAATTGTGTTTTTTATTGTTATTTTTATTAAATTTCTTCTTCATTAATCATTTGTTTAAGTTCTGAAAGAAGATCTGTTAATGCAAGATTTACAGTTTCACCTGTTTCTCTTATTGTTATTTCAGCTTGTTGATTTTGTAATGTTTTTGGACTTATTATCACTCTTATTGGCATACCCATAAGTTCGCTATCAGTAAGTTTTGCGCCAGTTGAAATGTTTCTGTCATCGTATAAAACTTCAAAACCGTTTGCAATTAAATTTTTATATATTTCTTCTGTTATAGTTTTTACATTTTCATCATCAATTCTAATTGGACAAAGATATATATGCCATGGAGCAATACTCATTGGCCATACTAAACCTTTTGCATCACTTTTTTCTTCAGCGATACTTGCTAAACTTCTGCCAACTCCAATACCATAACAACCCATAATTGGTGTACATAATTCGCCGTCAGACATTTGAATTCTAAGTCCCATAACGTCTGTGTATTTTGTACCTAATTGGAAAATGTTACCAATTTCAATACCTCTTCTTACTTTTAATGGTTGTCCACATATTGAACATCTTTCACCTTCACATACTTTTGAAAAGTCATAGAATTTATCAACTTTTACATCTCTTGAAATACTCATATGTTTATAGTGATAACCTTCTTTATTTGCTCCTGCAATAAAGTTTTCTAAACCTTCTAATGAATTATCAAAATATAAACTAAGTTCACATTCGTTAGAAATTGATTCTAAATTCATAGGTCCAATATTACCCTTAACTAAACCAGAACCTTCCAAATCTTTTATAACAAGGTTTGATCCAACTATTTTTGAAAGTTTGATTTCGTTGATTTCTTTATCTCCTCTAATAAAAGCAACAACAACTTTCTTTTCATCACCTATAACAGCATAGCATACAGCTTTACAAGTATATCTAGCGTCTATATTTTCAGCTTTACAGATTTCTTCAATGGTTTTGTTATCACCAGTATAGAACTCTTCTAATTCTTTTATTTCTGTATGGTTTTTATCTAATATAGATGTAGCAACTTCCATATTAGCTTTGTAACCACAATCGTCACACATAACTATACTATCTTCACCTATGTCTGTAAGTAACATAAACTCATGAGCTACCTTGCCACCCATCATACCACTATCAGATTTTACTGAAATAAAGTTTTTCATTCCAAGTCTTTTATAAATTCTTTCATAAGCTTCATGAACTTGATTGTAGTATTTTTCTAAGTCTTCTTGAGATGTATGGAATGAGTAAGCATCTTTCATAGTAAATTCTCTAACTCTAATAAGACCAGCTCTTGGTCTTGGTTCGTCTCTAAACTTAGTTTGGATTTGATAAATCATAAATGGTAATTGATCATAACTCTTTACTGTATTAAGAGCACTATGAACAGCAGCTTCTTCATGTGTCATTCCAAGAACCATATCGTGATTGTTTCTATCCTTAAATCTAGCCATTTCTTCTTTGATAGAAGTATAGCGACCACTCATATCCCATAATTCTCTTGGCATAACAACTGGGAAAAGAACTTCTTGTCCACCAATTTTATCCATTTCTTCTCTAATTATGTTTTGTATTTTTAAACTAACTCTTTGTGCTGGAGGAAGAAGAGTATATATTCCTGCACTTACTTGTTTGATATAACCAGCTCTAAGTAAATAGATATGGCTTTTTATATTAACACCATTTGGTATATTTTTAAGTCTTTCACCTAATAATTTGCTAATTCTCATTATATTTCCTCCTCTGTCAACTTATCTAATTCTTCCTTAATTTCATAAATTTTACCAGAAATACCATTTAATTCTTTGTGACAAAATTTACAAAGTTCAAGTCCTCTTTCAAAAATTTCTTTTGATTGAGAAAGTGGAAGATTACCATTTTCTAATTTTTCAACTATTTCTTCTAGTTCTTTTATTGCTTCTTCGTATTTCATATGTTTCTCCTAATTGGTTTTGAAGTTATCATACCATCTTTCATATAAATTTCAATATCATTGTTAAAATCAATCTCATTAATATTTGATATTGATTTATTAGATTGTTCAATTTTTGCATAACCTCTATTCATAATTGCCATTGGATCTAATTTGTTTAAAGAAGTTTCAAGCAAATTAAATTTATGATTAAGGTTATTAATGTAATTGATTGAATTGTTACTTAATAGATATTCTAACTTATCTAAGCGATTTTTATTTGTATCTATAATAGTTTCAATATTATCAAGTAAAGAATTTTTTAAATCTTCATTTTCTATTTGTTTATCTACAATATAGTTATTTATTTCATTTGCTAAATTTTTTATAATTTTTATAAATTTGCTTTTTTCATTGTCAATTTCTATTGTTAATAGTTCAGCAGCAGCGCTTGGAGTTGGTGCTCTTAAATCAGAAACAAAATCTATTATTGTGTAGTCTGTTTCGTGTCCGACAGCTGAAACGATTGGCTTTTTACAGTTGTATGTTGCTCTTGCTACTATTTCTGTGTTATATGCAGCCAAGTCTTCCATTGAACCGCCGCCTCTTGCAACAACAACAACATCGATACCTTCATATTCTGACATTCTGTCAATTGCATGTGCGATTTCACATTCTGCACCATTTCCTTGAACCTTTGTTGGAAATAAAACTATATCAACTTTATTATTTCTTCTTCTTGTTACATTTATTATATCTTGAATAACAGCACCTTCTTTTGAAGTTATAACTCCTATTCTCTTTATATCAGAAGGAATTGCTTTTTTATGTGCTTGGTCAAACAAACCTTCGCTTTCAAGTTTATTTTTAAGTTCAACAAATCTTTGATATAAAAGACCTAAACCATATTGTTCAATTTTATTAACAATGAAATTAAACTTACCTTGTTTTGTGTAAAAATTAGGTGAGCCTGTAACAATTACAGTTTCACCTTCTTTTATTTCATCAAATAAAAATGAAAAGAAAGTAACACATGGTAAAGTTGCATTTTCATCTTTAACCGAAAAATATACAGCGCTTTTTGATTTAGAAACACCAAAAACTTCTCCAACAATTTTTATGTTATGGAGAAGTTCTTCTGCGTCAAATATTTGTTTGACATAATTATTAAATTGAGAAACTGATATTGTATCGTTCATTATAAGTTTTCACCTTTTACAATAGAAGATAAAATACCATTTATAAATTTATGACTTTTATCTGTAGAATATAATTTTGCTATTTCAAGAGTTTCATTAATAACAACTTGAGTTGGAGTTTTAACATAAATAATTTCTGTTAAAGCAAGATATAATAAAGCTAAATCAATTTTATATAATCTTTCAAAGTCATAATTTATTAAATATTTTTTAATAGTATCATTAATGCTACTTTCATTTTCTTTGAACAATGTAACTAATTCTTTTGCAAATTCTTGTTCATCTTCTTTTTTGAGTTCTAATATAAGTTCGTTGTCAAGTTCTTCTTCAACAGACTTATTGAAGATGCTTTCAAACATAAGAGCAAAAGCTTTTTCTCTAGCATTTCTTCTCATATAGCATCACCTACAATGGTATCCATAATATGGATATTAATTGTTTTTGGTTTTATACCAACCATTGTTGCAAGACTATTTTTCACATTTTCTTGAATTTTGTAAGCAACATCAGGGACACTAATATTAGGATCAACATTAATATAAATGTCAACCGCAAGAGAACCATTTTCTTCAAATCTTATTTTTGTGCTTTCATCTTTTTTAGAAGCAAAAATCTTTTTTAAAAAACTTTTTTTTGTATAACTTTCAACACCATTGATCTCTCTTGTTGCGAGATTGATAATTGAAGTTAAAACGCTTCTATCACAAGTGATTTTTCCTTTTCTATCTGTGGTATTTGAATTGTTAGCCATAGATTACTCCTTAATACATTTTATTATACCACTGTTTTTATATTTTTGCAATTATTCTACTGGAATAATTTTAATATTTTTAATATCTGTTTTAAGTTGTTGTTGAACTATTGAAACTATTTGAGCAACCTCTGTTGAGGCAAGTTCTTTTGCTTGAACAACAACATTTACATTGTTTCCATTCATTGTAATAACACAGTCAGAGAAACCTTTTGCTTTTATTAATGATTCAACGACAAGTTCTGTTTCCATTTGTGAGATTAAATCAAGTTTAGCTTGTTGAGCTGTTGTAATTGCATCTGTTGTAGATGCTGAACTTTCAATAATAGCATCGTAATATAAAATAGCTTGATCTCTTGAAGTTTCTCTATCGGTTCTATAAGTTGCAAAGTAACTTGCTGTTGTTTGAATATTGTTTGATGATGTTTTTGTTACCTGATTGTTTAATACAACATTTAAATATGCAGTTACACCAAGTAAGATAATCATAAAAGATAAAATAATGATTTTTGTTCTTTTTTTCATAAAAAAGCTCCTTTTTTTTGTAAAAATTGTTATTTTTTCACTATTATTTTAATTTTAACTTCCACTTAAAATAGTAATATTTGAATTTGAAACATTAAGTACAGTTTGAATTGCTGATAAAATTTTTAATTTTAGCCCAGCATCTTCAGCTCCTTTTGCTACAACAACCACCCCCTTTATTTTTGGATAAATCTCTTGATTTACAAGAGGTTCGTTTGAAACCATGACCACTGTTGTAGTTGTGATAGTTGTACTGGTTGAGCCGTTTGTTGAAGTCTTGGTTTCTTCTTCTGTTACATATTCATATCCAAATCCTGATTCAAGAGTTATGATTACATCAACATCATCTACTCCTGAAATTTTAGATAATACATTACATAACTTATTCTCAAGGTAGTCCACATATTCCAAAGTAGATGAAAATGTTTGTTCTGAATTTTCGTTTATAATTTCTTTATTTTTTTTAGTTGTTGAAAAACAATTTATATAAACAACAAAAATAAAAATTACACACAATATACCACAATAAATTTCAATGTGTTTTATGCTTTTAAATTTAGTCCACAAGATTTTTAGTTTGTCCATAATTTTATTCATTAAAAACAATTAACTCCTCACTTATTGAAACATAAGCTTGTACAACTTTTTTAATTTCGACTTTTACTTCTATAATATCTTTATGCTCTTGATTTTTATTTATGACTAATGATGACAAATCAACATATACACCTTCTACTATGTATGGTGATTCAAATATATTTGCATTAATTGAAATTGTTATTTTTTCGTAACCTTTTTTTTCTAAAGAATCTATAATTAATTTTTCAAGTTTTGAAATTTTATTAATGTTGTTTTGATATAGAAAATCTTCTTGCAATTGTACATCTGAAGTGTAAAAAGATAATTTTATATTTTCAGTTTTTAGTAATTTTGGAATTGGAATAATTATTGTTAAAACAATTATGAATGAAAAAATAGTTTTGACGTATTTGTTCATTTGACCTTCTGGTAAAATTAATTCAGTAAGTACAGATAATGTTATAACTCCAGCTATACTAAGTATCCATGAAGAAATTAGATTTGTCATAATTCACCTATCCCAAATTTGCTGAACACATAACAAGTCCAACTAAAATTATGTACATAAAGCTTACACCAACAATTAAAGCAACAAGCATTGACATATTTTTTGAAATATCAGAAACAAAAGAGGCTATTTTTTTATCCCCAAGAGGTTCTATGATTGCAGCAATAAGCTTTAATGCAAGCATAAATATAATTAATTCAATAATTGGACTTATTATTGTTGCAAATATTAAAAATAAACCAGCTACTCCAAGAGCATTTTTAATTAATACACTGCTTGCTAAAATTATATTAAAACCATCAGAGACGTAGTTACCTAATATTGGAATATAACTTTTTATTACAAATTTTGCAGTACGGATAGATAAACCATCAACTGTACTTGCAGAAATTCCTTGTAGCGAAGCAAATCCTATAAAAATAGTAAATATAAAACCAATTGTCCATTTAAATAAACTATTAAAAAATTTTATAAATTTTTCAAGTTTTATATTATTAGACATATTTGATACTAAACTAAAAACGATTGAAAATATAAATATAGGCATTAAAACATAATTAAAAATACTAAGAATAATTTTACTTATTAAAGCAAAAGTTGGTTGATATACTGAAACAGAAACAGTTCCACCTATTGCTGTTAGCATGGTTAAAAGAATTGGAAAAATAATTTCCATTTGATTGTTAATCGTATTTATTGTATCTCCTGTCATTTTTATCATGGAAACAAGAGTTGAACCTAATAATACAACAATAAATCCATAAGTAACAAAATGAACAATATTACTAATTGATTTTCCGTTTGACATAGGTTTTAAATTTTCAATCATACCACCCATTACAGCAACAGCAATTACAGTTGCTACAATAGGAATATAAGAAGAAATATTTTTGAATAAAACATTTACAATAATATCAAAAAAATCATTAGCATTGTCAGTTACTTCTCCTGATAAAATTGTTTTAACTTTATCCAAAAAACTTTCATTCATAAAAACTTGTTTTCCTGTTTTTTCTAAATTATCTAACAATTTTTCAATATTTTCAAAGTTAAGTTTATTGAGTTGAGATGATATTTCGTTTTGAATTTCTTCTTGTGTTTCATTTTGTGTTTCATTGGTTGCAAATGCAGTATTTGAAGTGATATTTTGTTTAAAAAATGATAAAAATGGTGAAAAAACAATAAAAATTATTAAAAAAAAGATAAAAATTAGTTTTATTTTAATATTTTTCATGTTGGTAACAAGTCCATTACAATTTGAAGAATTGAAGTAATTATTGGGATAGACATTACCATTATTACTATTTTTCCACCTATCAAAACTTTATCTCCTAAACTACTATTTCCTGTATCATTACACATACTTGTTGTAAATTCAGTTAAATATGCTATTCCAACAATTTTTAATATTAAAGTAAAAAGTGAGCCGTTTAGTCCTGTTTTTTCTATTATAGAATTAAATGTATTAAAGATTGATGTTAGATAATTTATGATTAAGTATAAAACAATAACTCCACCTGTAAAACCAATTATTACTGCAAAATCAGGTTTTGTTGGTTTTATAAGAAGAGTTCCAAAACAAGTTATTCCAGCTATACCGATTACTTTATATAAAGTTTCCATACATATTTCCTTATTAAAAACTAAACATTGTTCTTATTGTTTCAAAAAGTTGTGCGATTAAATTTAAAATCATTATGAGTACAATAATTACTCCAGCAAGTGTTGATAAAGTTGCAATATCATCTTTTCCAGAGTTCTTTAATATTTGACCAATAACTGCCGTAAGAATTCCTATTGCTGCAATTTTAAATATTATTTCAACATCCATTTTGTATTCCTTTTAAATTAATATAACTAAAATAAACAGACCAATAATTAGTCCAAGTTTAAGAGAAAGACTTCCATATTTTTTATTTTCATTTTCAGCTTTTATCTTTATCTCTTCAAACTTAGCTATAAAATTTTTAAGTTCTTTTGTTTGATTTTCAACATCGCTTCTACCTAAATTTTTAAAAAATAAAAATATTAAATCTTGTTCTTCTTTTTTTAATATACCTGCATTTTTAAATAGTTCTTCTTTTTTAAGTTCTTTTGGATTATCTAAGTATTTTAAAAATTCTTGATCAATACCAAGAAGATTTTTTTTTGTTTTTTCATCGTAATTATTTATTAACTTTTTTAATCTTTCTCTTGAGTAATTTATTTCTATATCCAAGTTTTGACATAATAATATAAGAGATTTAAAAAATTTTAATCTATTTACATATCTTTGTGAAAAATAATAACCAATTAATATACAAAGAAAAAACAGAATAATCATTATTAACCATTTAATCATATTAACTCCCTAGATTTTAATGTAGTCGAGAGAAATTTTCGTTATAAATACCTTCGTAAGTTCCTGGACCATTTCTACTTGATAACACCACATACCTTTTAAAAATTTTTTCTTTAATAACTTTATTAAAAGATTCCTTTTTCAAAAATGTTTCAATTGAATCAGCGTGAGTTGAAGCAAGTAAGTTTACGCCACAATTTACTGCATATAAAATTGCTTCTATATCTTCTAATTCATTTAATTCATCTGTTACAATAATGTTTGGAGATAAAGTTCTTATACCATTTTCAAAACCAACTTTTTTTCTTGCAAAACAAATCTTATCAGAGAAATTACCAATTGTAGACCCTATGTCAAGTTCTCCTCTTTCATCTAGAACTAAAATATTTAATGCAATATTTCTTTCTGATAATTGACAAATAAAATCTCTTAAAAATGTAGTTTTTCCACAACCTGGTGGAGAAATTATTAATGTATTTTGAACTTTATTTTCATTAACAATTGAATTAAAAGCAGAAAGTGAACAATTTTTGATATGGTGAGGAATTCTTATATTAACACTAGTAAAATTATTCATTGTTTTTATTGTTTTATTGTCTTCGATAACACTTCCACCTATACCTATTCTTATTCCACCCTTTGTAACAAGAAAACCTTGTTTTATTTGTTCATTAACTGAATATAAAGAACATTCGCTTGCTCTAAAAATAATATCTTCAACCATTATTTTTGTAGCTTTTATAGCATTATTTAAATTCGATGATAAACCATTTTCAGAAAGAAAATATGCTTGTCCATTTATATTTATAACAATAGGTTTATCTGCTCTAATTCTTATTTCATTTATAACTTTATAATTGATTTTGTTATTAATAATTTTTGAAATATTTTCTGGCAAAATATTTTCAAGCATACTTTCCTCCTTATAAAAATTTATATGATATAAAGATAATAAAGATAATATATAACTTTTTATTTTATTGTCGATATTGGTCAAAAAAAGTATTGTTGACAGTAAGATGTGTTTGTGGTATAATAATAAAAATTTTGGAGGAATTATGAAACTATATCGTTTAGTTTTGTCTGATGAAATAAAAGATATAAAAAGCAAAAATTATCAACGCAAATTACATACTAATGTTTCTACAAACTCAGGTTTTAATTTTAAAGAGCATGATAAATTTGGAAAATATTTTTTTATTTTTAAAGAAGATGCTATTAAATTTATGCAAGAATTTTATGATTGTATAAGAGAAGGATTTTATTCAATAGATGAAATGAAAAATTTTAAATTTAATATCATAGAAATTGATGTTGATAAAGTAAAAATATTAAAAAATATTGGTCTTGGATTATATAGTTGCTATGATAATTTTAGTCAAGGAAATGAGTTAAGGATTGAAGTTTTACTTCCATTTAAAGATGTAAAAAATTATATTAATAATTCAACAGTTTTAATAGAAACATATACAGTTTTAGATTTTGATGAATTAATAAAATCTGATAAAACTGAATATATAAAAAAATCAAAGTTAATGCTAAATGATGTAAAAAAAGATTTTAATATTAGCCATATTCATAAAAATTCTTTTGGTGTAGAAGAGTTAAGATTTGAGGATAATCAAATGGTTATTGATAAAGATTCAGTATCAAAAAAATTAGATTTAATTGATACATCTATAAATAAATAGAAATAAAAAAATATTAGATAAAACATAATTATCTAATATTTTTTATTATTTTTATTAAAATTTTGTCTATTTTTTACTATTTTTCTTATTAAAGACTTGAGATGTAATTGTTTCTATTTTTCTTTTTTCGTTTTTATAATCGTCATATCCACCTAAGAAAATTCTTACATTTCCATCAATAAATTCAACTGTTCTATCAGCGAATTTATTAATAAAATATCTATCATGACTAATAAATATTAAAGTTCCTTCAAAATTGCTAATAGCTTCTTCCAAAACTTCTTTTGTCGGAATATCAATATGGTTTGTTGGTTCATCAAAAATTAAAGTATTAATTTTTTGTTGTAACAATTCTGCTAGTTTTACTCTAATTTTTTCTCCACCTGAAAGATTCTTAACTTTCTTTGTAACATCTTCTTTATAGAATTGAAAATTTGCTAAAATTTTACGTGCTTTTTGTTCATCGATACAAACTTCTTCTTTGAAATAATCTAGCAATTGTTGTTTATCATTTTTAAATGAAATTATTTGTGGAAGATATCCAATTTTAACACTTGGTCCAATAAAAATTTCACCAGATATTGGTAATTCTTGTGTACCCATTACTGCTTTTATAAATGTTGATTTTCCACTACCATTTGCACCAATTAAGGCAACTCTTTCACCTGAAAAAATGCTTAGATTTATATTATTTAAAATTGTCTTATCATTAGGAATAGAGATTGTTAATTTTTCAGCAGAAATAACTCTTTTACTAGTCTTTCTTTCTTCATCAAATCCGACTAATAATTTCTTTTGTTCTTTAGGTTTTGTTACAGCATTTTTTTTCATTCTATCAAGTTGAGTTTGCAATGAATGTGCTCTATCACACAAGGTTGAACTATTAGTTGCCATACCTCTTTCAGAGAAATATTTTATTTGTTCTTCTAATCTTTTCATTGCTGTTTGTTGGTCTTTATATTCTGCCATTTGTTTTTCGAAATCTCTTTGTTTTTCAATTATGTAACCAGAGTAATTTGTTTTATAAATTTTTGATATTCCATTATCAAGTGCTAAAATTTGATTTGACATTTTGTCCAAAAAATATCTATCGTGAGAAACTATAACTGTTGCTCCTTTAAAAGATTTTATATAACTTTCTAACCATTCAATTCTGTTGATATCTAAATGATTTGTAGGTTCGTCTAATAAGAATAAATCTGGTTTTATTAACAATGCTTTAGCAAGTTGAACTAATGTTTTTTCTCCACCACTTAAGTTATTATAATTTTGGTTTAAAATGTTTTTATCAATTTTTAAACCTTCAACGACTGTTTTTATGTTTACATCAACATCATATCCACCTTCATTTGAAAATTTTTCCATTAAATTACAATACTTAATCATAACATCATTGTATTTATCTTCCGGTAAATCAGAAGATAATAAATCTTGTAATTTATTAAGTCTTGCTTCCATTTCGTTTAATTCATTAAAAACACTTTTTAAAATTTCATAAACACATCTATCATCATCAATACTTGAACCTGTTTGGTCTAAGTATGCAACCTTTGCCCCTTTTTTGATATTAATAGTACCTTTTTCAATTCTTTCAATACCTGCAATCATCTTCAAAAGTGTTGATTTACCACAACCATTTGGTCCAACAATTGAAATAGATTCACCTTCATTTAAAGAAAAGGAAAGGTTTTCAAAAAGTTCACCATATCCAAAATTTTTACTTAATTTATTAACATCTAGAATAATCATAATTTTGCTCCATTTGTAACATTATATCATAATAATTTACAATATATATAAAATAAAAAACTCTTATCAAATTGATAAGAGTAATTTTTATTAAAATTATTTACTAATTTTTTCCATATAAGAACCATCTCTTGTATCAACTCTGATCTTATCTCCGATATTGATGAAAAGTGGAACTTGAATAACATAACCAGTTTCAAGTTTAGCTGGTTTCTTACCTGCTTTTGAAGTATCTCCTTGAAGACCAGGTTCGCAATCAGCAACAACAAGTTCAACAAATGTTGGTGGATAAACTGAGAATGGACTTCCTTTGTAGAAATACATAGTAGCATTCATATTTTCTACAATAAAATTAAGAA
Source organism: Clostridia bacterium (assembly GCA_017464845.1). Taxonomy (GTDB): domain Bacteria; phylum Bacillota; class Clostridia; order Christensenellales; family UBA1242; genus Caccovivens. The sequence continues at coordinate 36,481 of JAFTYD010000039.1, forward strand.
CATCATCAACTGCATCTTTATTTAATGGAATTTGTTCATAAGTTTCGTTATCCATGAAATAGTAAAGATCTCCTTCATTGTAAAGGTAAAGCATTTCTTTCTTTTCAATTACTGCTTCTTGGAATTTGTCAGATGGATTGAAAGTATCTTCTCTAACTTGACCTGTCATAACGTTTTTAATTTTTGTTTTAACGAAAGGTGAACCTTTTCCTGGTTTAACGTGAAGGAAGTCTATAACATTATAAACTGCTCCGTCCATTTCAAAAGTTGTACCTTTTCTAAAATCTCCTGCTGTTAACATAAATATATTTTCTCCTTTAAGTTGATTTAATTACTATTTTAGTATATCACAATAAAAATTATTTGTCTATAAATTTTTTACATATTTCTTTCATAGTTATAGCATCTTCTGCCATAGTGCCTTTTGATTCGCAAAGAATATGTGGAGTTAAGTTGTATAAAGCGATTGTTTCTGCAAATGGTTCAAAGTTTGGACCATAGGTTTGATCTTCAAAAGTAAGGTGTTTTATTTCACCTTTTGAACTATATTGAATTTTCGAAAAATGAACATGACAATTTTTTGTTCTTTCTTCTCCCAATTTTTCAAAGCAATAATCAAAAATCTTTTTATACTCATCAACAGAATTTAAACCACCTTGCATAACGCAATTTATATGACCAAAATCAAAAGTTGGAAGAAGATGAGAATCAATTGTACAAAGGTCAATAATCTCTTTCCAAGTACCAATTTGCATATATTTTCCCATTGTTTCTGGACAAAGAAATAAGTTGTTTAAAAGATTGTCAGAATTTAACTCTTCACAAAATTTTCTCATTCTTAAATCAATTAATTTTACAGCATCATCTCTATCTTGTTTTCCACATGAGCCTGGATGAAAAATTAAACGATTTGATTTCATGTTATTCATAAATTTTATGCCTGTATAAAAATAAGATTTTGTTTTTTCATACATTTCTTCATTTGGATTTGCGAAGTTTATAAAATATGGAGCATGCAAACTTAATGTTATGTTTTCATTTTCAAAAGCATCTCCAAGTTTTACTGCTGTTTCAGATGACATTAAATAACCTTTTCCGAAAGAATATTCAAATGCATTTAAACCTTTTTCTTTTAGCCATTTTGGAGCTTCTAAAGTATTTTTTTTGCCTTCTGCATAAAAGCTATCACTATTTCCTGAAGGACCAAATTTTATTTCCATCTTTATTCCTTTTAATCAAAAAACTTTAATTTCATAATAAGTGTATTATTTTGAATTTCTCCAATTCCAACAAATAAATCATCGTGATAAATCTTATAAGATCCATCATTTTTTTTAATATTAAATCGAACACCATTTTTTATGTATTCAAATTGTTTTAAATCAATATTAATATTTTCAAAATTAAACAAAGATTCAGGTGAAATAATGTTATATTTACCTTCCTTTATTTCTTCAATTGTTGAAGTATTATGCAAAAAGAAATCACCACATCTTGTGCGTATTATTTGTTGCATAACACCACAAGTTGATAATTTTTCAGATAAATCTCTACATATACTTCTTATATATGTACCACTAGAACATGATATTTCAAATTTAAAAATATTTTTATCTAACTTTTCTAATAGTTTAAAATCATATATTTCAATTTCTTTTGTTTTAAGTGTAACCTCACCACCCTCACGCATAATTTTATATGCAGGTTTTCCATTAATTTTTTTTGCTGAAAAATTTGGTGGCATTTGGTCAAATTTACCTATCATTGTTTTTATTGAATCTAATACATCTTTTTCGTTTATATCACATTCAATAATTCTAGTTATAGTACCTTCCAAATCGAAAGTGTCTCTTTCTTCGCCAAATTTAAATATAGTTTCATAAGTTTTATCTTTTGTTAAGAAGTAGTCGAAAAGTTTTGTTGCCTTGTTTATTGTAACAGGTAAAACGCCTTCTCCTTCAACATCTAATGTTCCAAGATGACCAGCCTTTTTCGCTTTAACAACTTTCTTTACTAAATTTACTATAGAATTTGAAGATACTCCTCTTGGTTTATTTACTAATATAATTCCATTCATAATTTAATTTCCATAAATAATTGATTAATAAATTTTATTAAGTCTTCTTTTGTTCCTTCATAGTTGCAACCGGCAGCTCTTTTATGTCCACCACCACCATTTTTAACAGCTATTTCTTGTACATTCACTTTTTCTGAACTACGCATACTAAGGTCAAAATAATTTGGTTTTGTTTCAGTTGCAATAATTCCTAAATCAATTCCAGCAAAAGAAATAAGTTTATCACTATGCATACTTACATCACCTTTATTTGCTCTCATTTCATCAAGATCTTTCATTGTAATAATAACATAAGCAAAATTGGAATTGATTACTAAGTTATTTAATATAAACTTTTCTGTTTGAATTTGTGAAGAAGTATAATAACGATATAAATAATCATTAACCTTATGTATATCAGCTCCATATTCTAATAATTTTGAAGCAACTGTAAAACAATTTTGATTTGTATTATAATGTTTAAATGAACCAGTGTCAGAACTTACACCAAGATAAAGATATGTTGCAATATCAGGTGTAATTTCTGCATTTGCAATTGTTAATAAACTATAAACATTTTCACAGTTAGATGCTCTTTTTTCATCAAAATAAATATATTTTGACCATTGTTCTTGTTGAATATGATGATCGATTACAAGTGTATTTTTATGTTTTGTAAAAGAATCTTCATGTATTCCTAATCGATTTGGACTTGAACTATCAACAGCGATAAGAAGATCAAACTTTGATGGTTTAAATTTTGCATATTTTAATTTTTTAACTGGAAATATAAATTGAAAATATGGTTTTATATCTCTATTATCACAATAATACGTAACTTTTTTGCCTATATTTTCTAAATAAGTTCCAAGTGCAAAAAGAGATCCAAAAGAATCTCCATCGGGATATTTGTGACCCATTATTGCAATTGTTTTTGCTTGATTTATAATATCAATTATCTCTGTTAGAGTTGTCATCAGTTTCTTCTTCCTCTTTTGGTATATTTAAATTTTTAAGAATTTCATTTACCCTTATTGAATTCATTGTGCTTGTATCAACTGTAAAATTAATTTTTGGAACTTTAGGAAGTTTTATCATATTAGCAAGTTCTCTTTTTATAAAACCTTCAGATTTTTGAAGAACTTTTTTAACTGATTCAGCTTTTTCTAAATCAAGTACACTAAATTTCACTTTACAATATAAAAAATCAGAAGAAACTTTAACTTCAGTCAAAGTAACAATTTCATGAACTCTTGGATCATTCATTTTTGTCAAAATAATTTCGGTTAAACATTTTTTAACTTCACTATTTGCTCTATCCATTCTATTTGACATAATTTTACTCCTAATTTATTTGTTATAAACAAAAATTTTGATTAAAAAATCAAAATTTTCGTTTATCTATATTATTTTCTTTTAATTACTTCTTTTGTATAAAACTCAATAATATCGCCTTCTTTATATTCAATATTATCCTTTAATTTTATACCACATTCAAAGCCTTTATTAACCTCAGATTTTTCATCTTTAACGATTTTTAATGATTCAACAGTTGATTCACCAATTTCTTCGTTACCTCTCTTAACTTTTGCAATTGAATTTCTAAGAACTTTACCATTTGTTACATAACAACCTGCAACTTTTCCTGCAGTTGAAAGTTTAAATACCATTCTAATTTCAACAGTACCACAATAAACTTCTTCATATTTAACAGTCATCATTCCATTCATTGCATCAGTAATATCATTGATTACTTCATAAATAATCTTGTAATCTTTGATTTCTATTTTTAAAGCTTCTGCAAGTTGTTTAGCTTTTGGAACAGACTTGATATTGAATGCAATAATAATTGCACCTGTAGTTTGAGCTAACAATACGTCAGATTCAGTAACAGCACCTGCTCCAGAATGTAAACAATTTACTTTTACTTCTTCATTTTCAATTGTAACTAAAGAATTTCTTAAAGCTTCAACAGAACCTTGAGTATCAGCCTTAATGATTACATTTAAGTTTTTAAGTTTACCTTCATTAATTTTGTTCATGAAATCATCAAGAGAAACTCCAGATGTTTGTTTTGCTCTTTCTTCTTTAATTTTATTTATTCTTTCATTAATAACTTGTTTTGAAAGTGTTTCATCAACAACATAAACATGATCACCAGAATTTGGAACATCATTAAAGCCCATAACTGAAACTGGAGTTGATGGTGTAGCTTTTTTAACTGGTCTTCCGTTTTCGTCAAACATAGCTTTAACTTTACCATAAGTTATACCAGACATAATAGAATCACCAATATTTAATGTACCATTTTGAACAAGAACTGTTGCTACAGCACCTCTAGTTTTGTCAAGTTCAGCTTCAATAACAACACCAGTAGCCATTTTATCTGGATTAGCCTTTAATTCTTCCATTTCAGCAACCAAAAGAATTGTTTGTTTCAATTCATCAAGACCAAGACCTTTCTTTGCAGAGATAGGAACACAAATTGCATCTCCACCCCATTCTTCTGGAAGAACATCATATTCTGTTAATTGTTGCTTAACTCTATCAATATTTGCTTCTGGTTTATCAATTTTGTTAATTGCAATAATCATAGGAACATTTGCAGCTTTAATATGGTTTATAGCTTCAACAGTTTGAGGCATGATACCATCATCTGCAGCAACAACTAAGATTGCAATGTCAGTAACTTGAGCACCTCTTGCTCTCATAGAAGTGAAAGCAGCGTGTCCTGGTGTATCAATGAAAGTAATTTTTTCACCATTAAAACTAATTTGGTATGCACCGATTTGTTGAGTGATACCACCTGCTTCTCCTAAAACAACATTTGTTTTTCTAAAAGCATCAAGTAATGAAGTTTTACCATGGTCAACGTGACCCATAACAGTAACAACTGGAGGTCTTTTTACCATATTTTCATCATTTTCAAAGTTTGATACGTCCATAAGTTTTTCTTCATAAGTTTTATCTAATTTAAGTTCCAATGTAACACCAAGTTCGCTTGAAATAAGTTCAGCAGTATCAAAATCAATTGAACTATTGATAGTTGCCATAACACCAAGAAGCATTAATTTTTTAACAATTTCGGCAACAGGTTTACCTATTTTTTCACTCAAATCTTTTACAATAACTTCTCTTGAAGTAATGACAGCATGTTGAATTTTTGGAGCAACAATAATAGGTGTTTCTTTTTTCTTATTTCTTAAGAGTTTTCTTGAACCCATTGTTGTTTCTTCAAAACCATCTTCATTTTCAATAATAATATTATTTCTTCTACCTTCATTAACTTTTCTAGTTTGCTTTTTATTTTCATCAGAATAGTTTCTTTTTGTTTTGTTTTTATTACCAAAGTTTCTTTCTGGTTGAGCTAAAACAGCACTGCTTTCTGTTGGTGCAAAAGATCTAAATTTATTAGTTTTTGTAGAAACAAAATTATTAGACCCTGTTTTTCTTTGACCTTGATTTTGACCATTATTTTGTTTTTGGAAATTTCCATTATTATTTTGGAATGGTCTTTGTCCTTGACCATTTGGTCTATTGTTTTGGAATCTATTTTGTCCTTGTTGATTTTGACCATTATTTTGTCTTTGGAAATTATTTTGTCTATTGTTTCCACCATTATTATTTTGTCTTTGACCTTGATAATTATTATTTCTATTTTGATAATCATTTTGATTATTGTGATTATTATCAAAGCGCTTAAAGTTAGTATTATTGTTAGAGTGTTTATTATTCTTGTTATTATTATATTTATTTTTTATAGGTTTAATTTCCATATTTTCAATTTCTGTTTTGAAATCAACAACTTCTTCAACTTTTGGTGTTATTTCAGTAGTTTTTTCAATTTTTTCGGCTTTTACAGAATTATTTTTTAAACTTAACTCTTTCTTTTTATCTTGTAATTTCTTTGAGAAGGAGTTAATTTCAGTCTTTGATGTTCTTATATCTCCTAAAAAAGATGATAAAGTTCCCTCACTTTGTAATTGGTGTATAGATTTTAAATTATTTAATGTTTGATTTGCCAAAATTTATTCTCCTTCTTCAATTAAAATTTTAATTTTATCGCTTAGACCTTTATTTCTTATTCCAATTGCTTTACAATTTTCAATTCCAACAATTTCATTAAGATTGTCTAATTCATAAATATTTATATTTTTTTCTTCTTTTAAGTTATAAGTAATTTTCTTTAAATTTTTACCTGAGTTTTTATCGATAAGTAGTAAGAATAATTTTTTATTGTAACCCTCAAGGTTATCACCACCTATCACTAAAAAACCTGCTTTATTTGCTATTCCTATATAGCCCTTTAATTTAATTCTGTCCATGTATTACCTTCTCTATTTCATCATAAATTAAAGAACTAATTTCGCACTTGAATGTACGATTTAGAGCTTTTTGTTTTTTCAATTTTTCTAGACATTCTTCGTTTTTACAAATATAAGCCCCTCTACCATTTGCTTTTCCAGTATTGTCAATAAAGATTTGATTTTCTTTGTTTTTAACAATTCTTAGTAGATTTCTTTTATCTTGCATTTGTTTACAAGCAACGCACATTCTAAGTTTTTCCATATTACTCCTCGTCTGTTTCTATTTCTTCAAGATCTTCTAAATCTTCTAACTTGATTTCTTCTAAATCATCAAGATTTTGGAATGCATCATCATCAGAAAGTTCAGTAAGTTCATAGTCAGTATTTTTTGTATCTTCATTAACTTTAATTGCACTTTCAGGTTTAACTTCTATTTTCCAACCTGTAAGTTTAGCTGCAAGTCTAACGTTTTGACCATTTTTTCCAATTGCAAGAGATAGTTTATCATCTGGAACGATAACTTGAGAAGATTTCAAGCTTTCGTTTATTTCAACAGATAAAACATTTGCTGGACTTAATGATCTTGCAATATATTCAAGTGGATCATCACTATATAAAACTAAATCAATTTTTTCACCGTTAAGTTCATTTACTATTGTGTTAACTCTATTACCTCTGTTACCAACACATGAACCAATAGGATCAATCAAATTATTACTTGTATATAATGCAACTTTTGTTCTATTACCAGGATCTCTTGAAATGTTTTTAATTTCAACTTCACCATTTGATATTTCAGGAACTTCTAATTCAAATAATTTTCTTACGAAACCAATGTTACTTCTTGATACTTGAATTTGAGTACCTTTGAAATCGTCTTTAATTTTCTTAACGTAAACTTTTACTCTATCGCCAATGTTAAATTTTTCTCCAGGTATTTGATCATTGATAAGCATAACACCTTCTGTATGAGAACTACCCATTGTAACATAAACAGTTCCATTGTCAATTCTTTTTACAATTGTAGTTAAAATTTCATCTTCTTTTTCAGATAATTCAGAAATAGCAATTTTTCTTTCCATTTCTTTAAGTTTTTGCATAACAACTTGTTTTGCAGTTTGAGCAGCGATTCTACCAAATTCTTTTGTAGATTCTTCTGTTTGAACTATTTCCCCAAGTTTATATGATTTTTTAAGAAGCTTTGCATCTCTAAGCAAAATTTCTTTATCAGGATCAGTAACTTCATCAACAATTGTTTTGTATGAATAAATCTTAATAGTAAACTTTTCTGGATTTAATTTAACTAATGCTGATTTTGCTTCGCCATACATTTTTTTATAAGCAGAAGTTAATGCAGTTTCTAATGTTTCAATAAATTGTTCTTTGTTAATCTTTTTTTGAGATTCAAGTTCTTCTAATGCTTGAAAAAAATCTTTGTTTATCATTATATACTCCTTAAAATTTTATGATAGGTTCTATATTTGCAATTTTATCTTTTTGCAAAGTAATTAAGTTTCCATTAGAATCTTTTATTGTAACTTCAGTATCACTATAACTTTCTAATGTGCCATTAAATTTCTTTTCTCCATTTATTTTAGAAAATAAAGAAATACTAATCTCTTTGTTTAAGTTTCTTTTAAAATCTCTTTCAGTTTTTAATGGTCTATCTATTCCTGGTGAACTTACGATTAAAGTATAAGGTTCATCCATAGTTGGATTAAGTTCATCTATAATTGGATCAATTTCACGATTTACTTTTTCACAATCTTCAATAGTAATACCTTCATCTCTATCAATTGTGAAAATCAAATTCATTCCATCAAATTCTTTTTTGTAAGAAACTTCAATAAGTTCATAACCTAATTCTTCTATAATTGGTTTAAACTTTTCTTCACATATTTCTTTAACTTTTGCCAAAATAACCTCCTATCCTTATAATGTAAAGAGTGAGCAAATATTTTGCTCACTCCCATACATTCTAGTCTTAATTATTATAACAAATATATTATAAAAAATCAAGAGTTTTTATTAATTAATTTCATTAAATTTAAGAAGAACTTTTGCAGTTGCCAAAGCATCATTCCAAGCTCTGTGAGCATCAACTAAACTGATGTTGAGTTCCTTGCAAATTGTTCCAAGTTTAAAGTTGCTAAATTTATAACCACTTGTTCTAGCTTCTACCAGAGTATCAATAATTCTGTGATCAAAATTTAATCCTAATTTATCTCCTTCTCTTCTTACAAATTTTATATCAAAACCAAGAACATTATGACCACTTAAAATACAACCTTTTGTAAAGTTATAAAAATCATTTATTACATTTTCAATTTTTGGAGCATCGCTAACCATTTCATTTGTTATACCTGTAAGTTTTATTACTTCATTAGGTATTTCATCATCAGGTTTTGAAAAACTAGAAAATCTTTCAGAAATTACTCCATTTTTTATTTTTACTGCACCAATTTCAATTATTTCATTTACTTCGCTATCAAGACCTGTTGTTTCCAAGTCAAAAACAACGATATCATTTTCTAAAATAAGTTTATTATATTTCTTTTGTTCAACAAATAAATTATCTTGTTCATATTCAACAATTTTTTCAATTTCAACAACAGGTTTTAAATTTTTAACATAGTCTTCACTTATTTCATCATTTACTTGTTCTTTTGGTAATGTATCTTTTGGTAAAGCAAGACTCATTTTTTTTATGTAGTAAGTAAGTCCTCCTGAAAACCCTAATCTTACATCACCAGTACATAAAATATACATACCATTTTCCAAACTATCCAATAATTTTTCTCTTGATTTTGGACAAAAATATACACTTTCTATACTTTTTCCTTCATCTTTTAGTTTAAAGGTATAAAAAGCTTTTGTTTCCCCTTGTTTTTTACCTTTTTTAATTACAAACTCTTTTCTATTAAAATTTTCAATTACACCTGCAAATATAACAGATGTTTTTACTGATTTAACATTTGCAATATATTCTGGTTTTGGACTTATTTCTCCACCAAATATCTTTTTCATAATGTCAACTTCGTATCTTAATGTTTTTTGAACAGGGACTGTTGGGAATTCAATATCTATATCAACTGTTTTTAAAACTTCATTATTTTCAATAACGTTTATAAAAAAGTTTCCAATAAATTTAGTATTTAAATATGAAATAAGTTTTGTTTGAATTTGATTTTCATTAAAATATTTTATTGCAGATGAATTTACTTCTAATTTTATGTTAACATCAAAATTAAAATTTTCAATTAATATATTGTCTTCAGAAATACATGAAAAAATCAATTTATTGTTAGTTTCAAAGAAATTCAAAATTTCTTTTTTAACTAAAAAACTATCCAAAAAACTTTTTTTATATTTAAGTTTTATTGAGGCATATAAGTTAAAATAAGATTTAACAAAATCTTCTATTTCTTTTTTTTCATCATAACTAGGTTCATCATGTGTAAAAGGAAATAAAAAAGTAATAAGACATGATTTAATTGCCTTATCATATTCAACTTCAAATAGTTTTAAATAAGAGTATTTATTGTTAAATTTACGATTTATTTCTTGTTCTAAAATTTCCATATAATTATAATATTTTTTTTGTTTAAATTTGTCAAGTAAAAATAAAAAAGCTCTATTTTAATAGAACTTTTTATAGCACGAAATGCAGTATATCAACAATTATTACAAAAGCAAATAATATAATCAAACCGACAAAATGTATTATAGCTTCGACATTTCTATTGATAGGTTTTCGTCTTATCCATTCAATAGTTGTGAATACAATTTTTGAACCATCTAATGCAGGAAACGGCAGGAAATTAAACACTGCTAAGTTCGCTGAAATTAATGGAATTAATATAAGAACATTAGCAAAATTAATTTTTGTATATTCTGCAATGGTTGAAATTGTTGTAACTGGTCCACCAATATCTTTTATTGAAAGCTGCAATGTTATAAGTTGCCATAAACTTTTAAGAACAACCCAAGCAAAACCAAATGCAACTTCAAATGCTCTTGCAAACCCACCAAAGAAACTATACACGTGTCTATCTACTGTGATACCTACTAGATAGTCAGTTTCTTGTTCTCCATCATCATTTGTAGAAACCACTTCATACATAGTTGCTTTGACATTAATTTTTTTACCATCTCTTCTAAGTTTCATATCGAATTGAAAAGACTTACCTTCATTTTTATCATCTTTATAAAACTTTTCAGCTTCTTCTTTTAGTTCGGTAACAGCTGTAGTATAACTTTTTCCAAATGCAAAATCTATTTCATCTCCATCAATTTCAAGAATTGTATCTCCTTCTTGAAAGTTATTTGAATATGATGCTGAAATTGAAGTGTCAACTTTTTTTATATCCATAACATCATAACCAATTGTACTAAGCAAAATCCAAGAAAACAAAATAGCACAAATAAAGTTAGCAGCAACACCGGCAAGCAAAACAATAATTCTTTTCCAAGGTTTTTGGTTATTAAAAGCAGTTGGAGAAGTGTTATCTTCATCTTCACCTTCAAAAGCACAATATCCTCCAAGAGGAATAATTCTTAAAGATATTTTTTCTCCTCTTTTATTCGTACGAGAAAATATCGCCTTACCAAAGCCGATTGAAAATTCTGTAATTTTAAATTTTAAAATTCTACCTGCAATGTAATGCCCAAATTCATGAACTAATACCATGAATAAGAGTATACACAATGCAAGTAGAATATAAAGAACTGTTATCATTAAACTCCTACTTATAATAATTTTTTACATAATTATCATATTTAAAGATATATTAAATTATTACCAATTTTATAATGCAATCATACAGAAAGCAAAGAAAACAATTGGAGCAACAAAGATATAAGAATCTATTCTATCTAAAATCCCACCATGTCCTGGTAAGAATCTTCCACTATCCTTAACTCCAGCTTTTCTTTTCATAATAGATTCAAACAAATCACCAAGTTGACTTATAACTGAACATACAAGAACAACAATTATATATTGCCAAATTGGTATAATATTTGTAATATCAGCAAAAGAATCAAATGCTGTAAAGAATAAATAAATCACAACAGATAGTAGTATGCACCACATAGTACCACCAACAGAGCCTGAAATTGTTTTGTTTGGACTGATTTTTGGACATAATTTTTTTCCACCAATAAGTGAACCTGTAAGCATTGCAAATGTATCAGTCAACATAGGAATTGCAAGTGCAGTAATTAACATAAATATTGAAATATTTACCCCTATATTTGAGAATTCAACAAATCCAAGTCTGTTAAAATTATTGATAAACAACATAAACAAGAACATAAAAGTTGGATATACCAATGCGATTGTTGTATTTAAAGCTTTTTTGAATGCAAATTTTACAACTCTCATATTAGTAATTTCTCTTACTCTCATTTCTTCTTTAGTATGTTTATAGAATATTAAAGTAAATGCGAATAAAAGTAAACTAACAAGTAAAATTAAACCGAGATCAATTAATACTGTCCAAAGTATTAACATATTGTTTCCGCTTTTTTCTATATATTTAATTCCAAGTAAATTGGTCATACCAATTAATACTGGAAAAGCAACAGCTACATAAATAAAATTATATAAGCCAATTTTTGATAATATTCTTGAAATTTCAAATGCTGCAAAAGCAGTTAAACCAATAAAGAATATATCAAAGAATATATTGTCCACAAATGCTTTTAAAATGAAAAGTAAAACCAATGTGAAAACAATTGCTATTGATGTATAAATTCTTTTTTTCATTTAATTCCTCCGTATCTTCTTTTTCTTTTAGAAAACTCTATAAGACACTTTTCTATTTCTTTTTCGTTAAAATCTGGCCATAATGTTTTTGGAAAATATAATTCAGAATAAGCCATTTGATATAACATAAAATTTGAAATTCTTTGTTCCCCACTTGCTCTAATAACAAAATCAAGAGGTGGAAGATCTTTTGTATAAAGATTATTTATTATATCTTCTTCTGTTATACTTTTTTTTCCTTGTTTAATTAAATTATTGACAGCTTGGACTATATCCATACGTCCACCATAATTTACTGCTAAATTAAGTACAAAACCATTTTTATCTTTTGTTCTTTCTATTGTTTCCTCAAGAGAAGTTCTAAGTTCATCAGGAAATTTTGTAATATCACCAGAAGTAACAAGCTTGATATCTTCATCTTTAAATTTTGGAGAATCAAAATTTATATTTTCCTTAACTAAATTAAAAATACCATCAATTTCTTCTTTACTTCTTTTCCAATTTTCTGTTGAAAATGCAAATACACTTAAATATTTAATTCCAAATTTTTTTAAAGCTTTTACAACCCTGTAAAGTGCATTTACTCCTTCTTTGTGACCAACATTTCTAGGAAGACCTCTCTGAGTTGCCCATCTACCATTACCATCCATAATTATGCCAACATGAATAGGTAAGTTATCTAGAAAAGACTTTCTTTTTTTAGAAAATAACATAAAGCACCTTTTATATTTCCATTATTTCTTTTTCTTTATTTTCTAAGGTTTTATCTACTTTTGCAATATAATCGTCAAGGCTCTTTTGAACATCTTTTTCATAACTGTTAAATTCATCTTCAGAAATTAAACTATCTTTTTTCATATTCTTTAATGAATCCAAACAGTCTCTTCTTGAACCTCTCATTGTAACCTTAGTATCTTCAGCAATCTTTTTAATATTTTTAACAATTTCTTTTCTTCTTTCTTCTGTTAAAGTTGGGAAAATCAATCTAATAATTTTTCCATCATCAGTTGGTGTAATACCAATGTCAGAAGCTGAAATAGCTTTTACAACATTTTTTATTTGAGATTGATCCCAAATATTTACACATAAAATTCTTGCTTCAGAAACTGTAACTGTTCCCATTTGAACAATTGGAGTTGGTACTCCATAATAATCAACAGTAATTTTATCTAAAATATGAGGATTAGCTCTACCAGCTCTAATAACCAAATATTCGTTCACTTGGTGATTGTAAGCTTTTTCTAAACCTTCTTCATATTCTAAAAATAATTCATCAATATCCATTTTATTCTCCTAAAATTTAAATATGAGTTTTTAACACTAAAAACATCTTTTATAATTTTACAATATATCATAAAAATTTGCAAATAAAATTATGTTATTTTTTATTAATATAAATTAAATTTATTATATATTATATAATTTAAAAACAACTGAAAAAAGATGTAAAATAAATAATAAAATTTTAATAAAATAGATTAAAAATCTGATTTTTTTAATAAAAGTAATAAAAAAAGATCAATTTTTTATAAAATTGACCTTAATTTATTATTATTTGTTAGCCATTTGTTTAGCAACTTCTTCTGCTAAGTTATCAGATCTCTTTTCAAGACCTTCACCCATTTCATAACGAACAAATCTTCTGATTGTTATTTTTTCACCAATTCTTAATGTAGCTTCATTGATAACATCTTGAACAGTTTTGCTTGAATCTTTAACAAATGCTTGGTTTAACAAACAAACATCTTCATAGAATTTTTTGATTCTTCCAACAATCATTTTTTCAATAATTTCTGCAGGTTTACCTTCATTAGCTGCTTGAACTCTTAAGATTTCTTTTTCTTGTTCTAATTCAGCAGCATCAACTTCTTCTTCACGAACATATTTTGGATTTGCTGCAGCAATTTGCATAGCAATGTCTTTAACAAGTGCTTGGAAATCATCACTTTTTGCAACGAAATCAGTTTCACAGTTTACTTCAACTAATACACCGATTTTTCCACCCATGTGAATATATGAAGAAACAATTCCTTCAGAAGCAATTCTTCCTTGCTTTTTATCAACGGCTTTAAGACCTTTTTCTCTTAAGATAACGATTGCTTTTTCGAAATCTCCGTTAGATTCTGTTAAAGCCTTTTTGCATTCCATCATACCAACGCCTGTTTGAGCGCGTAATTTTGCAACATCTTGAGCTGTAAATGCCATCTAATTATTCCTCCTATTATTCTTCAACTGGAGTTGTTGTTTGTTCTTCAACAACTTCTTCTTTCTTTTCAACTTTTTTTCTAGGTTTTCTTGTTGTTTTAGCTTTTTTTTCTTCGCTAGCTTCTGCAATTTCTGCATTAGGTCTAACTTCGTTTAACATAGCTTCAAGATCAACAACTTCTTCATCTTCTTTACCTATAACTTTCATTGAAACGCCTTCTCTAGCTTCGATAACAGCATCAGCAATTGCACTTGCGATAAGTTTAATTGATCTAATTGCATCATCATTACCAGGAATAACGATTTCAACTCCTGTAGGATCAGAATTTGTATCAACCAAAGAAACAACAGGAATATTTAATAAGTTAGCTTCGTGAACACAGATATGTTCCATTGATGGATCAACTACAAAGATAACTCCTGGAAGTTCTCTCATTTCTTTAATACCACCAAGATTCTTTTCAAGTTTATCTCTCTTTGTTTTTAAACCTGCAACTTCTTTCTTTGGAAGTAAATCGAATTCACCAACTTTTTCCATTTGATTAAGTTTGTTAAGACGATCGATTCTAGTTTTGATAGTTTTGAAGTTAGTTAATGTACCACCTAACCATCTTGTGTTAACAAAGAACATTCCACATCTTTCTGCTTCTTCTTTAACAGCTTCTTGAGCTTGTTTTTTAGTTCCTACGAAAAGAACTGATTTTCCACTAGCAACAATATCTCTTACAAATAAGTAAGCTTTGTCAACTTGTGCTGAAGTGTCTTCTAGATTAATAATATGAATATCATTTCTTGCAGTGAAGATAAATGGTTTCATTTTAGGATTCCATTTTCTTGTTTGATGTCCGAAATGTACTCCTGCCTCTAAAAGTTGTTTCATTGAAATTACTGACATTTTAATTTTTCCTCCCTTTTGTTTTTAATCTTCCCTAATTTTTTAAATCTCTGAAAAGAACCACAAGAAATAATTAATTTCTTTTTATGACAAGACATATATTTTTTTTATTCCTGTATATTTTTGGCAACGCTTTTCAAATCTAAATTAGGTGTTTTTTTGCCGTAATGACAAAGTGAATTATAGCATAATAAAATTTAAAAATCAAGTATTTATTATATATTTATATAAGTAATTTATCATTAAAAATTTTAAACAAATAAAAAGTTTGAAATAAAAAATATAACTTAATTAAAAATTATTAAAAATTTTTTAAATAAATCAATAATCTCTTATTAAGACAAGTTTATAGTATGTTTAAGTTGGATAATAACTTTTGTTAAATAATTCTTAAAATAAATTAAATTTTCTTCTAAATAAACCTCTTAATATTTTAGTTTTAAAAAAAATTAACTATTAAAATAGTGTTTTTTATTTTTAGTTTATTATTGAAATATATTGCATACTACACTATATATAGTATTATTATTGTGCATATTACCACAAAAAAAGAAGAAGACAACACTTGATAGCGAAATCTTCTCCTTTATTTAAGACAAGATTAATATCTTATCTTACTATTATTATTTACAATATTTTTTTATTTATTCAGATAGATTAAAATTTTAATAAAAATAAATTATTGTCTTATTAAAAAAAATATCAAGAATATTTAATAAATAAAATTAAAAATAAACTATACTCCCATTACCATTAATAAAACAACTCAAAAAACAAACGAAAAAAGAGAAAGAAGTAATTTTCTTTCTCTTAATCTTGAGATAGGAAGGATAACCCTATCTCTACATATATTGTATCCACTTTTTAGTTTAATATACATAAAATAAAAAAAGACTAACCTAAGTTAATCTCTCTTTATATTAATCAAATATCTAGAAAAAGAATTGATGTTTCAAA
>JAFTYD010000040.1 GCA_017464845.1 Clostridia bacterium
TTGGTGGAAGTTATAGGGATCGAACCTATGACCTCCTGCTTGTAAGGCAGATGCTCTCCCAGCTGAGCTAAACTTCCATTTACTTGAATAATATAACACATTGGATATATACATGTCAAGCAATTTTTTTAATATTTTTTAAAATTTTATTAAGATTATAAATATTTATAAAAATAAAGCATTTTCTTTTTTATATAGATATGTTATAATTGTTCCGTAAAGGAGGAAACCCCTATGAAAGAAATAAGAATATGTGATGACACAGAAACAAAAAGAATTTTACCTCTTTGTGAAAAATTTAATCTTGGAATTGAAGTTCAAGGTTTTTATGACCCTAATTTAGTTGACTCTTCTGTTCAAGGATTAATTGAACAACATAAAGAACTTTTATTAAACTTCAAAAATGGAAAATCTTTACATGCCCCATTTTTTGATTTAAATTTAGGTTCAAAAAATATAAAGATAAAAGAAATAACATTAAAAACTTTCAATTTCGCATATGAAGTTGCAAAGAGTTTAGGTTGTACTGAAATCGTTGTTCACAATGGATTTATTCCAAACACAAGTTACTATACTGGTTGGACAAAAAATGCTGTTGAATTTTGGAAAGAATTTTTTCAAGACAAAGATAACTCTATTACTATGATGATAGAAAATCAATGTGAAGAAGATTTTGAAATACTCAAAAGCGAAATTGATGCCGTAAACGATCCAAGACTTAAAGTTTGTTTAGATGTTGGTCATGCTCATGCAAATTCAAACATCTCTTGCGAAGAATGGATAACAAACTTAAATGACAGAATAGGTTATGTACACTTACATAATAATCATGGAAAAGTTGCTGGAAGACCTTCTTTTATGAATGATGAACACTTTGGTTTAAACAATGGAACAATAGATATTCCAAAAGTTTTAAAACTTTTAAATGAACATTGCAAAAATGCAATAGTAAGTCTTGAATGTAAACTTGACCAAATGGAAGATTCTTTAGAATTATTAAAAACATTAAATTATATACAAGAAAAATAAAAAGCCTTAATATAAGGCTTTTTTTATTATTGTTGTTCATCTGAAACTGGAACAGTTTTTGTTGTTTTCTTTGGAGTTGCTTTTGTTGTTTTTGTTGCTTTTGCAACTTTCTTTTCAGGAAGAACCTCTTTACCTGTCTTTACAGTTTCAGCAATTGATGTAAGTAATCCTGTTACATTTGCAAGTTCAGTTGGTACAACAATTTTTGTTGCGTTACCAGCTGCTAATGCTTTTAATGCTTCGTAACCTTCAATAGTAAGATAAGTAACATCAGGTTGAGCTTCATTGATAAGTCTAATAGCTTCAGCTTTACCTTGAGCTTCAGAAATCAATGTTTCTCTTTCAGCTTCAGCTCTTAAGATTGCAGCAGCTTTTTCAGCTTCAGCTCTTAAAATTTTAGATTCTTTTTCACCTTCAGCAACCAAGATACTAGATTTTTTCTCACCTTCAGCTTTCAAGATTTGTTCTCTTCTTTCTCTTTCAGCTCTCATTTGTTTTTCCATCGCATCTTGAATATCACGAGGTGGAAGAATATTCTTAAGTTCAACTCTATTGATTTTGATACCCCAAGGGTCAGTAGCTTCATCAAGAATCATTCTCATTTTTGTGTTAACAGTATCTCTTGAAGTTAAAGTTTCATCAAGTTCAAGTTCACCAACAATATTTCTTAATGTTGTTGCTGTTAAATTTTCAATAGCACTTAATGGTCTATCAACACCATAAGTAAAAAGTTTTGCATCTGTTACTTGGAAATATACAACAGTGTCTATTTGCATAGTAACATTATCTTTTGTAATAACAGATTGTGGTTTAAAATCTGCTACGATTTCTTTTAATGAAATAGGTTTACTAACTTTATCAAAAATAGGTAAAACATAGTGAACCCCAGTTTCTAAAGTTTTATAAAATTTTCCAAGTCTTTCAACGTTGACAGCAGTTGCTTGTCTAACAATTCTGATACCTGTACAAAGTACAATTAATAACAATACGCCAAGAATTGTACAAATAATACCAAATGTTCCCATAATCTCTCCTCTTAAATTATTCTTTATTTTCTTTATTTTCTAATGTTTCTTTATTTTCTTCTTGTGTTTCAGTTTTAGTAATTTTTTTTGCTATAATTTTATTTCCTGAAATTTGAACAATTTCAACAAGCTCATCAACTTCCAAAACTTCATCATTATTTTTTGGTTTAACTGACCAAACAATGCCATTAACCTTAACAGTTCCCATATTTTCAAAATCAGCTTTAGTTAGCATTCTAACTTTGCTTCCAATGATAGTATTCAAATTTGTTTTATCATCTTCAGCTTTATGTTTATACATAAACTTTAATGCAAGTTTTCTTAAGAAAACCAAAAGTAAAGATGAAACTGCAACAAAGACAATGATTTGAACAGCCCAAGGCATACCTTTTATTAAACTAAGTAGTAAAGCAACAATTCCACCAAAGGTAAACCAAATTGAAGTTAGACTAAATGTTGCGAGTTCAATGACTGTTGAAACAACGATAACACCAAGCCAAACCCAAAACATGACGCCCATTCTTCTCCCTCCTTTTATTTATCTTCATTATAATATATATGCAACAATTTTTCAAAACAATTTAATAAAAAAAAGTATCGCAAATATGCGATACGTTTTTTATTAGTTAAAGTATAAAATTATATGATCAATTACGAATCCACCATTTGTTAAAGTAACTCCATCAATAGTTGCAATCCAATTCATTAAATCTCTAACAGTGAAATCTTTAATATTTTGAGCAGTTGCAGCATATTGATTTTCATTAGAGTTAATACTTATAACAATGTTACATAATTTAACTTCTCTACTTTGAAGATCATCGATATAGAATTTGTTACCTTCAGAATTTAAGATATAATCAACAAGTCTATCGTCCATATATTCTTCTGAAATTGTAACTTTGTATTCAACATCATCTATAGCTTCTTTATCTTCATTATAAACATAAGTTTCTGTATTCTTGTTCCAAATTCTATAATACATAGCATTTGTAATTTCTAAAGAAGTGAAATCATATTCCCAAGAAAGAGATACTTCAATTGTACTATTTGTTCCTGTTGGATAAGCATCATTAATAGCTTGTAATAATTCTGTTGCTGATGGATAAACAGTGTTATTGAAAGTAAATCCTTTTAATGAGTAATTAGTTTTATTCCAATTTGCACTAATATAAATTCCTAATTCTTCATCAATGTTTTGAACATTAACTTCAAATTTCATTACATCTGTTTTTCCTAAATCTTCAGCACCAACATAAGTTGCACCATTTGAATTTACGCTAACTTTATATGTGTAAGGAACTTGATATAAATATAATCTATGGTCAGCAAAAACAGTGATTACTGCTTGAGAATAAGTATCAACACTATTTGACCAATCATAATAATAACCAGCTTGTGGAAGTGGAACATTGTATTGTGTTAAATCATTAACATCTAACATTTCAATATTTCCATTATCTAAATCTCTTTGAGTGTAATAGATTGTATCTCCAATTTGTCTACTTGATAAAAGTTCATCTTGATAGAAATATTTAATAGTTCTTGTTTCTTCCCATTTTGGATACAAATTAATATCTTCAACTTCTGGGAAAGTAGCTCTTTGATATATTTCAGCACCACTTGCACCAATAGTCCAACCTGCAAAGTAATAATCTGTTCCTCTTAAATCATCTAATGAATCAAGACTTTCTCCATAAACCAAATTTGTTTTTAAAGATGTTCTATCAAAGTTTTCAACTTCCAAGTCTTCTGCATATTCAACTTCGTATCTTATGATGTTACAAACAGCAGTAAGTTTTGGATATTGATAAGCTTTCAAAGTAATTTCAGGTTTTGTTGAAATAAATTCAGGTTCTTTGTTTGCATTATAAGAATCTTCATCACCTACATACCAACCTAAAAATTTATAACCTTTAACTTTTACAGAAAAAGTTACATCTTCAGATTTATTCATAGTAAGTTCAGTTTCTTCTTCTCCATCTACTAAAACTTTAACATAAGCATCAATAGCTTTATTTTTTAAAGCTTCATCAGAATCAATATAGTAACCAACATTAATATCAATATCATCTGCAGTGGTAATAATAAGCACACTACCAACAATTGCTAGAGGTAATATTAATACTAAAGCACATATTAACATGATTTTATAAACAGTTTTTGTCATTAGACCCTCCAAATATGTGTAATTATAACATATAAATAAAATATTTTCAATAATTAATTAAAAAAAATATAAGATTTTTAATATATTTAAAGAAAAATTTATATACAAAAATATATTTATATATAATATGTAATAAAATATTTAAAAAATACAAATAAGTAGACTCCAAAAACAAACGAAAAAAAAGAGAAAGAAGTAATTTTCTTTCTCTTAATTTTGAGATAGGAAGGATAACCCTATCTCTACATATATTGTATCCACTTTTTAGTTTAATATACATAAAATAAAAAAAGACTAACCTAAGTTAATCTCTCTTTATATTAATCAAATATCTAGAAAAAGAATTGATGTTTCAAA
>JAFTYD010000041.1 GCA_017464845.1 Clostridia bacterium
GCTAGAGATGTTGGTAGCGAATGTGCAATGGAATTGTTTAATGCATTAAAAGAAATCTCTCAAACTAAACCTACAAAAGGTGGAACAAGTAGATTTATTGATAGATGTATTTTTCAAACTCAAACAAGATGGGATAGAGAAAATTCTGATTACAATATTGCCGCTGCACAAATTAAAACTTTTATAAAACAAAATCCTAATTTTGTTCATGATACTTACAAAAAAATAGAAAGAGAATTTATAAATGATGTAAACAGATTTGGCGTTACCCCTAACGAAAGATTGCAATATGAAAAAAGATATAACTTAAGAATAGGTGCATTGGTTCTTTTAGGTTGTGATGATAAATTAAAATCTCAAATACTAAATTTTATTTCATCTAATTTTACATACAGAAGCGAAATGTTTACAACCCTTGTTTCTATTGCAGATTCTCCTTATTCAACAGTTTCTAAAAACGATTTATCTGTATTATTTAAATTTGCTGAACAAATCAATTGTCCAAAAGATGCATTATTAAATTTATTAGTAAGTTGGGATAAAGATTATGTTAATAATGTTTTAAATGGTACAACACTGCAAAGCAGAAAACCAAATAATCTTTCATCTTTTAAAGATAATGGTCGCAAATTATAAACATAAAAATTAAATAAATAAAAAGAACTTTATCAATTTTGATAAGGTCCTTTTTATTTATTTGTTAAAAATTTAATTAAATAATTTATAAATTTTTATTATGCATTTTCAGTTTTTGGTTGACCATCTTTTTTCTTTATTTCTTCATATGTCATACTAGAAACTTCACCCTTTTCATTCATAAACAAAGTTCCTTCAACAATAATAATTTCATACTCTTGTTCTTTAATTTTATCTCCCCATTTAATTATAAATTTAATCTTATTTGCATCAGGAGAAACTACTGGATAAATGTTTGCAAAATTTTGAATTTCTCCATCAACAGTTTCTAAAAAACTTCCCTCTGTATATTCAATTTTATTCATAATCAAAGTAGCTTTTGAAAAATCTTTTATATCTGTTGGAGCTATAATTTTTACACCAACTCTGCACCCTGCTGTATTGTTGTTTAAGACATTTGCATCGTAATATTGAACCACCTGATTCTCTCCACCAAAATACGCAATATGTGCCGAACTATCATAAACAAAAGTCAAACTACCACCAATATTCGCATCATCTCTTTTTAATGTTGCATAATCTATTTCTTTATTATTACACCCAAATAATGTAAAAATCATCAAAAAACATATAAAAAACGCTAAAAAATTACACTTTTTTCTCATATTTCTTAGTTTAAGTATTTTTTTTGAAATTATACATCATCTTCATTTTGATATTTTTCTTTAAGTTTTAGTTGAGCTTTTAAAACATCTGAACGCTTAACTTTATACTTTGAAAACATTAAAATAGAAACAGTCAATGCTATTGAACAACCTAAAAAAACTATTAAACCAAGTCCACTTTGAACCGATAAAGCTTGTACAGGTTCTGTTGAATCAAACTTTATAAAATCAAGTAAAATCCCAATAAAAAGAAGAGTAATTGAATTTGAAAAATTATATGTAAAAGTATAGTAACCTGAATAAGTTCCCGCATGATTTTCACCAGTGTTAAATTGCTCTAAGGTTACTACATCAGCATACATTGAAACTGGTAAAGAATATATTGCTCCCGACCCAATTCCACATAATAAAAAACAAGGAGCAACAAAATAAAACATTACATTTGTTGGTACATATAGTCTAAAAATAAATGTTATTGAAATAAAAGAAATTCCAAGTAAAATTATAAATAATGAAAAAACTAAAGCTTGTTTTTTATCAACAAGTTTAACAATATAAACCCACAAAAGTTGAGACAATATTGCCCCACCAAAAAGACACATCATAAGAAGTGAAATTTGGGAACTAGAAAAATGATAACAATAAGTAAACAAATGCATTCCTACTGACGTTAAAAAAGCTGTTGAAATTTGTGCTGCAGAATAACCAAGCATAATTGCTGAAAAATTTGGTTTTTTTAGCGTTTCAAAATAACCGATAATTAGTTTTAAAAATTTCTTTTTTTCTTTCTTCTCTTCAATTATTTTTTTTGTATTTTGTTTATGCACTCTCCTCATACAACCAAAAACACATATAAGTCCACAAACTAAAACTAACACAGAGTTTACATAAGCGATACTTATGTAACTTTCTTTTGAAAATTGTGTTTGCATTCCCAATGAAACTGATGAAGAAAAGTAATACATTAAAAGTCCCGGAAGAATCATTCCTATTATATAAAATACACTTTTAAACCCTTGTAAATTTGATTGTTCATTATAATCTGGAGCAATATCAATCGCAAGAGCTGAATATGGTGTTGCAAAAAAAGTATTGAAAGTTTCAATTAAAATCAAAAAACCCCAAAGCCATAATGCCAACAAAAATTCATTATTAGTATTTGGATAATGCCAAATTAAAATATTACATATAGCAAGACCAAATGTCGCAAAAAGCATATGTCCTAATCTTCTACCAAAAAATTTACTTTTTGTATGATCAGAAAGATGTCCCACAAGAGGATCACTTGCTCCGTCCCAAAGTGAAGCAAGTGCAATTGTTACACCTACTAAACTTCCTGAAATTCCCATTATGCTTGTCCCAAAGAACATAATAAAACTACTTATGGTTTGTCCTAATGCACCATAACCTAAATTCCCTACACCATAACTAAGCTTCGTAAACAAACCAAGTTTATCTTTATTTCTTTTCACCTTATATCTTATGCTTTAAAAACTTTCAATATTAAATAATTAATTTAAAAAGATTAAAAATAAAAAAAAAGAAAAAAGTTATTGAGGTTTAACTTTTTTCTTATCTTTTTTACTAGGTTTTTCAACTTTTTTACCTTCTTCAACTTGAGGAATTGGTGGAAATAGCTTAACATATGCCATTTCAAATCTATTTCTTTTCATAGGTACAAGTTCTTTACAATATTTATCAATAGCTCTTAATAAACTTTCTCTTTCTTCTTCATATAAAGGATTATCGTCCATTTTTAAAGAACAAACTCTTGATTTAACTTTTTTCTTGTTAAGTTCATTTTTATAAATATGATCTTCAAAAGAAAGTCTAGCAGTAAATCCTGTACCACAGAAAATTTTGTATTCATCACCTTTCACTTCAACACTAATAAAAGGTGCCAAGTGTTTTACAATTTCATTTAAATCAATCGCAAAAAGATTTTTAAAAGACTTATTTATAGCATCAGCCATTTGATTTGGAAAGTTGCTTGGTTCATCTGTTTTATCACATTCACCCAAGAATGTTTTTCTTTCGTTTTTTATAATTTGATTTTTGATACTAGAAACTTTTAATATTCTAAAATATGTTCTTTCTGGCAAAATTCTTTTACTTAAAACTAAGTTTGCAGAAGTAAGCAATCTTTTTTCTGTATCATAAATAATTTCTTTTTCAACAAGTTTTTTATTATAAACAATACGATAGAAAGGCATATGCTTTTCAAACTTTTGCCTTATAACATTTTCTTTATTTGTAAAAATTTCATAATAAATTCTTATTGAATTAAATCTTGAAACTTCGTTATTATTAATTTCTGCTAACATAATTTTATCTCCTATAATTAAAGTTTACAATGTTTAAAAAAAAAATGCAAATAGATTAAATATATTTTTTTTGGTTATTATTAATATTGGAGGTAAAATATGGAATTTAAAGAAAGTCAAACAAAAATTAACTTAGCTAGATCATTTTCCGCAGAATGTCAAGCAGGTGCAAGATATCAATTTATGTCAAAGATGGCGTTACAAAATCAAATGCAATATATTTCTGACACACTAAAAACTTTAGCAAAAAATGAGATGGCTCATGCAAAAGCTTTTTACGATTTAATCATAGAAAATTGTAATGGAAATTGTGATAATATTGCAATTGAAGCAGGCTATCCTTTTGACGATCCAAATCTTGAAACAAGCTTATTAAAAGAAGCTGATATTGAAATATACGAAGCAACAAATATTTATCCAGCTTTTGCAAAAATTGCTTATGATGAAGGATTTTCAGAAATCGGTAAACTATTTGAACTTGTTGCAAATGTTGAAGAACATCATCATTATATTTTAAATTATTTAGGAAAGCTTTACACAAAAAATTCTCTCTACAAAAGACCAAATTTAACAAAATGGAAATGTTCAAATTGTGGATATACCGAAACAAAAAAAGAATGTTGGAAAACTTGTCCATTATGCAAATTACCTGATGGATATGCAGTTATTAATTTAGATAAAATTGAAGATAAAGACACTGATTTAGAATAAAATTAAATAAAAAACATAAAAAAAACAGCAATTTTTTAATAAAATTACTGTTTTTTTGTTAATTTTTTATGTTATTCACTTACTTCTTCAGTTGCTTCTTCATTAAATGCATCTTTGAAATTTTTACCAAATTTAACAACTGGAACCTTTTTATCTGCAACTTCAACTTCTTGTTTAGTAAATGGGTTAAGCATTACTCCACCTTTTTTTACTTTTACACCAAAAGTAAGAAATCCTGGAAATTTAACTTCTTCTCCTTCCTTTAAAGCTTTTACTAAGATTTCATAAGCAGAATCAAATGCTACACTTAAATCTTTTTGAGACATGTTGCAACTTTCTGCCCATGCTTTAATAAATTCACTTTTATTCATATTTTCTCCTTTTTCATAATATGTAAAAAACATATTGTTAAAAACATGATAACATAAATATCCTATCTTTGCAAATAAATTTTATAAAATTATCTAGCAAAGAATTTTTCAACTTTTTTGTAATAATATGAGAGCACACTTGAGAATTTATTTCTTTCTTTTACGTTTTTAATTATAATATCAACCTTACCTAATATATCTTCTTTTTTCTCTGTACCATTACTACGTGAATCTGAACTTTTATCCCTATTATCACCTAAGAAAAATATTTCTCCTTTTGGTACATAAATATATGTAGTTCCACTTCCTGATATCCAAGTTTTATAATCACCGCTACTATTAATAAAAGTTCTATAAAAATCTTTTTCATATGAAATTATATTTTCATTTTTCCATTCTGAATGTGTAGGCACACTTATTGTCCATGCTGTATATGAATTTATATAATCTTCATCTAATCTAAATTTTTCTTCATCTTTTATCTTTTTTAAGTTTGTACCTTTTGCAATTCTATAAACATGATAATTGTTATCTTGTTTTGAAATTTTTATTGTAACAAGATCTCCTTCTGTAGCAATTATTCTTTTTATTATTGGTCTTTGATCTTCTTCTCTTCCTAAAATAACAACATCACCGATTTTGCCTTTTTCCCATTTATTTATAAACACACCATCAGTATCCATTCCACTTTCGTTTAATGTAGGAATCATTGATTCACCTGAAATTGCATAATATTCATGAGAAAGTTTGAAATAAGCATACCAACCCAAAAATAGAGCGAAGAAAAATATAAGAACATAAATTACGATATTAAAAGCCAAATAAGCTTTATTTTTGTTCTCTGTATTTTTATTTTTCTTTTCATCTATAATGAAATCTTCAACATTATATTCTTGCACTTTTACCTCTATTATCTTAATGAATACTTACAACCACAATAATTTTGTCTATATAAATCAAATTCTTTTGAAAGTTCTATACTTCTTTTGTAACCATCTTTCTTTTTAAAACTCTCTTGCAAAAAATAAATATTTAACTTTTGAGAGATATCTCTTCCAACTTGATTTATTATTAATGAATTTTTATGAGGACTTACTGAAAGTGTTGTTGTAAACAAATCAAAATTGTTTTCATTTGCGAATTGTGCAGTTTCTTTAAGTCTAAACTCAAAGCACTTTGTGCATCTTGCGCCACCTTCTCTTTCATTTTCAAGTCCATTAACAAAAGTATAATATTCTTCATCATTATACTTTCCTTCAACAAATCCAATACCTAAATTTTCACACACCTTTTTTTGTTCATTTTTTCTTTTTTCATATTCTTCAAAAGGATATATGTTTGGATTATAAAAAAACAATGTAACATCATACAATGGCATTAATCTTTCTATAACAACTGTTGAACATGGTCCACAACATGAATGAAGTAATAATCTTTTTTTGCTTTCTTCAATAAAATCCATAATAAAATTATTACATAATTTATATCTTCTTGTCAAACTTTTCATAATACTAAATAACATTTATTGCATACATCATCATTTCATTTATATTTGAACTTGTTAATGAATATACAAGTATTTTCCCTTCTCTACGATATGTAACAAGTTTTTGATCTTTTAATATTTTTAATTGATGACTTACCGTTGTCTGATTTAACCCTAATATTTTTGAAAGATCATTTACACACATATCAGTAAGAGATAGACAGGACAAAATCTTTATTCTAGTCGAATCTGAAAAATTGGAAAAATAATCTGCAAGTTTCATAACATCACTATCTTGTGGCAACATAGTTAATACTTCATGTTTATTACGTTCATTTAATAACAAATATCTCCCTTCCATTATTTTCTCCTTTTATTAACAAATTGTAAAAAACTATCATATATAATCATGTGAAAATATGTACGAGATTATTTTAAAAAACAAATGAGAAAAAATCAAAAGATATTTTTGTAATATTTTGAGATTTAAAATCAAAGAAAAAAATATTTTGTTGAAAGGAGGTCTATTTAATGTCACAAGATATACTACTTGTATTGTTGCTTTCTGTTTTCTCATCTGCTACCGACACAAATCTTGCTACTAATACAAATATACTCTTAATATTATTGCTTGCACTGTCAAATAATAATAATTTTTCACAATATCCACCTAACACTTGTGGTTGCAACAATTGCTGTGGAAATAGATTATTTTAATAAAAATCCCTTTTTTTAGGGATTTTTTATTTTACATAAATATATAAAAATAAGAGAAAAATAAAATATATTATATATTTTTTAATTTTTTGTTTAAAATTAGTTGTAAATATTTTTTTAATATGGTATTATACTAATGTAATAGAAAAGATTTGGAATTCTTTTAGGTCTTTTTGTTAAATAAAAAATGGGAGGTATCATTATGAACACAATTTCTACCATATTGAATGCTTGGACAAAATTCGTTCAAGAAAGTGGCAATGAAACTCAATGGCTTGAAAAATTCTTTGAAGTTTTATATCCAGTTCTTTATGCTATTTTAGCTATTACTGGTGCTGCTGGTGCTGTTTATGCAATTTTCCTTGGAATTTCTATGGCTAAAGCAGATACTACAGAAAAGAGAGAAGAAGCTAAAAAGAGAATGATTAACACAATCGTTGCTGTTGTTGTAGCTATTGCTCTTATCTTGTTCTTCAACGAAATCTTACCACTTATCTTAAAAGCATTCGTTACAGATTCAATGTCAACAGAAGGTGGGGAAGAAGGAGAACAAATGATTCGTGGTGCTCTTACCTTATTGAGATGATATCTTGATTAATAAAAATAAAAGATTGTACAAATTTGTACAATCTTTTTTATGCAATACTCTTCCCTCTTAATACATTTATATTTACATTTATATTAAAAATATAAAAAAATAGAAGAATATATTTCTTCTATTTTCTATTTTTATGAATTTGCAATTTTTTCTTCTCTATCTTTAATAATCAAAGCATCAATAAACATATCTATATCCCCATTAAGCACCCCTTCAAGGTTGTAAGATGTGAGATTTATTCTATGGTCAGAAACTCTACCTTGTGGATAATTATAAGTTCTTATTCTTTCGTTTCTATTTCCACTACCTACTTGAGTTTTTCTATCTTTATCATACTCCTCATCTCTTTGTTGCTTATAGAAATCATACAATTTTGATTTTAAGATGTTCATTGCTTTTTCTTTATTTTTAAGTTGTGATCTTTCATCTTGACAAGTTACAACCATTCCTGTTGGCATATGAGTAATTCTTATAGCAGATTCTGTTTTATTTACGTGTTGTCCACCTGCTCCACCACTTCTATAAGTATCAATTTTTAAATCTGTATCTAAAATTTCAAAATCAATATCTTCAACTTCTGGTAAAACAGCAACTGTTGATGTTGAAGTATGTATTCTTCCTTGAGATTCTGTTTCAGGAACTCTTTGTACTCTATGAACACCACTTTCAAACTTTAATCTTGAATAAGCACCTTTACCTTTAATCATAAAAGTAATTTCTTTTATACCACCGATTTCTGTTTCAGAAGTATCCAAAACTTCAACTTTCCATCTTCTTTTTTCAGCATATCTTTGATACATTCTTGTAAGTTCTAAACAAAATAATGCAGATTCTTCGCCACCTGCTGCTGCACGAATTTCAATAATAACGTTGTTATCATCATTTTCATCTTTTGGAAGTAACATAATTTTTACTTCTTCAACAAGGTCATTAATCTTTTTATCTAAATTATATATTTCATCTTGAAACATAGAACGAAGTTCATTGTCTTGTTCATTTTTTAAATCTTCTTCACAACTTGCTTTATCCTTAACAAGCTTATCAAGATCCAAATATGCATTTGCAACATCTTCGATTGAACTTCTTTCTTTTACAACTTTTTTGAAAAGTTTATTATCAGCAATCACATTTGGATCCATAATTTGTTCTGTTAATTCATTATACTTCAAATTTATTAATCTAATCTTTTCAAGTATTTCATTTACTGTATTTTCCACAAATAATCCTTTCTATTTTATTATAATCTTTAAATCCAACGACTTCCACAAAACCATTTTCCTTCATAATCCTTTTCAATTCTTGTCCTTGTCCTTTTCCAATTTCAAAGATAAGATACCCTTTATTGTTCAAGAAGTTTTTTGATTTTGCTACTATTTCCCTATAAAAATCAAAGCCATCTTCTCCTCCATCAAGAGCCATGATAGGATCATAATCCTTAACTTCAACATCAAGTTTTTTTATATCCTTTGATTTTATATATGGCGGATTCGACACTATTATATCAAACTTTTTTCTCTTTTTCAAGTTTTCAAACAAGTTTGAATATAAAAATTCAACATTTACATTATTTTTTTTAGCATTTCTTTCTGCTACCAAAAGAGCTGGTTTTGAATAATCACTTCCCACAACTTTTGCATCAATATTTTTTGCAACTGAAATTGCAATAGCCCCACTACCTGTACATAAATCTAAAATAACTGGTTTCTTAAATTCATCAGCTAAACTTATTACTCTTTCAACCAGAAGTTCCGTTTCCATTCTAGGTGATAAAACATTTTTATTTACATCAAATCTTAACCCGTAAAAATCTACAAATCCAAAAATATTAGATAATGGTTCTCCATTAATTCTTCTGTTTGTTGCTTTTATTATTTCATTATAATCTTTTTCACTTACTGTTTGAAGCAACTTTATTTCAGTTCTATTTTTGTTTAAAATAGTAGCAATAATCCAATCAACATCACTAATATCCACCTTTCCAGCTTTTGCAAGTTTTGTTTTTACTTCTGCATAAAGAGAGGAAAAAGGTATTTTATTTTTATCATTTTCTTCCATTAATTTTCTTCCTTTTTGTGTTAACATAAGTTCAAGTTCTGTTAGTGCAACATAAGATATTTCTTCATGAGTTGTTGTTGGTTTATTTGTAACAAAAAATGATGTGATTACAACAAATTTTTGTGCAAATTTATTTTTTGAAACTAAATATAAAATTTCATAAGCCAAACTAATTGACAAAAAGTAAATAAGTAAATTTATTATAAAATTCCAAAATATACTTATGCTAACTGCAATTAATGTTACCATAAAAAAATCTAATATAAAAGCAAAAACAATGAAATTTAAAATATTTAGCGAATAATGATAATTTCCTTTCTTATTTCTCTTTATATTATTTCTATTTAAAATTATATAATTACTTCCCGCATTAAATCTATAAAATTGTTGCATTTGTGGAATAAGTTTTATAGATCCAAGCAAAAGAAAAAAACAAAAAATTTTTAATAATGCAATCACTAAATTCCTAATGAAAAAATTACCATTTCTTCCTACTATCAAATAACCTATCTTTCCTGGCAAAATTCCTAAAAGTAATGCTGATATTATTATTGAAATAGAACCTACAATTGTCATAACGATAGGAAATTTTGATATTCCAAGATTCTTTGAAACTTTGTCGAATATGTTTTTATTATTACTTTTTGTTAAATTTGATGTATAATTTAAACCGCAAAAAATTGCAAAAATTCCGCAAAAGAAATATTCAATTCCCCTAACAAATGGAATATCATGAAAAATTATTTTATTTTTTGTTTCATTGCTTATAACTTTTTTACCACCATTTTTTTCAACAGTTGCAAGAGACATTTTATTTTCTCCATAAACCATACTACCATACAAACAAGGGATAACTTTTATTTTCATAAATTTATTATTGACTAAAACTTAAATTTATATAAAGAAAATAAAAAAAATGGCATAAGCCATTTTTATTAATCAGCAATATTATATTTTTTCTTGAATTTTTCAACATTACCACTAGCATCAACAACTTTCTTTTTACCTGTGAAGAATGGGTGGCATTTATTGCAAATATCAATCTTTAATGTATCACCTTTAACAGTTGATCTTGTTTGGAAAGTATTTCCACAAGCACAAACAACTGTAACTTCATGATAATCTGGATGAATATCTTTTCTCATTATTAACTCCTTTTCTTAATCTCCAACGTAAGGAAGAAGTGCCATGTTTCTAGCTCTTTTGATAGCATTAGATAATTCTCTTTGATGTTGAGAACAAACACCTGTTTGTCTTCTTGGCAAAATCTTACCTTTTTCAGTTATATATTTTCTAATCTTAGCAACATCTTTATAGTCAATAGTTTCGTTTGAAACGCAAAAAGCACAAACTTTTTTCTTTGCAGGTTTACGAAATTTTTTAACTACTTTTTCCTCGGCTTTAACTTCAGTCATAGTTATCTCCTTTTAAAAAATTTTAATAAACTTGAATTAGAATGGAAGACTATCGTCATCAATAGGTTCAAGTTCAGAAGTTTCTTTTGGTTGAGAATAATCACTCGCTGAGTCATCATTTTGTCTTGAACCAATAAATTCAACTTCATCAGCAACAATATCAGTCGCATATCTTTTTGTTCCATCTTGAGCTTCATAAGAAGAAACTTGAATTTTTCCTACAATAGCACATTTAGAACCTTTCTTTAAAAATTTATGACAATTTTCTGCTTGATTTCTCCAAACAACAATATTTAAGAAATCAACATCTCTTTGTCCTTCAGAATTTTGAAATCTTCTTTGAACAGCAAGAGTAAATCTACAAACGGCAATACCGCCTGTTGTAGTTTGTAATTCAGGATCTTTTGTTAAGTTTCCTATCAAAATAACTTTATTCATTATTTACTCTCCTAATTATTTTTTTACGAAAATTTGGCGAACAATACTTTCGTTAAGATTCATTTGTTTATTCATTTCTTCAACTTCTTCTGGAGCAAGAGTTACATTCATAAGAACATAGAAACCTTCATTTTTGAAGTCGATTGGATAAGCAAACTTTTTCATTCCCCATTTATCAATACCTTCAACAGTACCATTGTGGCTTTCAACATAGCTTTTATATTTTTCAATTAAAGCTTCTCTAGCGTCTTCAGCTACTGTGCTTGATATGATATAAAGAAGTTCATACTTATTCATACCTTAATTTACCTCCTTTTGGACTAATGGTTCTCATTTTACACGAGAACAAGGACAGTTTTTAACTGCTAGATGTAAATATACCACAATTAACAAAAAAAATCAAGTATTTTATTTAAATTAATATTAATTATATAAATATATATAACAAAAAAAGATTTCATTTCTGAAATCCTTTTTTATTAAATTAAATCAAACTTTGAATTAATGCTTTTGTATCTTCAATACATTTTGTAGCTTCAACAAGAGATTTCTTACCCTTTTTGAAGTTACAGTAGAATTTAATTTTTGGTTCTGTTCCACTTGGTCTAACAATAATTCTATCATCACCAAATTGGAATTCAATAAAGTTTGCAGTTAATTCTTTTTTAACATCTTTTGAATAGTCAATAACTTTTGTTATTTTCTTGCTACCAATCTTCTTTGGAAGTTTCTTTCTGATGTTATTGATAACTCCGTCCATTTCATCCATTGAATTAAATTTTATGCTTGAAGCAAGGTCATCATATCCCCCAACTTGTTCATAAATTTCATCTAAATAATCAAACAATGTTTTATCTTGGAGTTTTAAGTAGTTGGCAATTTCACACATTAAATATGCACCTGAAATTCCATCTTTATCTCTTAATTTATTACTAAGAACATATCCACAACTTTCTTCAAAAGCAACAACCAAACTATTATTCTTTAATTCTTGTTCTTGAACCTTTTTTCCTATATTTTTAAACCCTGTTAATGTTTCAAAAATTTTAACTTTAAAGTGTTTTGCCATAAGTCTCATTGTTGGAGAAGTAACAACAGTTGAAACAATATAATCACCAAATTTTCTCTCTCTTTGAGTAAGATAATAATAAGTGAAAATTATACCAACTTCGTTACCATTTAAGAGTTTAAATTCTCCATCTTTTCTTGCCATAATTCCAAGTCTATCTGCATCAGGATCATTAGCAACAATAATATCACTTTCATCAGAGATTTTTAATGCTTCTCCATATGGTTCAATAAACTCTGGATTTGGGTAAGTACAAGTCTTAAATGTTGGATCAATTTTTGCTTGAATTTTTGGAATTTTTATATTTAAAAATCCTGCATCTTTTAAATATTTTGGAGTGTAATCAATACCAGTTCCATTCAAAGAAGTATATGTTATATTTAATACTTTTTCTTGGTTGTTTACACCACAATTTTTTACCATACTTTCAAAAGCTGTGAAAGTTGATTTTGGGAATTTGTAAATGTAATTTTTGTTGATTTTTTCTTCTATCAAAGTAGGTAATTGAACCTTATCAATTTCTTTTGCAATCTTGTCTGCAACTTTATTATCAATTTGAATTCCATCACCATTTACGATCTTTATTCCATTGTATTCTTTAGGGTTATGTGATGATGTAACCACTATACCTAAATCAAGTTTTAAATACTTAACTGAAAAAGTAATTAATGATGTTGGAGAATATGATTTATTACAAAAAACTTCAACATTTGAACTAGACAAAACACGCTTAAAAATCTCTTCATATTTCTTGCTATTAAGTCTTGTATCATAACCAATAATTACTCTTGGTTTTTCAAAATTTTTTACTAAATATTCTTTTATTCCAACAGCAACTTGATAAACAGTTTGTTCATTCATATGACCTGTTCCAAGTCCTTCTGTACCTCTAATTCCAGCAGTACCAAATTTTAATTTTTTTTCAAAAGATTCAACTTTTTCTTCTTCACTTAATGAAAAATATAACTTTTTTTGTTTTTTATCAAAAATTTCTAACCAATTATCATAATTTTTATTTATTTCTGTCATTTTTCCACCCCACAACATTTCTTAAATTTTTTTCCACTTCCACATGGACATGGTTCATTTCTTCCAACTTTACTATCATTTACAATAGTTTGTTGTATGACTTTTTTTTTTGCTTCTGGCTTCTTTATTTCTTCACCTTTTTTTGTTGGTGATTGTGTTGGATCATATGTGGTTGCTTGAATATTTTTGTATTCATATGGATTAGCTTGTTCTTTAACTTCTAATCTTGTTTTTAATACGATCATACTTACAGTTTGTCTTATCTTATCAATCATTTGGTTATACATTTCATATGCATCTTGTTTGTATGAGAGGATTGGATCTTGACCACTGAAACTTCTTAAGTAAATTTCATTCTTCATAAGTTGCATATCATCAATATGATTTTTCCAATGTGAATCAACAACTTTTAATAAAACAAGTTTTTCAATTTCTTCAAAATCAACACCTAATTTTTCAGCTTCTTCAATTTTCTTTTCGTACTTTTTAATAACATAATCTAATACTTTTTCTTCAAGGTCTGCAACGTCACATTCTTCAACAAATTTTTCAGTAATAAGATTAGTTCCTTTTTCAATTAAACTCTTTTCAAGTTCTGTATTAATTTTTTCTAAATCCCATTCATAATATGGTTTATCATCTGAAACAACTTTTTCAACAATTGAGTTAATATATTCTGGGAAATATGAAAGAACTTGTTTATGAACTTCATATCCATCTAAAACTTTGTTTCTTTGTTTATAAATAAGTTCTCTTTGTGCGTTTAAAACATTATCAAGTTGAAGAACATATTTTCTTGTTCCAAAGTTTTGTGCTTCAATTTTCTTTTGAGCCCCTTCAATTTGTCTTGAAAGTATTTTTAATTGAATTGGAGAATTTTCATCAAACTTAAAGAAAGTTGCAACTCTTTGAAGTTTTTCACCACCGAATCTCTTGAGCAAATCATCTTCTAAAGATAAGAAGAAAACTGTTGAACCAGGGTCTCCTTGTCTTGATGCTCTACCTCTAAGCTGATTGTCAATTCTTCTTGATTCATGTCTTTCTGTTCCAATAATATGAAGTCCACCTAATTTTCTAACTTCATCTTTTTCAGCATCAGTTGTTATTTTATATAATTTATAAAGTTCTTTATATCTTGCTCTAGCTTTATTTAATTCTTCATTATCAATTGTATTAAATGCTGTTGCATATGAAATTTGTTCGTCTGTAAATCCTTCATCTTTCATTTTTCTTTTTGCCATGAATTCTGGATTTCCACCAAGTAAAATATCGGTACCACGACCAGCCATATTTGTTGCAATAGTAACAGCATTTATTCTTCCTGCTTGTGCAACAATTTCACTTTCCATTTCATGATTTTTAGCATTCAAAACATTATGTTTTATATGTGCAGCTTTCAAAGC
The DNA here is from genome assembly GCA_017464845.1 of Clostridia bacterium. Lineage (GTDB taxonomy): Bacteria > Bacillota > Clostridia > Christensenellales > UBA1242 > Caccovivens. The sequence continues at coordinate 14,918 of JAFTYD010000041.1, forward strand.
TCTTGAAAGTTCTTCTGATTTTTCGATTGTTGTTGTACCAATCAAGATTGGACGACCAGTTTCGCTGATTTTCTTAATTTCTTCAACAATAGCATTGATTTTACCTTTCATAGTTGTAAATACAATATCTGGTTCATCAATTCTGATATTTGGAAGATTTGAAGGAATTTTAACAACGTCAAGATTATAAATTGTTCTAAATTCTTCTTCTTCAGTTTTAGCAGTACCAGTCATTCCTGAAAGTTTACCATAAGTTCTAAAATAATTTTGGAATGTAATTGTAGCAAGAGTTCTATTTTCATCTTTAACTTTTACACCCTCTTTTGCTTCAATAGCTTGGTGAAGACCATCATTAAATCTTCTTCCTGGCATTAATCTTCCTGTAAATTCATCAACAATGATAACTTCGCCATTTTCAACGATATAGTTTTGGTCTTGTATCATAATGTAATTTGCTTTTAAAGCATTGTTGATATAATGGTTTAATTCAACATGATTTACATCAGCAAGATTTTCTATTTTAAAGAATTGTTCTGCTTTTGTTATACCTGTTTCTGATAAATTGATAGCTTTTGTTTTTATATCTATTTCAATATCTTCATCTTTTGTTGCTCTCAAACTTTTTGCAAACTTGTCAGCAGCAAGATAACGTTCGCTTGATTTTACACCTTGTCCACTAATAATAAGAGGAGTTCTTGCTTCATCAATTAAAATACTATCAACTTCATCAAGAATTGCAAAAGGTCTACCTCTTTGCAATCTTCTATCTTTTGAATCTGTCATGTTATCTCTAAGATAATCAAAACCTAATTCGTTGTTTGTACAATAAGTGATATCACAATTATAAGCATCTCTTTTTGCCTTTTCATTCATTTTTGAAATAGACACACCAACAGATAAACCTAAGAACTTAAACACTTTACCCATCCACTCAGCGTCTCTTTTTGCCAAGTATTCATTGACAGTAACAACATGAACACCCTTTTCTGTAAGAGCATTAAGATATGCCGGCAATGTTGCAACTAAAGTTTTACCTTCACCTGTTGCCATTTCTGCAATTCTACCTTGGTGTAAAGCAATGCCACCTAAAATTTGAACATAGAAGTGTCTCATATTCAACACTCTATCAGAAGCTTCTCTGATAGTTGCATAAGCATCTGGTAAAATATCATCTAGAGTTTCACCATTTTTTAATCTTTCTTTAAGTTTAGCAGTTGATTCTTTTAATTCTTCATCGCTCATGGCTTTATATTTATCTTCTAAAGCGACTACTTGATCAGCAATTTTCTTTAATTTCTTAATTTGAGATTTATTCTCATTAAAAAAAAGTCCCATTTTATTCTCCTAGTTAAAATTTTTAAAAATTTTGCTTTTTTAAACTTTATAAGTTTAACAAATTTTTAGAAAAAATACAACACCTTTACGATAAATTATTAAAGATTATTTTAAAAATATACTATTTTATACTATTAACTATTATTAAATATGGTTAAAATATATTTATATATACAGTATTGACATTTTTCGATAGGTATGATAAAATATGACCATAATAGGAGGTTTAAATGGAATTAAACGGAAAAAAAGTTGAACAGTTTGTACATACAACCGACCCAAATAATGGTAGTTCGTTTGGCGTTGTTGCTAATTCTGAAGGTTTCGACATTAAAAATGCCGAAGATTCTCAAGCTTATCACTATATCCATAGAGTAGCTCAAATCTTTACTCGTCAAATAGATGACAAAGCTATTACTGAACTTTCAGAAGATGTATTTAAACAAGTAAAAAGACCAAAAGAAGGTGCTAAACCTAACATCTTCACAAAGAAACTCAGGGAAAGAGATTATGAATTTGTTCCTGAATTACAATCACATAAGGTTGAAATCGTTGCTACATCTACTCTTAATGCTCTTAACGAAAAAGCAGATGTCGATTTCCGTAAAACACCTGAAAAGGCACCTTATAGAGTTATAACATCAAAACTTCCTGATGGAAGACAATATGTTGTTAAAGCTACATATATCGGTAAATGTTACGGTAATGATCCAAGAACTGGTAACTATGTTTATCATGCTTTTATCTTACCAAAAGGCGTTGAACTTTCTCACGACCAAATCAAAAATTTACCTTTCATTAGTGGTTTAGATAAAAAGAATGAAAACAAACCATTGGTAGTTCATAGTATCGATGTTGATAAATTACCAAAAGAAACTAAAAAAGCTCCTGCAGAAAAAAGTGGTACTACTGCCACCCCAATAAAAAATACTCCTGCAGAAAAAAGTGGAGATACTACACCTCCTAAAAAACCTGCAGCAAAAAAGGAACCTACTGTAGACCCTAAATCAAAGAAAGGTCCTGAAGAAGAAAATAATAACACACCTAAAAAACCTGCAGAAGTTAAAAAACCAACTGGTAACGATTCAAAGAAAGGTCCTGAAGAAGAATCTGGTACTCCTGCTAAGAAACCTGAAAAAGGTCCAGCTGAAACAGAGAAGAAACCAAATCCTACTCCAAAAAAACCTACTCAAACAACAGATCCTAAACCAGTTCAAGGAGCAACAAAGAAAACTCCTAAAGCTTCTGAAAATAATAATGGCGTAACAGGAAATCCTGTTGTACCTCCAAATGGTAATAATGGAGGAAATCCTACTGGAAAAAGTGGAGAACCTACCCCTCCAAATAATACAACTATTTCAGATATTCAAAAAAATAAATCAGGAAATAGCGAAATTCGTGTTACCAACAAAACAGCAAGTTTTCTTATCCGTAATCAAGTTTTAGATGCAGATGGTAAACTTCAAGATGATGGTAATCCACAAAAAATCTCTATTTTAAACAATGCTGAAAAAAATAATACAATGTTTAAATTCACTTCTGGAGGAAATGTTCTTGCAGAAGTTACTGGTAAAGATAACTTAAGTTTAAAAATTAACGAAAATTTATCTACACAATTCAAAAACGTTGCAAAAACAGGTAACGAAAAAGTTGATTCTGTTCTTGATATAATTGCAAATGGTGGAAACCTTCCTATTGACCATGCAGCGATTGTTGATAAACAAGGCAATATCCACGTTACATTAGATTCTGGTGCTTCAATTACTTTCGGAAAAGAAGGTGTAACAATTGAAGATAAAGAAAAACCAGAAAGCAAAGTATTCGTTCCTTCTGAAAAGAATATTGATATCACAATTTCAAGATCAGCTCTTGAAAGAGCATTCTCTGGAGAAAATGCAAATATCACAGTTCAATCAGTTGATAAAAACGGAAATTATCAAAATGTTCGCTCAAAACCAATTACTCACTCACAATTTATGCAAAATACAGCTTTAGCTCTTGCTAAAACACATCCAAAAGATGCTCCACATGTAACTACAATGGGCGAAAATCAAATTGCAACATTCCCTAACCCAGGTGGAAATCCTAAATCTATTATATTAATGAAACAAAATGGTACTTGGCATATTTATGCAAATATTAAAGATTACAAAGGCCATGACAATGTTTCAACAGGATTCTTCCCTATTGAAAGAATTATCTCTGAAGATAATCGTTTAAAAATTGATACAATTAAAACAAATACACGTTCTGGTAAAGGTAACCTTGCATTAACTGCAAACATTGACCCAGCAACTCTTACATCTCTTACTAAATTTATTGAAGATAATGGTATAGAGTATTTGAAAGATGGAAAAGGTATCGATGCCAGCGAAACAAATACTTTTGATAATAAAGCTACAGGTCTTCAAAGACAAGAACAAAAGAATGATGAAATTGTTGCTACAGAAGAAAAACAAAAAGTTATTGTTGAAGGAAAAGTAGCAAAAGATCAAAAATTTAATGAACAATTAGCTACTGCTGGTTCAAGCAAAGTTACAAAAGCTACTTTCTTGATTCATGATAAAGTAATTGAAAAAATTGATGAAAACGGCAAACCTGTTTATAAAGATGTTGAAAATCCTCAAAAGGTTTCTGTTTATACCCCTAGAGCAAAAAATGAAATGTTTAAATTCAGTATTAAAAATAGCCCAATCGCTACTGTTACTGAAAATAAAGAAACTCAAAAACTTAATTTAAATATTCCTGAATCTTTCAGATCTAAATTTGAAAGTTTAGAAAAAACAGGAAACCCTAATATTGATGGAATTGTTGATAGAATCTTAAATGGTGAATCTATTGAAGTTGATAAAGCTTCAATGGTTCAAACTGATGGTTCTTTGCGTGTTGCTTTAAATGGTGGTGCTTCATCTATCGTATTTGGTAGAAATGGTATTACTATTGAAGATAAGAATGCAAATCAAGCTATTACCCTTGATGCTGGTAATACAATTGATATATCAGTTTCTCAAACTGCTGCTCAAAGAGCTTTATCTGGAGATAAAGGTTCAAATATTACTTCTCAAGTGTTAAAAGATGGAGAATATAGAGATATCAATTCTAATGTTGTAAAAAATTCTCCTATTTCAAGAAACCTTCTTCTTGCACTTGCTACTACATCTCCTGAAGGTCAACCTGTTAATTTAGACAAAGAAGGCAAACATACTGTTTATAGATTTGCTAATGAAGGTGGAGAACCTAAAGACATTTATATGTATGTTCACGATGGCAAAGTAAGTATGTATGCAAACATCAGAGACTTCAATGGACATAAACAAGGTGTTGATTTCTTCGACCTTGAAAACGTTGTAATTTCTGAAGATAATAAAATTAAATTTGATACTGTAACTGGTTCTTCTCGTGCTAACATTTCTATTACTGCTGGACTTACTCCTGAATGTTTAGGAAAGGTTAAAGGCGTATTAGATGGAAATAGTGTTAAGTATAGCACAGAAAAAACTTTAGATAGTAGTAAAACAAATACTTTCAATAACGATACAATCGGTATTGTTAGAAAACAAAGAGTTGAAGAAGTAACTGGAGATATCGGTGATCCAGGCCCTGGCGGCGGATCTGGCGGCGGATCTGGTGGATCTGGCGGCGGATCTGGTGGATCTGGTGGTTCTGGCGGTACTATTGTTGATCCAGGCCCTGGTGGTGGTTCTGGTGGATCTGGCGGATCTGGTGGATCTGGTGGTTCTGGTGGTTCTGGTGGACAACTCGACCCTAACTTCCCAAAACCTGTTGAAGCTCCATTAGATAACTATAAACCAAAACAACCAAGAAACCCATTGAAAGAAACTCTTGGTGAAGTAATTAGCGACTCTATTAAAAATGGTATTAATAAAAATAAAGCAGGTATTGCTTGCGTATTAGCTTTCGGTGCTGTATGTTGTATCTTAGCATGTGCTATATTCCCTGCAGCTTCTGCATTCCTTTCAATTGCAACTATTGGTCTTTTCGCTGTTGCTGGTTTAATTAATGAAATGAATGATCTTAAAATTCCTACTAAAGAACAAAGAATTGAGAAAAAACTTCATAAAATGATTGACAAATGCGCTAAACTTGAAAAGAACAAAGATAAAATTCTTAGCAAACAAGAAACTTTAAAGAATAAAATTCAAAGAATTAAAAATGATCAATCTTACTTAAAGAGTCAAGGTAAAGAAGTTATCGAAAAAGTTTCTAAATTAACAGAACAATATAACGCATTAAAAGCTAAAGAAGCTGATGGTTCTCTTTCTAGAAAAGAAAGAAAGCAAATGAAAAAGCTTTACAAGGAAATTATTGAATTATCTTATTCTAAAGACGATGTTAAAGAATTATCTAAATTAGAGAAATCTTACACTAAATTAGGAAGAGAAATAATGGATATTCAAGCTGCATTAGATTATTATGAAGAAATTGCAACTGAACATGGACATAAAATTGAACATACTCATGACCATTCAAGTGAACATGATCATGAACATGATGATAATCCTACAATTGATAATTCAAATGGACTTAGAATTGATCCTAATATGATTGAAAATATCAATGCAGGAACCTTGAATGGTGATAACCTTGAAATCAATGATGAAACTAAGGACGAAACTAAAGAAGACGATATGCTTGATCTTGATGACAATAATAAACCACCTACTACTAAGAAAAATGATGGCCCAGAACTTGGCAAATAATATAAGGAATAAATAAAATTATGAAAATTGGTGTTGTTGGACTCCCTAATGTTGGGAAGAGCACCCTGTTCAATGCTATAACAGAAGCTGGAGCAGAAAGTGCAAATTATCCATTCTGCACTATAGAACCGAATGTCGGCATTGTCGATGTTCCTGATGAACGCTTAGGTAAACTAGGCGTTCTTTATAGTACAGAAAAAATTACTCCTGCATCTATTGAATTTGTTGACATTGCAGGATTAGTCGCTGGCGCTAGCCATGGCGAAGGACTTGGAAATAAATTTCTAAGTCATATCAGAGAAGTTGATGCAATTGTTCATGTTGTTAGATGTTTTGAAAATGAAAACATTATTCATGTAAACGGAACAGTTGACCCTATCAGAGATATCGAAATAATAAACTTGGAACTTGCTATTTCTGATTTAGAACAAGTTACAAAGTTTTTAGACAAAAATATAAAACTTGTTAAAACAGGTGATAAATCTCTTGCCCCTACTGTTGAATTACTCTCAAGAGTTAAAGAAGTTCTTGAAAACAATGGACAAGCAAGATCATTAAATTTTGATGAAAATGAACAAAAAATAATAAAAAATTTCTGTCTTTTAACTGCAAAACCTGTTATTTATGTTGCTAATATCGGTGAAAACGATATTGAAACAGGAACTAACAAATATGTTGAGCAAGTTAAAGAATATGCGACAAAAAACAATTCTAACATGATTTCTCTTTGCGCAAAGATTGAAGAAGAAATTATTGGTCTTGAAAAAGATGAAAGAGAAATGTTTAAGGAAGAATTAAAAATAAAAGAAAGTGGACTTGAAAAACTTGTTAAATCAAGTTATGACCTTTTAGGCCTTATGAGTTATTTGACTGCTGGCGAAAAAGAAGTTAGAGCGTGGACTATCACAAAAGGAACTAAAGCTCCTGCTGCTGCCGGAAAAATTCATACAGACTTTGAAAAAGGTTTTATCAAAGCTGAAATAGTTTCCTATGATGATTTAATTGAAGCTGGAAGTTTCAATAAAGCAAAAGAAAAAGGTAAAGTTAGAATTGAAGGTAAAGAATACATTATGCAAGACGGAGATGTTGTTTTATTCAGATTTAATAACTAAATAATTCTTAAAAGAGAAACTTACCTATCAAACTTTAAGTTTCTCTTTTTTAAAAGGCTTAAAAATGACTATAAAAGAAATTACTCAAATGTCTCCTCTTGCTATTGCTTTTGTTGGAGATGCTGTTCATACATTATATTTAAGAGACTACTTTATAAAAAATCAAATTTTGAAACAAGCAAATTATCATAAAGAAGTTTCAAGATTTTGTAACGCAAAATCTCAAGCACAAGCATTGGATCTTATTTATGAAGAATTAAATGAAGATGAAAAAGAAATAATAAGAAGAGCTAGAAATTCAAAGTCAAAACATTGTGCAAAAAATTTTAGTGAAGAAGATTATAAAAAAGCCACATCGTTTGAAGCTTTAGTTGGATATTTATATCTTTTAGAAAACAAAGATAGATTAGATTATATCTTAAAAAAAATATATAATTTTTAATAGGAGAAAATTATGCAAATAGAAGGAAGAAATCAAGTAAGGGAAGCTATCGTTTCTAACCTTACTATTAATAAACTCTTAATAGATAAAAATTTCTCAAATAGAAAAGATGAAATTATAAATATGGCAAGCAAAGCTAGATTAAAAATTGAATATATGCCAAAATCTGCATTAGATAAAATTTCAAAAACTTCTCATCATCAAGGATATATTGCTGAAGTTGTTGATTTTAGTTATTCTACTGTTGAAGAGATAATGGATTTTGCAAAAGATTCAAACACCCCTCCTTTTATCGTTCTTTTAGATGGAATTGAAGATCCTCATAATTTAGGTGCAATTATTCGTTCTTGTGAATGCGCTGGTGTTCATGGAATTATCCTTCCAAAAAATAGAGCTTGCAAAGTAAATGAAACTGTTATTAGAACAAGTGCTGGTGCAATTGCAAATATGAAAATCGCTGAAGTTGTAAATCTTAAAGAAGCTATTGATTATTTAAAAGATAATGGTGTTTGGATTTATGCTGCTGAAACTGGCGGAAACTTAATTTATAATGAAGACTTAAAAGGTCCTATTGCTATTGTTATTGGTTCTGAAGGTAAAGGTGTAAAACCTTCTATTAGAACTTATTGTGATGGCATTGTTACTTTACCTTTATGTGGAAATGTAAATTCATTAAACGCAAGCGTTGCATGTGGAATTGTTGTTTTTGAAATTTTAAGACAAAGAAGTAATAAATAATGGATAAAATTGAAGATTTTGTTTTGCTTGCTCAACAAGGTGATGAGCAAGCCGAAGAAAAAGTATTTGAAAATTTTAAGGAAACTGTAAATCAAATTTGTAGAAGTTATTTCCTTATTGATGGAGATGTTGAAGACTTAATTCAAGAAGGAATGATAGGACTTTACAAAGCTATAAAAAACTTTTCTATTGTTTCAAATGCCTCTTTCAAAACATTTGCAACTTTGTGTATAAAAAGACAAATTCAAACAGCAATTAAACATGCTTCAACACAAAAAAATAAACCTCTTTCAGAAGCAATAAATTTTACTTCAATATCAGATAATAATTCTTCTGATGAAGAAGTTTTCTTACAATCAAATAAATTGTCCCCTGATGATAAAATGATAGCAAATGAAAACTTTAATGAACTAAAAGAAAAAATTAAAAATGCTCTTTCTGATATGGAATTAAAAATATTAAATTTATACTTACAAGGTTTTACTTATGCTGAAATTTCTTTTAAACTTAATCTAAACAAAAAGAGCGTTGATAATGCACTTAGCAGAATAAAAAATAAATTATCTTATTTGAAATAAAGTAAAAAAAACTTTAAAATGTTGTATCGTTTTAAAGTTTTTTTATTATTCATTCTTTTTGTTTTTATTTTACTTTTAAGAATTATTAAATCACTTGACTTTTTATATATAAAATATTAAAATTTAATAGTATTTTTGGAGGAATATTCTATGGAGAATAACAATAATTTTAAAAGAGAAAGAGTTAGACCAACATTTCCAAAAAAAGCAGTAGTTACAGGTGGAATGCCTTATGGAAATAAAGAATTACACTTTGCTCATTTTGGTGGATACATGGTTCATGCTGATGTGTTTGCAAGATTTTTAAGAGATAGACTAGGTAAAGATAATGTTGTATTTGTTTCTGGTACAGACTGCTATGGATCTCCTGCAATTGAAAGTTATAGAAAACTTAAAGATGAAGGAAAAATTAATGATGAAAATGTAGCAGAATTCGTTAAAAGAAATCACGAAATTCAAAAAGATACTTATGAAACTTTTGAAATAATGCACAACCTTTTTGGTGCATCAGGTATTGGTAGAGCTGGTGAAATTCATAATGAAACAAGTAAAGAATTTGTTGAAAAATTATATAATAATAAAACACTTTCAAAACTTGGTTCTTTTCAATTTTTTGATAAAAAATATAATTGTCTTTTAAACGGAAGACAAGTAATTGGAAAATGTCCAATTGAAAATTGTCAAAGTGAAAAAGGTTATGCTGATGAATGTGATTTGGGACATCAATATTCTCCTATTGAACTTATTGACCCTGTATCAACATTAAGTCATGAAAAGCCTGAACTTGTTAAAATTGAAAATTGGTATTTTAATTTACAAAATTATTTAGATATTTTATCTCAATGGGTTGATAATATTTCAAAAGATAAATCTACTCGTTCTTTTATGATAAAAGAAATAAAAGAATTTTTCAAGAAACCTGAAATTTATATCAAAAAAGACCAACTTGAAAAATTTGAAGAAGTTAAAAATAATATTCCAAATTTCCATGTTAAAGAAGAAAATTCAAATGCTTCGAGCTTAACAATTTTCTTTGACAAACTTGAAGATAGAGAAAAAGCTTGTGAAGTTTTAACTCAAAATCAAATTAGATACAGAACTGGAAAAACTTTAGTTCCATTTAGATTATCTGGTGATATTGAATGGGGAGTTCCTTTCCCAACTTTAGAAAGGCTTGAAAATCAAACTTTCTATGTATGGCCAGAAAGTTTATGGGCTCCAATTTCCTTCACAAAAACATATCTTGAAAGTATTGGAAAAGATGAAAATGAATGGAAAAAATATTGGGCTAGTAAAGATGCTGAAATTTATCAATTTATTGGTGAAGATAACTTGTATTTCTATGGTCCTGCTCAACAAGCTATTTGGCTTGCAACTCAAGGAGAGAATCCTACTTTAGATCCAAGTGAAGGTCAACTTAGAAATACTCATATTATTCCAAGTAAACATGTTTTATACCTTAATGTTAAAGCAAGTTCTTCTGGAGCTTTTAAACCACCTATGGCAAGAGAATTATTAAATTACTATACTCCTGAACAACTTAGAATGCATTTCCTTGGAATGAATCTTGGAAACAACAATGTTTCTTTTATGCCAAAACCATTAAATCCAAATGCAAAACCAGAAGAAGCAGATCCTGTCCTTAAAGAAGGAAATCTTCTCACAAATGTTTTCAATAGAGTTTTAAGATCAGTTTTCTATACTGCACAAAACGAACTTGATGGAATCGTTCCTGTTAGAGAAATCTCTGAAAAAATTAAGGAAGAATGTAAAAACACAATCTTAAATTATGAACAATTTATGGCTGACAAAAAATTCCATCAAGTAATAAACAATGTTGACGTTTTTGTTAGAAATATAAATAAATACTTTGTTAAAGAAATCAGAGAAGCTGATACAAAAGAAAAAATTGCAACTTTAATTGCAAATACTCTTGAATATATCAAAACAGCAACTTATCTCTTACACCCTATCGCTCCAAAAGGAACAGAAAATGTTGCAAAATATATTGGTTTCAATGACAAAATGTTTAACTGGGATTATATTTTTGAAGACTTGTACTTCTTCTTTGATGTTAAAGAAAATCATAAACTTATGCAATTAAAAGAAAAAGAAGACTTCTTTAAAAAGCACCCTAGCCAATTAATTGAAGAAGAATAAAGGAATATCTAATAAGATATTTCTTTTTTTCTTTATTTGTTTTGCTTTTTTTATATTTTTGATTATAATATATGTATATGTGAGGTAAACTATGGATATAAAATTGATTACTTATATAATGTTAATAGTTATTGCACTGTCAACAAGTATTTGTTCTTGTTTATCTTTTTCAAGCAAAAATGAATATTCCTCATATCTTTTTAGAGGACTTTCGTTTGTAGCAATTATGGCTCTTGGTCTTTTTTCTGCAAACTTTAATGATAACATTTCTGCAACCGTTATTTATATCTTGCTTGGAACTGCAATTTATAGTCTTAAAATTCATGATTACAAAAAACTTATAAGTACCGAACCACCTAAACCTAAAAAGGAAAAGGAAGAAAAAGAAGAAAAATCTGAAATTGAAAATGAAGAAGAAAATGAAAAATCTAAAAAGAAAGAGAAAGCAAAAGTTACTAAAGTCTTTAAACCAAACGCAACCTCTCTCACTTCAGGAATTTCTTCATTCATTGCAACTGTTGCATTCTTTGGTGCAGAATTATTCCTTGTAAATTTCAATTTCTTGGTTCTTCCAATTGCATTATTCCTTGGACTTGCTTGTAGTTTACCATTCTTGTTTAATACAGACAAATATTCAAAAATTGATTTACTTGTAATATTCTTAGTTTTCTTTGGTGCAGCATTGATGCTTGCAGAAAGTATTTTAATATTGACTAGTGGATTAAATATAATAAACTTGTTGTTTGCTTTTTCTGCTGTGTTTATTATTGCTTCTGTATTCCTTTCTCTCTTCGAACATAAACCTGTAGTTAAATGTGTAAACATTGCTCTTCAATATGTTGCTCTTATTATTTTAAATGCTTGCATTTTCTTAATTTAAAAATTTTTAAAAAAGTACTTGACAAACATAATATTAAAGCATATAATTAATATGCTTTTATATCGCGGGATGGAGAAGTTGGCAACTCGTTGGGCTCATAACCCAAAGATCGTAGGTTCAAATCCTACTCCCGCAACCAGTTAAACCATAGTTGAAAAAACTATGGTTTTTTTATTGTGCTTTTAGGAATATTTATTATAAAATATATTAACGGAGTGATTATGATTTATTTAATAACAGGTGCATCTCATACTGGCAAAACTGCCTTTGCTCAAAAATTACTAGAAAAATATAATTTTCCATATTTATCTATTGACCATTTAAAAATGGGTTTAATTAGAAGTGGAAATTCTGATTTAACTCCCTTAAGCAAGGATAACGACTTAACATCATATTTATGGCCCATTGTTCGTGAGATTATAAAAACAGCAATTGAAAATAATCAAAACCTAATTATTGAAGGTTGTTATATCCCTGCAAACTGGAAAAAAGATTTTGATGAAACTTATTTAAATAATATAAAATATTATTGTCTTATAATGACCGAAGATTATATAAGAAAAAATTTTGAAGATATAAAAAATTATGCCAACATTATTGAAAATAGGATTTCAGATAGTTTAGACATAGAAGAAATCATAAAAGACAACTCTCAAAGAATGGAACTTGCAAAACAATATAATTTAAACTATATTTTAATTGATGATAAATATAATATTGAAATATAATTTTTATTAACATATCTCTATTGGTTTCACCTTCTTATTAATAAAAAGAAAATATAAACTTCTTTTTATTTTTTTTTACTCATTTAAACTTAATAAGTTGCTATAAAACTAAAACAACCTAATAAAACACTTAAAAATATAGCAATTTGACGAGAAAAGATTGATTTTGATTAATTATCAAGATTTAGTAACAATTGGCAAAATTTCAATAATTACTCACAAAAGCAAACATATCAAAACAATTTTGGAAATTATTACAAAATAAAACACTTAACTATCACTTCTATATTTTAATTACTTTTACACCTTTCAACGATTTAAATTTAAATAATAAAATTGAAATTTGAACAATTTTTATAAAAAACATCAACTATATGATGTTTTTTTATTTTTTTAACCAAATAAGACAAATTAAGCATTTTTATATGTTATACCCCTGTTTTTCCAATAGTCTTTAATTTATATAAATAAATTAAAAATTAGAAAAAATTTATTTAAAAGTCTTTTCTTTTCTATATATATATGATATAATAATATATATATTATATATAAGGGGAAATTATGGAAAATATACAAGACGAAAGCGAAATGCTCTCAAAAAGCACAAAATATGATGCTACTGAAATTCAAGTTCTTGAAGGACTTGAACCTGTTAGAAAAAGACCAGGTATGTATATCGGTTCAACTGATGAACATGGTCTTCACCATTTGGTTACCGAAGTTGTCGACAACTCAATTGACGAAGCTCTTGCTGGATACTGTACAAAAATTGATGTAGTTCTTTGCGAAGATGGTTCTTGTCAAGTAAGCGATAACGGTAGAGGTATTCCTACTGGAATAATTGAAAAAGAAGGAAAGAGTGCCGTTGAAGTTGTTTTAACAAAACTTCATGCTGGTGGTAAATTCGGTGGAGAAGGTTATAAAATCTCTGGTGGTTTACACGGTGTTGGTGTTTCCTGCGTTAACGCATTATCAACAAATTTGAAAGCTGATGTTTATCAAAATGGAAATCACTATTTCATTGAATTCAGAAGAGGATTTGCTGTTGAACCATTAAAAATTATTGGAACAACAGAAAGAAGAGGTACAACAATCACCTTCCTTCCTGATGATACAATCTTTGAAACTACAGAATTTAATTATGATACATTGAAAAATAGATTTAGAGAAATCGCCTTCTTAAACAAAGGACTTGTTATCACATTAGAAGATAAAAGACCTGGCAGAGAAAGAAGAGATGAATTTGAATTTAAAGGTGGAATTGTTGAATTCGTTGATTTCTTAAACAAAGAAAGAACAACTATACTTTCATATCCAGTTTATTTCAATAAATTTAATCATAATGAAAATGGAGAAGTTGAAAACGAAATTGAAGTTTGTTTCCAATTCAATGATGGATATAGCGAAACAATAAATACTTATGCTAACAACATTAACACTCAAGAAGGTGGAACACATCTTGAAGGTTTCAAAAACTCTCTTACAAAAATCATCAATGATTATGCAATCAAAAACAAATTAATTAAAGATTCAGAAAAACTTTCTGGTGAAGATTGTAGAGAAGGTATAACAGCTGTTATTTCTGTTAAACTTAGAAATCCTCAATTTGAAGGTCAAACAAAAACAAAACTTGGTAATAGCGAAATGAGAAACATTGTTTACAAAGCTATGCAAGAATGTTTTGGTGATTACCTTGAAGAACACCCAAGCGAAGCAAAAGAATTAATCTTGAAAAGTATTACTGCTCAAAGAGCAAGAGATACTGCAAGAAATGCTAGAGAATTAACAAGAAGAAAGAGTGTTTTAGAATCAACTACTCTCCCAGGTAAACTTGCTGACTGTTCAGAAAAAGATCCTTCAATTTGTGAAATTTATCTTGTCGAAGGAGATTCTGCGGGTGGTACTGCAAAACAAGGTAGAGATAGAAGATTCCAAGCAATCTTACCTCTCCGTGGTAAAATTTTAAACGTTGAAAAAGCTAGATTAAATAAAATATTAGAAAACGCTGAAATCAAAAGTATGATAACTGCTTTTGGTGCTGGTATATCAAATGAATTTGACGAATCTAAACTTCGTTACAACAAAATTATATGTATGACCGATGCTGACGTCGATGGTTCACATATTAGAATTTTGATGCTTACATTCTTCTTCCGTTTCATGCGTCCATTAATTGAAAATGGTCATGTTTACGCAGCTCAACCTCCTCTTTATAAACTTACAAGAGGAAAAGAAGAATCTTACTTCTATTCTGATGAAGAATTAAATAAAAACTTGGAAGAATTTGGTAAGAAAGGTACATCAATCCAAAGATATAAAGGTCTTGGTGAAATGAACGCTGAACAATTTTGGGAAACAACTATGAATCCTGAAAAGAGAGTTCTTCTTCAAATTACTATGGAAGATGCAATCGAAGCTGATAAATTATTTAATCAACTCATGGGTGAAGACCCTGAACTTAGAAGAGCATTTATTGAAGAAAATGCAACACTTGTAACAGAATTAGATATTTAAGACGAGGAGAAAATTATGATAAAATTAAAACTTTCTCACGAACCTTTTGATAGATCTAGACATGATCAAAATAGTTTAATTTTTTATAAAGCTGACTATTCTGATCTTGAAAAAGAAGAATTAACAATCTATGATTCTTATAAAGAATACAGAAAGATTTATGATAGTGAAAGATTATCAAAAAAACATTCTCCCGTTATACTTGAAGATCCTATGCTAATTAATAGAAAGTTTTTATATAAACCATGTTTAGCTTACATTGATAGTGAGAACAATATTCAAACAAAAAGTGATTGTTTCTTTATGTCAGAAAGAGATGCAAAAAACTATTTAAAACTTAATTCTTCAAGTATTATGAAACCTTACAATTATGTTAAAAAAGTAAAGATAAAAATCTTTGACAAAAAAGAAGATTACGACTCTGAACTTAAAAAGAAAAAACAATATGCTTCAAAATTTTCAAAAGAACAAAAACAACTACTTGGCATTAACGATAACGGAATAAAACTTTAAAAGGAGAAAAGATATGTACAAGCTTAAACTTTTCAAGGCAGAAGCAAGAATTGAAAACATAAACAGTACTGGCTATATCTTTTATCCTTTAGGTTATTTCTCTAAAGAAGAAGATGCAAAACAAGTAGCTGAAGAAGGTTCTGCAAAAAATAAAAAAAATGAAGCTAAAGTTACTACAGGTTTTTTGAAAGTTTTTTATAATTACGAAGATTATCTTTCATATCAAAATTATGCAAAAACAAAACAATTATATGATGCCTTAACTAATGAAGAAAAAGATTTGTTTTCTCTTGATGACAAAGATCTTGAAAACATAAAACCTAGAATGGTTACAAACCATAAATTCCTTAAAGGCAAGAAAGTATATCGCCCTGTATGGAAAGAGTTTAATCCATTAAGTAAATGTTATGAAGAAAAAACTCAAGCTTCATATTTCGTGTATCCTGGAACTGCAAGAAAAGTTGCCTATGAAAAAGCAAAAGAAACAAATGGCAGATTCGTTGGTTGCGAAGAATTTGATGTTAAAGTTTTTGATAGTGTAAGAGAATATAACAAACACAAAAAACAAGAATCAAATAAAATTAGAGGTCTTCAATAACCTTAATGAAAAAAGCTTTAATTACAAAAAAATTAAATTACTTAAATGGTGAAAAAACTCAAATAAAAAATGCTGTAACAACTTTTAATAAATTAACTAGTGATTTAGCTAATTTAGAAAATAAAAATGAAAATGAAATTCAAAAAGATATAGCAAAAGCTCTCTTTCAATTGGAATGTCTTAAAGATATTTTTAACCCTGAAAAAGTAAATGAGTTATATAAAAATGAATTGAAAAAAAATAACAAAATAATTTCACAAAAAACTATAAAAATTAATAAAAAATTTAAAAAAATTGAAGGAAAAAATATTGATTTAATTT
Organism: Clostridia bacterium; assembly: GCA_017464845.1. GTDB lineage: Bacteria > Bacillota > Clostridia > Christensenellales > UBA1242 > Caccovivens. Next base: position 31,558 of record JAFTYD010000041.1, read on the forward strand.
GCACCAATATTTACAACGCATCAGAAAATGATAAATATGTGAGCACCTATTATTTTGATATAGTCCTTCATGGAACTGATATTGTTGTTGGAAAAACTGACGCAAGACTTGGTTTCAATGAAAATCTTTTTTATGGTGGAAATACTGGTTATTCAATTGATCCAAAGTATCGTGGAAATGGATATGCTGGCGAAGCTGTGAAATTATTAAAAAATCCTTTCAAAGAAAATGGATTTAACAAAATTATTATCACAAACAATCCTGACAATTTTGCTAGTATAAGAGTTTGTGAAAAACTTGGTGCAAGACTTATTTGCACCCTACCTATCCCAGAGTATAATGATCAATACTTAAGAGGTGATAGATACAAAAATATATGGGAATATGTTTTTGAATAATAAATCATTTTAACAATAAAAAAAGGAAGAAAAAATGAAAAAAGACGATAATAAAAATTTAAAAGATTTATTTGTCAATGAAAAAATTGAAAAGGTTGAAGTTGTTGGTGAATTGAAAAAATCTTTCATTTCTTATGCAATGGCTGTTAACGTTTCAAGAGCTATCCCTGATGTTAGAGATGGTCTCAAACCTGTTCACAGAAGAATACTTTTTAGTATGGGTGAACTTAACAATTTCTGCGACAAACCACATAAAAAATCTGCAAGAATTGTCGGTGAAGTAATGGGTAAATATCACCCTCATGGTGACTCATCTGTTTACGATGCACTTGTTAGACTTGCACAAGATTTCACAATAAGATATCCTCTTGTTGATGGTCACGGAAACTTCGGCTCTGTCGATGGTGATCCACCAGCTGCACAAAGATATACAGAAGCAAGACTTTCAAAAATTGCAGGATTGATGCTTGAAGATATAGACAACGAAACTGTTGACTTTTATCCTAACTTCGATGACACTTTAATGCAACCTAGAGTTTTGCCAGCAAAATTCCCTAACCTTCTTGTTAATGGTGCTGATGGTATTGCTGTTGGTATGGCAACAAACATTCCTCCTCACAACTTAAAAGAAGTTATTTCAGGTGTTCAAGCTTTAATTGATAATCCTGATATTGATATTGATGAACTTATAAAATATATCCCTGCCCCTGACTTCCCAACTGGTGGAATTATTATGGGTAGAACAGCAGTTAAACATGCTTATAAAACTGGTCGTGGTGGTATCTTAGTTAGAGGTCGTGCTGAAATTGAAGATACTCCAAACGGAAGACAAAGAATTATTATTACTGAACTTCCTTATCAAGTAAATAAAGCTAGATTTATTATTCAAATGGCTGATATGGTTAAAAACAAAAAACTTGAAGGCATCAGCGATATTAAAGAAGAAAGTGATAGAGATGGTATGCGTATTGTTGTTGATATCAAAAAAGATGCAAACGCTCAAGTTGTTTTGAACACTTTATATAAACAAACTATGCTCCAACAAGGTACAGGTATGATCCTTTTAGCTCTTGTTAATGGAGAACCAAAAATCTTAAACTTAAAAGAAATCTTATATTACTACCTTGAACATCAAAAAGAAGTTTTAACAAGAAAAACACAATTTGATCTTAGAAAAGCAGAAGAAAGAGAACATATTGTTAAAGGTCTTGTTATTGCTCTTGCAAATATTGAAGAAGTTATTAGAATTATTAAACAATCAAAAGATAGACAAGATGCTCTTTTACAATTAACTTCAAACTTTGAACTTGATGATATTCAAGCAAATGCAATTCTTGATATGAAGCTTGCTAAACTTACTAGTTTGGAAGTTGATAAGTTAAAAGAAGAACTTGCTGAACTTGAAGCTAGAATTGCTGACTTAAAAGATATTTTAGCTAGACCTGAAAGAGTATTACAAATTATCAGAGATAACTTAGAAGAAATCAAGAATGCTTATGGCGATGATAGAAAAACAGAAATCAGCCTTGAACTTGGTGGAATCGATATCGAAGACTTAATCGAAAGAGAAGATGTTGTTATCTCAATGACTCATCAAGGTTATATCAAGAGAATGTCTGTTGATGAATATAGATCACAAAGAAGAGGTGGTGTTGGTGTTACTGCCCACAAAACAAAAGAAGAAGACTTTGTTGAAAATATGTTTGTCGCTAATACTCATGATACATTATTGTTCTTTACAACATTCGGTAAAGTTTATAGCTTAAAAGCTTATGAAATACCAGAAGCTCAAAGACAAGCAAAAGGTAGAGCTATGGTTAACTTGTTACAATTATCAAACGGAGAAAAAGTTTCTACTGTTATTAAACAAGAAGAATCTTTTGAAGGTAATCTTATTATGGCAACAAGAAAAGGTCTTATCAAAAAGACTTCTCTTGCTGAATATGAAAATATCAGAAAAGTTGGTAAAATTGCTATTAAACTTACAGAAAATGATGAACTTATTAGTGTTTCAACAACTACTGGAAATGATGATATCCTTGTTTGCTCAAGAAATGGTAAATCAATTAGATTCAGTGAAACAGATGTAAGAGCAGTTGGTAGAGATTCTCAAGGTGTTAAGAGTATGAAACTCTCTGAAGATGACTACCTTGTTGATATGGCTGTTATTGTTCCAAATTCTCAAATTATAACAATTTCTGAAAATGGTTATGGTAAGAGATGTTCTGTTGATGAATATAGACTTCAACAAAGAGGTGGTTCTGGTGTTAAAGCTGGAATATTCAACGAAAAAACAGGAAAACTTATTGGACTTAAACAAGTATCTGAAAACCAAGACGTTCTTTTAATTGCAGACAATGGCGTTATTATCAGAATCCCTCTTGAATCAGTTAATAAACTCTCAAGAGTATCTCAAGGTGTAAGACTTATGAAACTTAGAGATAATTCAAAAATTACTGGTATGGCTTTAACTGAAAAAGAAGATGAAACTGAAGAAAACCAAGTTGAAGAAAATCAAACAGAAGAAACATCTGTTGAAAATGAAACTCCTGTAACAGAAAATACTACTGAAGAAGTAGTAACTGAAGTTTCTGATGAAAACAATACTTCTGATGAAGAATAAAATGAAGAATAAAAGGTAACTATGCAAATAAATGACTTTAAAGAAGAAAACTCTTATTTAAATAAAGTTAATTCTTGTATTAAAGAAATTGAAAAAAAGTTAGAACAAGAAAAACAAATTTTTGAAGAAGAGATTTCAGAACAAAAAGCTTACTTTTCAGAGAATTATTATGAAATAAATGGTAGCAAAGATGAAATAGCAAACATTAATGATAAAATCAATGAAAAGGAAAATTATCTAAGTCAATTACAATTATTAAATATAAGATTAAATAGGCAGAAAAATTCTGCCTATTTTGGTCGTATTGACTTTGTTGAAAATAATGAAAATAATATTTATTATATTGGAATGGGACATATCCAAAATGAAGGTGCTCCCCTAGTCTATGACTGGAGAGCAGATATGTCTTCACTATTCTATGATTTTTCAAAAGGAAACGCTTTTTATGTTGCCCCTATTGGAAAAATAGAAGGTGAAATAACCAAAAAGCGTCAATATAAAATTGAAAATGGACAACTTATATATTTTATTGACAATGATTTTAATGTTAGTGATGAAATATTACAAGAAGAACTTGCAAAAGATTCTTCTAACAAGTTAAAACAAATTGTTGCAACAATTCAAAAAGAACAAAATGAATTAATTCGTAGTGATGATTTTTCAAATTGGATTGTTCAAGGTGTTGCTGGCTCTGGAAAAACATCAATTGCTCTTCACAGAATTGCTTATCTTTTATATAAACATAAAGATTTCTTGAAAAGCTACGATATATTAATACTTTCTCCATCAAATTTATTTTCTGAGTATATTAGCGATATTTTGCCATTACTTGGTGAAGATAACACAATTCAAACAACTTTTGATAATATTGCTTCAAAATACTTAAATTACTTTGAAAACAAAGAAAGTATGTTGAATAGAGTTCTAGATAAAACAAATCAAGATGAATTAAATTATATTGCTATAAAATCAAGTTTTGAATTTTTAAATGAACTATTAGAATTTATTAAAGATAAACTTCCAAAACTTTTTGTTCCAAAAACTATTAAAATTGGAAAATTAACAATATTAGAAAAAGATATTGCAAATCTATTCTTTGATAAATTTTCAAAACTTAGCGTTTTCAAAAGAATAGATAACATAAGCGAATATGTTTTAACATTCTTCCATACTTCACCCGAAGTAGGTGAAGGAATTAAACAAAGAATCAAATCAGTCCTTTATTCAATGTTTGTAACTCGCGACATAAAGGAAATTTATAATATCTTCTTGTCTTATGAAAAACTAAATACAATAAATCTTATAAACTATGAAGATATTGCCCCAATGTTGATATTAAAACACGAACTTGAAGGACTAGAAAATTTTTATGATACAAAATATATGATTATAGATGAAATGCAAGACTTATCTCCTTGCCAAATTCATTTATTTGAACTTATTTGGAATTGTCCAAAAATTTATTTTGGAGATATAAATCAATGTCTTGAAAAACAATTAAACGATTCTTACCTTTTAAATTTACAAGAGTATTTAAAAGCTAGATTGTTTATATTAAACAAATCTTATCGTTGTTCTCTCCCAATTGCCAAACTCACACAAAAGATGATAGGAATTGAAAACATTGAAAATCTCAATCAAAATGGAGATAATGTAGAAGTTATAAACTCAAACAACACTTTATCTTCATTACAATCAATCATCAATAACTTAGATGAAAATAAAAAAGTTGCAATCATTTGCAAAAATAAAGGTATGCTAGAAAAGATTAAAACAAATCTTCACAACATACCAGATAATGTAACAATAACAACAATTGCAAATTCAAAAGGTGTTGATTTCTATCATGTTATCGTACCTTTTGTTGACGAAAAAAACTATAATTCAAACCTAGACAAGAACTTATTGTATATTGCTTCAACAAGAGCAACCATGAAACTTACCTATATTTTTGAAGGTGAAATCAGTAAGTTCTTAAAAGACCTAGTTTAGACAATTATAGAAAAGAAAAGACACAAAATGTATAAAAACACATTTATATACAATTTGTACAATTTTGTAAAATGAATAAACATACAAAGTTTTGAAAATATTACAAAATTGTGCACAGTTATCCACAGGAACAAGTCCACAGAACCCCTATTTTATAGAATGTTGTGAATAAAGAATGTGGAAATGTGGATAACTTATGTATTTTTATCCACTTTTTCCCCATTTTTTATGCATTGTATAAAAATTAGCACTTTTGCATAATTATTTATTTGTTGAAATGTGGATAACTTGTCCCACATGTTTTTATAGATTATTATATTCAAACCATTTACTTGACATGCATATTATTTTGTTTTAAAATGTCATTAAATGCTTGAATTTTAAAGGAGAACTACTATGGATAATAAACTAATTACCCCAAGAAAATTAGCTGGATTTATGGAACTTGAACCACAAAAACAAATTGTGTTTGATAACATGTTGGCTAAAATTAGAAAAGTATATGAAAAAAATTCTTTTCTCCCTCTTGACACCCCAATTCTTGAACTTTCTGAAGTATTACTTGCAAAAAGTGGTGGAGAAATTGACAAAGAAGTTTATCATTTCACAAAAGGTTCAACCGATATATGTATGCGTTATGATTTAACTGTTCCTCTTGCTAGATTTGTTTCTATGAACTTTGATAAACTTAATTTTCCATATAGAAGATTCCAAATGGGAAAAGTTTTTAGAGGTGAAAAACCTCAAAGAGGTAGATTTAGAGAAATCTATCAATGTGATATAGATATAATTGGAAATGAAAATTTACCAATTTGCGCTGATTCTGAATGTATCAAAGTTGGTTACGAAATATTTGAAGAATTAAACTTTGAACCTATTATCGAGTTATCTAATAGAAATATATTATTTGGCTACATTGAAGATATAGGATTTGTTGAAAAAAGAAACGACATATTAACAGCTCTTGACAAAATAGACAAAATCGGTGTTGAAAATTTAAAAGAAATGTTACTTGAAATCGGTGTTGATAAAGAAAATACAACAAAACTTGTTGAATTAACATCTTTATGTGGCCCTTTTGATACTATCCTTGAAAAAATACAAAACCTTTCTACTAATGAAATTTATGTTAAAGGTGTAAACGAACTTAAGGAATTAAATTCTTACCTTAAAGCTATGCAAATTCCAGAAGATAGTTACGTATTAAAGCTTGGCGTTATCAGAGGTCAAAACTATTACACAGGTACAGTAATTGAAATTAGACTTAAAGGTTATGAAAACTTAGGAGTTGTTTGTGGTGGTGGTAGATACGACAATCTTGCTTCTTACTTTACTAACAAACACCTTCCTGGTGTTGGTATAAGTATTGGACTTACTAGAATATTTGATATTTTAGATTATCAAAACTTATTAGACCTTAACTTCTCTCCTATTGACCTTATGATTATCCCATTAGGAGATACAAAAGCAAATTGTATGGAACTTCTTTTCTATTTCAGAAAAAATAACATTACTTGTGAAGTTGCATACGAAGATAAATCATTTAAATCAAAATTAAAAGATGCTAACAAGAGAAATATTCCTTATATCTTAATTGTTGGCGAAGATGAAGTAAAAAACAATGCTTATGCATTCAAAAATATGGCTTCTTCACAGCAAGAAACTCTTACTAAAGAAGAAATCTTAAATAAACTTAAATAAAAGGAAATTTTATGAAGAAAAAAATAATGGTAACATCAGCACTTCCTTATGTAAACGGCTTACCTCACCTTGGTCATATAAGTGGTTGTTTACTCCCTGCTGATATATTCAATAGATTTCAAAGATCAATAGGAAATGATTCTATTTATATTTGTGGTACTGATGACCATGGTACTGCTGCTGCAATTTCTGCAAAGGAAGTTGGACTTTCAACTATTGACTTTGTAACAAAAATGAACGAAAAATTTAAACAAATTTTAAATAAATTAAATATTAAACTTGATATATTTAGTAAAACTTCAACAGATGTTCATAGAGATGTTACATCAGACTTTTATAAGAAAGTAAAAGAAAATGGTTATATTGAAGAAAAATCTAGCACAATGTTATTCTGTGAACACGACAAAGTTGGACTTGCTGATAGATTCGTTATTGGTACTTGTCCATATTGTGGTTACGAAAAAGCTTATGGTGACCAATGTGATAATTGTGGAAAAACTTATAACCCAAATGAACTTATAAATCCTATTTGTACATTCTGTGGAAACCCTGCTGTTAAAAAAGAAACAAATCATTTATATCTTTCTCTTAATAAATTATCTCCAAAGCTTGATGCTTGGATAGAAAGCAAAAAAGATATTTGGCGCCCACACGTTTATAGTATGGCTAAAAGATGGATTAATGAAGGTTTATCTCCAAGATGTATAACAAGAGATATAAATTGGGGTTTCACTGTTCCAGAAAAAGGATATGAAGATAAAGTTTTCTATGTTTGGTTTGATGCACCTATCGGTTATATTTCTATGACAAAAGAATTTGGTGGCGAAGAAGAAGTAAAACAAAGATGGCAAAACAAAGATTGTGAAATCTACAATTTTATTGGAAAAGATAATATTGATTTCCATACAGTATTCTTCCCAGCTATGGAACTTGCAAGTGAACACTATGAACTCGCTCATAATGTTGTTGGCTTTAACTTCTTAAACTTTGAAGGTCAAAAATTTTCTAAATCTAAAAAATGGGGAATTTTCTGTAACACATTAATTGATAGCGATGTAGATATTGATAGTTTAAGAGCTTATCTTGTTTCTATTTTCCCAGAAAATAAAGACTCTGACTTTACTTATGAAGGCTTTAAGGGAAATACAAATGCAGAACTTGTTGGTAAGTTTGGTAACTTCTTTAATAGAACATTAAATATGATTAACAAAAATTTTGAAGGTTGTTTAGATATTGATTTTGATAGCCTTGAAAATTTAGATGAAAATGATAATGAAATGATTGAAGCAATCAAAACATATCCAAATACAATTGCTGAACTTTTTGCTCAAACAGAATTTAGAGCAGCATATAAAGAAATTATGAAATTTGCATCAATCGGTAACACTTACTTAGAAAAGACTGCTCCTTGGACATTAATTAAAAATGAAGATTTTACTTCTGCAAGAAAAGTTTTATATCTTTGCTTAAATATGGCAAAAGCATTAGCAATCGTAGCAAGTCCTGTAATTCCTGAAAAATGTGAACAAATTTGGTCAGAACAACTTAACTTTAATGGTTTACCAACTGATGACAATATGTGGGAAGAATCATCAAAAATTGATATATCAAAATCTCATAAGATTAATCTTCCAAAACCATTATTTGCAAGACTTGATGATGAAATTATTGAAAGATATAAACAAGAACTTTCTATTCCTTTTGATTTAAATGATTTAAAAGATTAATAAAAAAAACACTTAATTTTTAAGTGTTTTTTTATTATAAAAACATAAAACAAAAAGAGCATAATATTTATGCTCTTTTTTTATTTAATATTAAAAACTTATACTTCAACTCTTTAAGTTTAAAACTAGTTACCAAGAATATCATCAATTGTATCAATAGTTTGTTGATTAATTTGATCTTGTTTTTGTCTTTCTTGAAGAGCATTAGCCTTGAAGTTAGGTCTTCTCTTGAACCATTGTGATGGATTTGTAGCATCTTTACCCCAACCATCGATAAATCCTTTACCAACCTTGGTATTTTCAGTAAGCATTTGTTTTACACCACCACCAAGGAAACCAGCAACATCTTGCACTGCATTAAGAGGATTTACATACTTCTTAAATCTATCAGTACTATTTTGTGCAGATTGTTTTAAATTTTGTGCTTTTTGTTGCATCTTCATTGCTTTCTGTTGAAGTTGCATTTTCTTTTTAACATCTGCAACTTTTTTAGCTTTTTGAGCTACTTTTTGAGCTCTTTTAGCTATTGTTTTAGCAGCAGCTTGTTTTGCTGCAGCAGCCGCACCAGATGCAGCAGCACCAGCACCTGTACATGTTAAAGCAATAGTACCTACTGTCATAGCAGCACCTACAAGAAGTTTACCGGCTTTCGCAGCAGCCTTACCAACCTCTTCTGAAACTTCGCCACCTGCAGCTTCAGCATTTTCTGCACCTACAAGTTCAGATACAACTGCAATAAACTTCTTAATTGTTAATAACCCAACAATAATAACTATAACATCAACAAGAACATCTAAAATATTTTTTGATGCAAAATGTGTATTTTGAATTTCGATACCAGGACTTAGATTAAACCACCTAATTCTCTGAATCTCTGGGAATATCAAGAAGAAGATATTCATACCCAGTATCGATCCATATGCCATTATTACATATCCAATAAATTTGCTTCTCCACTTACCAAATGCTTGACCACCATCTAGAGGTGTTAATCCAATAAAGAGTGGAGAAATTAGGAATAATCCAACAGTAAGGAAAATTCTTATAATAAGACCAATAGTAATATTTACAAACAACCCAAAACAAACAACAATTGCCGCAAAACCAACTAAGAAATTAAATTGCCATAAGTTGTAATAATAGAATACTAAACCAACATTAAATTTACTAAAGTTTTGGAATGAAGTTGTATAGAAGAAATTTAATGTATCAATAGCAATCCAGCACGAATCATTATCATAAGTTAATGCTGCTGAATTTTGATTAATTAATTTTAAGTTACCCATAAATGCGTAGTCAATTTGTGTGGCAAGTGTTGGAGAATCTTCTGCAGAAAATAATTGATTTCCACCAATATTTACTTTTGAAAAACCCGTCCAACCAGGATAATCACCAGCTGAGAAATCTCCTGTTCTTACTCTGTTTGCTGAATATGCAGCACTTTGGAAAATCGTTCCCGAAAAGGAGACGTTTGAGCTTGCAACCCTATACCCAAAGAAATCATAACCAAAATATGTAGTTTTCTTTGAATTTGATACTTGAGGTGTTTCTAATATTGAATCTGCATTTGGATATAATTCTTCAACAGAAGAAGAAGTTACCGAAGTAATAGAATCTATTGCAACAAGCAAAGCTTCTGATATCCAAAGACCTAAAACTGTTATAAGTGGAACAGCAATCATCATCATAAGAGATTTTGCTGCAGTACCAACAATCTTTAATGGACTTGTTGTACCAGCTTTAACAGCTTCGTCATAATTAAAGTGCATTTTAATTATTCCAAGAAGTGTTGACATAAATAATAAAATTACACCTAAAATAATAAATGAATAAAATACTGTTGAAAGTGTTGAATATGATGAATCACCAATTCCTACAATACCTTCAATAAAATCTGTAACTATATCGCCAGACTGTTCATTTCCTAATGCATCGTAATAAACATCAAGTCCAGCAACTTTTCTCATAAATAATTGGAGAACATCTAAAAGACAACCAAGAGATGTATAGAGTAAATACATAAATTTTACAATATTATCAAATAAACTACGTAAAATACTCCATATGTCAATAAACAATAATGCTAATGCCAATATCTTTTACCCTCCTTTTATTAAAGTTTATGAAAAATTAATATTAAGGTATATTATTCTCCCTTACATTATAACACTTTAATAACCAAATATCAAGATATTTTATAAATATATATTTATAAAAATTTTAGAAAAACAAAAGAGACACATTGTTAGTGTCTCTTTTATTTAATTAATTATTATGAAATCAAGGATTATTTAACTTATTCTTAATTTCGTTAATTGCTGAACCTTGAGTTTGAATAAGCTTAGCAAGGTCTGTAATAACTCTTTGATTGTCTTTTGCAAGTTCTGTTTGTTTTTGAGCTTCTTTCCAAGAATTCTTTTCGTAGTTAGGTCTCTTTTCAAACCACTTGCTAGGACTTGTAGCATTATGTCCCCATCCATCGATGAAGCCGTTACCCATCTTCATATTTTCTGTGAAGATTTGTTTCACGCCACCACCAACGAATCCAATAGAGTTAATAGCTGTACCACCAGCAACTTTGAACGCTCCACCAACAGCTGAACCAACTGTACCAGCAGCGCTGACACCTGCTTTCTTCCAAGATTCTCCAGACTTCTTGAGTGTTTTTGCTGCATTTGCCTTTTTCTCTTGTGCTGCTTTAATTCTATCATTATTTCTATTAATTGCCTCTTGTTGTTTAGTTGGATCAAATTTAGACCATCTTGAATTACCTTTTTCTGTTGAAGGTGTAATTCCAAATTTATTTGCAAGTTTAATGTGCTTATCATTTGCTTTAATAATTGATTTTTCTCTTGCAATTTGTTCTTTAATTTTAGCTCTTGTCTTAGAATCTTTAGCATTCTTTAATCTTTCTTGAGCTTGAGTTAATCTACCCATAGCAAGACCTTTATTTCTATCAGCACTCTTCAATGAATCTTTAGTAATAGTACTTAAAGCTTTATTTTGTTTATCAGCACGTTTCATAGCACTATTTGCTGCTGCAGTACTAATAGCACCTTTTAAACCTCTGGCAGCACCAGCAACACCATGTCCAACTGTTTTCACAGCTCCTTTACCAACTTTGAATGCTGCTTTACCTGCTGCTGCTCCTGCTTTAAGAGGAACCATTGCAGCACCTGTTGCAAGTTTTCCTGCTTTACCTAAGGTCTTACCAAATTCTTCTTGCATTTCTCCACCGGCTTTTTCTGCATTTTCTGCACCAACAAGTTCAGAGATAACTGCAATGAATTTCTTAATTGTTAAAAGTCCTACAATAATAACTATAGCATCAACCAAGATATCTAAAATATTTTTATTGTAACTATTTCCTGCGACACTGAAATTTGTTCCAAGATTAAACCATCTTATTCTTTGAATTTCAGGGAATATCAAGAAGAAGATATTCATACCCAGAATCGAACCATAAGCCATAATAACATAACCTATGAATTTTTGTCTCCATTTCTTTAGAGCCTCTCCACTATCAAGAGGAACAATTCCAATAAAGAGTGGTGATAATAAGAATAATCCTATAATCATGAAGATTCTTTGAATTAATCCCATAATAATATTTATGAACAATCCGAAACATACTACAATTCCAGCAAAACCAACAATCCAGTTGAATTGCCATAAGTTGTAATAGTACCAAACTGAATAAACATTGTATTTACTATATTCATTAAAAGTTGACCATTGGAAGAAGTTACCTGTATCAACACCAATCCATGGAGTTGTAACATAAGGCATTGAAACATCTTCTTTTAAATGTAAGTTACCCATGAATGCGTAATCTACTTGTGTTGCAAGTATTTCATTGTTTTGTCCATCAAACAATCCATTTGCATTACACATTTCAGTACCTACACCCCAATCGCCTGTTCTTACTCTGTTACTTGTGTAAGCTGCTGATTGGAACATATAACCTGAGAATGTTATATTTGTCGAATATGAATCCAATCCAAAGAAGTCATATCTAAAATACGTTCTCGTTCCGTTATCTGACTCTCCACTTTCTAACAATTCATTAGCTTGAGGATACAAAGTTTCAACCGTTGATGCCGATGCTGATGTAATTGTATCGAGAGCAACCAAAATTGCTTCTGACATCCAAAGTCCTAAAACTGTTATCATTGGAATAGCAATCATAAGCATAAGGCACTTACATGCTTGACCAACAATCTTCAATGGAGATGTAATACCTTTTTTCATATTTTCATCATAATTGAAGTGCATACGAATTATAGCAATCATTGTTGTACAGAAGAGTAAAATAACACCAAGTATAATAAATGACCAGAAAACCGTTGAAAGTGTCGAGTAGGATTGATCCCCTATTCCCACGATACCTTCAATAAAGTTTGTAACAACATCGCCTGTTTCTTTGCTACCATCAACATAATATGTATCTAATCCTGCAAGTTTTCTCATAAACAATTGTAAGAAATCTAATAAACTTGTCAAAGATGCATAAAGAAGATACATCATCTTAGGTATATTATCAATAAAAGAACGAATTATATCAAAGAATGATGCTAGAATCATACTTTCCATAATCCACCTCCTTTTTTCTATGTTTAATTTTAGCATATTCTAATACAAATATCAACACTTTTTTGAAAATATTTTTGTTAAATTAGGTATGCGTATGTTGATTTACTAACCTTTTCCACTTATTTATATATATTTATATATACTTATCTAAGCAATTTTTATGTAAGTCCACCTTGTTTTATTATTTGAAATTAGTTGATTTTTATTATTTTAACATCTATAATACCTAAAGGAGATAAAAATGAAAGGTAAAATTATTACAATTGAAGGTACAGATTGCTCAGGAAAAGAGACACAATCAAAATTTTTGATTGAAAAATTAAAAAGTTTAGGATACAAGGTAACATCTTTTTCGTTTCCATTCTATTCTTCAGCTACAGGAAAAATAATTGCAGGTCCATATCTTGCTAAATTTGGTGAATGTTATTTTGAAGAAGGTGCTGTAAACGTAAATCCTTATGTAAGTTCTTTATATTATTCTGCTGATAGAAAGTATAATTTAGAAAAAATTGAAAGTGCTTTAAATGAAAATGATTTTGTTGTGCTTGATAGATTTGTTTATTCAAATATGGCACATCAAGGTTCAAAGTTTCAAGATGAAAATGAACAAAATAAATTTTTTAAGTTTATTGAAGAATTGGAATTTGGTTTACTTAATATCCCAAAACCTGATTATACTTTGTTTTTACACATGCCAACAGAAAGTGCAAAAATATTAAAAGCTGGTAGAGAAGAAAAACCTGACCAACACGAACAAGATGAAAATTATTTAAAACATTCTGAAAATACATATTTAAAACTTAAAGATATGTACAACTTTACATATATCTCTTGCGTTGATGGTGAAAGAATCAAAACACCAGTTGAAATTAGCGAAGAAGTTTTCGATAAAATTAATAATGATTTACTTTTAAAATAAGTTAAAATAGTTCTCTATTTTAACTTTTTTTTGTTATAATAAAATTATGATAAATGAAAGAATAAAAGAAAAAATTAGCACCCTCCCAACAAAGAGTGGTGTGTATATTATGAAAGATAAAGATGGAAATGTAATTTATGTTGGAAAAGCAAAAAATCTTAAAAATAGAGTAAGCCAATATTTTAGAGATTCTGTAAAACCAAGTAAAGTTCAAGCTATGGTAAACTCTGTTGACATATTTGAATATTTTATTACAATATCTGAACTTGATGCCCTCGCTCTTGAAAATAATTTAATTAAAAAATATCAACCTTTTTATAACATTTTACTAAAAGATGGAAAAACTTTTCCTTATATAAAAATTAATGTAAAAGAAGATTTTCCTAAAATCGAAATAGTAAGAAAAATAAAAAATGATGGAGCAAAATATTTTGGTCCCTACATCTCTGGACTTGATGTTAGAGAAATTGTTAAGACAATTAATTCTGCATTTAAAGTTCGAACTTGCAATATGAAAATAACTGAAAACACAATGGCAAAAAGAGAATGTTTAAATTATTCTTTAGGTCTTTGCTCTGCTCCCTGTACACAAAAAATAAATAAAGAAGATTACAAAAATGAAATAAAAAAAATAATAAATTTTTTGAATGGAAATGATGAAGAAATTGAAGAAATTTTAACACAAAAAATGTTAAAATCTGCAGAATCTGAAAACTTTGAAAATGCAATGCAACTTAGAGAAAGATTGAAAATAATTTCAAAACTAAAACAAAGAGTCGTTGCAAACCTTCCAAAAGATGTAAACAAAGATGTCTTTGCTTATGAAACAAATGGACTATCTGGAGTTGTAACTTCAATGATTGTAAGAAACGGAAAAATTTTAGGAATTTTAAATTATCCAGTCATTGATGCAGAACTTGAAGAAGGACAAACTTTATTTAATTTTTTAACACAATATTACTCAAAAATGTTAGTACCAAATGAAATAATTTTAAGCCACGAAATTGATACAGAAATATTAAATGAATACCTAAATAAGAAGACACATTTTATAACAAATCCTCACGGCATTAATAATGAATTGCTATCAATGGCAAAAGAAAATGCCCGTGAATATTTAGAAAAACATATTGAAAAAGATAAGATAAAATACAATAATACTTTTGGTGCATTAAATGTTTTGCAAGAAAAATTAAAACTAAAAAATTTTCCTCGCAGAATGGAATGTTACGATATATCTCACATAAGTGGAACAAACAAAGTTGCATCAATGGTTGTCTTTATAAATGGTGAACCAGCAAAAAAACATTACAGAAAATTTAAGATAAAAACTGTTAAAGGTTCAAATGATTTTGCATGCTTAAAAGAAGCATTAACAAGACGTCTTAAGCGTTACAAAAATCAAGAAGGTGAAAGCTTTAAAGAACGCCCTGATTTACTTATAATAGATGGTGGAAAAGGACAGCTTTCTTCTTGTATGGAAGTACTTGAGGAACTTGATTTACAAGAACTAGAAATAATATCTCTTGCAAAAAGAATTGAAGAAGTTTTCTTTCCAAATAGTTCAATTCCAACTCTTTTAAAACCTGGAAGTGCAGAACTTAAACTTATACAAAGAATAAGAGATGAAGCTCATAGATTTGGAATAACTTATCATAGAACATTGAGAACTAAAGCCCAGACTAAATCAGAACTTGAAAATATAAAAGGTCTTGGAAAAATAAAAATTCAAGAATTACTAAAAATTTTTGGCACCTCAGAAAATGTTAAAGATGCAAGCTTAGATGAACTTGAAACTGTAAAAGGTATTAATCACAATCTTGCAATTGAAATAAAAAAATATTTTAATAAAAAATAGATTCAAAATTTTAATAAAAAAGAATAAATAGTATAATATTTTTGCTATTTATTTTTTATTTTATATAATTTTAAAATTTTATATTTAATACTTTACTTTTAAAATTATTTGTGTTATACTTTGAAAGCAAATTAAAAATGCACCCATAGCTCAGCTGGATAGAGCGTTGCGCTACGGACGCAAAGGTCTGGGGTTCGAATCCCTATGGGTGTACCAATACAGGATTATACGAACTTAATTGATTGCTTTTATTTCTTCAAAGGTGGTTTTGCTATCACTTTTAGACTAGAAGATAATGAAATGTATCAAAATAAAAGCAAATTAAAATCGTGTAATACAAAAACAAAAAGCAGTAATTAATTTTACTGCTTTTTTCGTATCAATAGTATCCCATAATTACCCATTATAACACTTTGTTATTATTTATATCTTCAGAGCCTGCCCCCTTGTGTAAGTGGGACGGGAGGAGGATAGAATAAATAGAATGTTATATTGACGGGGTGGGTTTTAAAATAACAATAATTATATCTCTACCACTTTTATATATAAATAAGTCCTTATGGTCGTCGTTAGTAAACTTTAACAATTTTTCCAGTTATTGTTTTATTTCCTATACTATAAGAATATTCTTCGCCCTCAAATTTATCTAATAGAGCCTGTGCTAGAGGTGTATCCTCTGCGATAGTATTTTCTTTGATATTTGCTTTACAAATACGAATTCTATCATAATTTTGTTGATTAAATATTGCTGGATTTCCATTAGGTTTAGCAATATATTCATATTCTATTGCTAATATTCTAATTTTCCAAACACCATCAATATCTGGGTGTGTTATTTCAATATCTTTATTTATAAATACTTTTTTCTTTAACTTTGCTAAATGTTCTTTTTCTTGTTTGTACTTTTCTTTATTTTGTTCTTTATACTTTTTGGCGATTAACCCTTTTGCAAGCCACTCATTATATATACTTTCAGTTAGCCAACCACAAATAAAAGTATCTTCTTTTCTAGGTTTAAGTTCTTTAGAATATTCTTTTGTTATATGTTCGTATTCATCAATAACATTGTGATTTTTTAAAATTTCTTTAATGTCTTTAATATATAATAAATATTTTTGTGATAACGCATAATAAGTAAAACCATTTAAAAAGTCTTTAATAATGTTTTTATTTTCTTCGGTAATTGGTTTATTTACGACTTTTTGTTTTGATGTTTCCTTTATTGGTGTATATTTTGATTTGTATATAGGTGTCGGTAAATCTTGGGTATATAAGAAATCTTTAGCATTTTGAATTCTATAATCGCAACCAGTTAATCTATAATTTGAGCAACCATAAAAATCATACTCTTTAAAGAAAATCATTTCAGCACCACATTTTTGACAAGTTGGTTTGTTAGTTGCTATATACTGATTTTGTCCATTTATCAATTCGTTAACAAAAGAAGATAAATGCCCATTTAATGTAATAATTAAAACTTCGTTTTTTGTTCTTGTTAGAGCGACATAGAACAATCTTCGGTCTTCCGCATAAAGTTTAGTATCGGGTTGAGTTAAAACTTGTTTTAATTCTTCTTCATCGCCTTTTGTATCGGGTAGCCCTCGAACTCCCTCTCTCATATTCCACAATACTACAGCATCTGCCTCAAGCCCTTTGCTTTTATGTATTGTCATACAAGTTAGTTTTAAACTTTTATATTCCAACACATTTGTATCATAATTTGCCTCATCTTTTTTAAACAAGTCTGGCATCGCATAAGGTAAAGCCTCAAATATCTCAATATCAAAATTATTTCTTCCAAGTATCAAAATATCTTTGTAGTTTTTGGTTATAGCAATATCTAAAAACTTAATAAGTTTTTTAATTCTTGCATCGTCTTTTATCAGTATTAGTTTTGGAGATTTTTTTATATTCTTTTTATCTTGTTCAGATAAATTAACGATAGTTTTAAATTCACTATATGCTAAATAATCAACAAGAATAGGTTTTGATATATGTTTGTTAGAGGTAAGTTGTTTCTTTATTTGTGCATTGTTCTTTTGTATAAAATAACTACTTGCATTTATTAATTCTTGTGAGTTTCTATAAGTTGTTTCTATTTTTAGCAATTCGCTAAAATTGATATACTTTTCAAAATTTGTAAATAAATTTGTATCACTACCTGCAAATCTATAAATTGATTGCCAGTCATCGCCAACACATAATAATTTACAATCATAAATTCTAATTAGGTTGTTTAATAGTTCTACTTTGTTTTTAGATACATCTTGATATTCATCTACTATCACATATTTATATTTATTTTGCTGTGATTTGTATCGTGATAATTTATGATTTGCTACATTAATAATATCTTCAAAATCTAGCATATTGTTTTCTTTTAAATGCTTTTGATATAGCAAATATATTTTTTCAACCATTTTAATAAAGTTTGTTCTATCTAAATTTAAAAATTTATCTATCTTATAATTGTTGTTTTTAAACAATTTGATAAATGTTTGAAAGTTTTTAATTTTGTTGTGAATAAAATCTAATTCTTTTAACTGCTCAATATTGTTTAAAATTTCTTGAATATCAACATTTATATTAATATTGTATTTCTTTAAATTTTCTAATAGTTTTTTAATAAGGTCTTCGCCATAACTAGAATGTGAGCAAATTAAACTTGTCTTATATTTTTTATGAGCCTTTATTTTATTTCGCATTTGTCTTTTATATTTTGCTCGTTCTTCTTTGTCTTGAAACCAATTAGAATTTGCAAAATGCTCAATATAAATATTAAATTCTGGCAAGTAAAAATCAGGTTTATATGTTTTTAGCCACTCGTGTTTTTTATCTATTTCTAAATCAGTTTGATAAAAACTCTCATACTCGTATTTGATACCCAATAAATAAAGTACATTTGCAATAGTTCTCTCGTATGTGCTTTTAACTTTTTCTTTGTTAAATGTTGTTAATGTGTCGCCAATATCTATATGTTCTAAATCTTTTAAAAACTTTAGTTCACTGTTTCTATCTAATACTTCTTTGATTTCTACATTGTGTTTTTCTTGCTCATTTTGTTCTTTTAAATACTTTACATACTCATCTGCAAATTCTTCTACAAACATATATTGTAATTCAAAATCATTATTTACTAAATCTTTAAAAATTTCAGTAATAATTCTATTAGCGTAATTTTCATCAGCAATCTTTAACTTTTCATTAATTACACTTAATGCAAATTTATGAAATGTTTGAGCTGTGATATTTGCATTGCTTATCTTTTTTAATCTTTCAGATAATTCATCACAAGCCTTATTTGTGAAAGATATTAAAAGAACTTCATTGGCATTTATTCCTTTACTGAGTAAATATTTAACTTTTCCACAAATGGTTAATGTTTTGCCAGTGCCTGCACCTGCAACAACTAGAGTAGCATTTTGATTTCTTACACAAACGGTCTTTTGTTGTTCATCAAGTGATTTATTATCTATGTTTGAAAATAGATTAAAATATCTATCTTTTTCTTCTTTTACAAATTTCTCATTATATTTATTGATTTCATTTTCTAAATTTTCATAAGTTGCAATAAATTCATCAATATTGTCATTATGAAAAATGTTAAACAATCTATAAGCAAAAGCATATCTTGTTTGTAAGTTATGCGTAGTTTTCATATCTATGAACTCATTCTTTTCTATTAAACTTCTAAAGTTGGTAAGGAAAAGATTTGCAGAATTAAACTTTATTTGATAACAAACGCCTGCAAAAAGTAGAAATATAGCAAAACAACCAACTATAACACTAAATATTATTAACTCTAACATATAGTGTATTATAATACAAAAGGTCGTTTTTTGCAATATTATTGAATAGTATTAAATAATTTGTTGAATATTGTTAAATTTGGTATTGTGTCATAAACACACTCATTTCATAATTGCTGATAAAATTTATAGTATGAAAGGAGTTGTATGTTTATGGATTTAAAACAAATTGTTGAGCGTATTGGTATTGTAAGAACAAGAGCAAATCTTTCGGCTCGTGCATTAAGTTTGGCTATAGGTAAAAATGCAACAGCTACAATAAAAAATTGTATATTTGATTTTAATATTGCAAGTAGATATTCTATTTGGGCAGGATATGTTGGTGGAGATGGTGGTACAAATATGGACTATGTTGAAACTTTCGTTATAAAAGGTTGTACATTTAAAAATACTACAAGAGGAATTAAAGTTGTTACTTCTGGTGCAAATATTACAATTGAAGATAATAACTTTATTGGTTTAACCGAAAAACCTGGAATTGTTCTTGATAGTAAGAATGTAGATATAAATACAGTTTTAATAAAAAATAATAAATTTAAAGACTGTGCAAAAGGAGATTTGAACTCATCAACAAATAGTAAATATGATGAGCCATATAATGAAGAATTTTTTGATGTAACTGTTAAATAATTCACATAATAAATGCAAACTGAAAGGTTTGCATTTTTTTATTCTATATGATATATTTTTATTGTAAAAGAAAAATTTTATTTTCTATAAACAAAGAATCTAAAACAAAATTATGTTTTATAAAAACTTTAACTTTTTATTTAAAATTAGCAAAAAATATTTAGAATTTTAGATTTTTTTAAGGAGTTTTTTATGGCAAATTTAATTATAGTTTGTGGGCCTCAAGCTGTTGGAAAAATGACAGTTGCAGAAAGTTTAAGAGATAAACTTAAATACAATTTAATGATAAATCATGATAGCATCGAAGTATCAGATAGAATATTTGGTTTCGCTACTCCTGCACAAAAAGAATTTAATAAAAAATTTAGAGAAGAAGCTTTTCAAATTGCTGTTAAACATAATGTGGATTTGATATTTACTTATGTTTGTACATTTGAATTACAAGAAGAAAAAGATTACCTAAAAAATTTGGAACAACAATTTCTCTCTACTGGTGGAAACTTTTATTTTATTGAACTAAGTGCTGACCTTTCTGTTCGTCTTGAAAGAAATGTAACCCCTCATCGCATAGAAAGAAAACCATCAAAAAAAGATATTGAATGGAGTAGCAAAACACTTGTGGAAGATACAAAAAAACATAGATTAAATTCAAACCCTGATGAAATTTGGTTTGACAATCATTTTAAAATTGATAATTCAAACTTGTCCCCTGATGAAGTTGCTGATATTGTTATCAAAAAATTTAATTTAAAAGCAAATGAAAAAGAAGAAAAAGAATATAGATTTGGTGTTTAAAAATTAAATATTAAAATTAAGGATAAAGCTGATGAGTGAGTTAATGTTAAAGATTCCAACAATAAAAGATAAAAAAATTATTGAAGATTTTAAAGAAGAATTTATTGTAAATAATGAAATAGATAATATGTTTGGTTGTGGAAGTTTAAACAAATTTGATAACTTTGAAATGTGGTTAGAAAAAATTGAAAAATTTTCAAATGTAAAAACTTGTCCATCTGATAGAGTACCTGCAACTCAATTTATTTCAATTAGAATAAGTGATGGCAAAATGATTGGAATGGTAAACATCAGACATAATTTAAATGAACAATTACTTTTGCATGGTGGACATATTGGAGATTGTGTTAGACCAAGTGAAAGAGGAAAAGGATATGGAACAATTCAGATTTCTTTAGCATTAAATGAATGTAAAAAATTGAATATAAATAAGATATTAATGACTTGCGATAAAGACAATATTGCAAGTGCAAAAACAATTCAAAAAAATGGTGGAATTTTGCAAGATGAACATATTTCTGAAAATGGAATTCCTTTTCAAAGATACTGGATTGATTTAAACAATAACAACTAAAATTTTCTATAACAATAAAAAAAGACTTGATTTAGCC
>JAFTYD010000042.1 GCA_017464845.1 Clostridia bacterium
CAGACTTTGTTGCTTCAAAAATTAAGGAAATTTTGCCAAGAAAAGAAAATGTAAATCAAATACTCGATAAACTATATCAAGGCGAAAATGTTAAGTTTTTAGCCAAAATTGAAATTAATATTGACCTTAAGAAAACTCAAGTTTCATTTGCAATAAATGACCTTGATATTGATTTTAAGGATACTATAATCACTCCTGATGTTTGGGAGGATTGTAAAGACTATGTCTTAAATTCAAATGGTGGTGTATGGGGTATTGTTACCTTATGTGTTAGAAGGGTTAAGTTAGGTAAAAGCGAAGAAAATAAAATTGCTTTATTAGAATTTAAAAACTTCATGCCATATACAATTGATTTGAATTATTATAAAAAAGCAAGAACAAATTTTTCAACAGAAGAATGGATTGATGTTGTGCTTTCTGCAATAGACTACAATGCAGACGCTTTTGAAACAGAAAAAGAAAAACTTGCAATTATAAAGAGATTACTCCCTTTCGCAGAAAAAAGATTAAATATGATTGAACTTGCTCCAAAGGGAACAGGAAAATCATATTTGTTCTCACAAATTAGTAAGTTTGGCTGGCTTTCTAATGGTGGAACAATGTCAAGAGCAAAACTCTTTTATGATATGACAAAAAAACAAGAAGGTCTTGTTTCTTGTTGGGACTTCGTGGCGCTAGACGAAGTATCAACAATTAGATTCTCAGATATCGATGAAATGCGTGGAGCAATGAAAGGATATCTTGAAAGTGGTACATATACCGTGGGTACAAAAATGGGTAATGGAGATGCAGGTGTTATCCTTCTTGGAAACATCTTGCAAAGTGAAATGGATACAAATAGAGATATGTTCCAAAATCTTCCACCTATTTTCCATGATTCAGCACTTTTGGATAGATTCCATGGTTTCATAGAAGGTTGGGAAATTCCTCGTATGAACGAAAGTAAAAAAGCAAGAACATGGGCATTAAATTGCGAATACTTTAGTTCAATCTTACATGAGATGAGAGAGGATATAACATATCGTAAGCTCGTTGACGAAATTTTAGATTATGATAACAATTCTGATACAAGAGATATCACTGCAGTAAAGAGAATGGTTACAGCTTATATGAAAATATTATTCCCACATTGGCAAAAACCAAGTGATGTTAATGCAAAAGAATTTGAAAAATATTGCTTGACACCAAGTGTTAGAATGAGAAAAATTATGAAAATACAAATGGGTATCATGGATACTGAATTCTTAAACAAACCTTTCCCAAATTTTGGAGTAAAGGGTGTTAAGTAATAAAATATAATTTGTTTTTTTAAAATTTAATAATTAATAAATTTAATTTTTTAAAAAAATATGTTTGTAGTATTTACAAATTTAAAATTATCATATATACTTATAAAAAAATATTTCTTTTTGGGAATCTTTCCCGAGAAATATTTTTTATTATGGAACCATATAATTAATGGTAAAGAATACTTAAGATAAAAGGAGAGACATTATGGAAGAAATATTAGAACTCATAAAAGAGAAAAGCTATTCAAAAGTAAAAAAATTGTTGGCTGATATGCTGATACCTGATGTCGCCGAACTTTTAGAAAATATTGAAGAAGATACAGATTTGATTGTTACATTCAGATTACTTCCAAAAAGTCTAGGAGCTGAAGTATTTAGTTATATTAGTTCTGAATTGCAAGAAACTTTAGTTAAATCATTAAGCGATAAAGAAATTACTTATATTATCGAAGATATGTACACAGATGATGCTGTTGATTTGATTGATGAACTGCCAGCAAATGTGGTGGAAAAAGTATTAAAAAACAGCACAAAAGAAACTAGACAACTTATCAACAAATTGTTGATGTACAAGGATAATACTGCTGGTTCAATTATGACAACTGAATTTGTTGATTTTAAATCAGGAATGACAGTTGAAAAAGCACTTAGTCGTATTAGAAGAATTGGAAAAAATGTTGAAACAATTAACTTGCTTTATGTAACAACAAAAGAAAGAGTTCTTCAAGGAGTTTTAAGTATTAGAGAGTTATTGCTTGCAGACCAAGAAGACACAGTTGATGATTTGATGGAAACAAATGTTATTAGTGTTGATACTTCTATGGACCAAGAAGAAATTGCTTTAATCTTTCAAAAATATGACTTCTTATCTTTGCCTGTTGTAGATAAAGAAAATAGACTTGTCGGTATTGTAACTATTGATGACGTTGTGGATATTATTAATGAAGAAGCCAGCGATGATATTGCAATTATGAACGCAGTTGCACCAAACGATAAACCATACCTAAAAACTAGTATTTGGAAAATCTGGTTAAATAGAATGCCTTGGTTAATGTTGCTTATGATATCTGCGACATTTACAGGAATTATTATTACCAAAAATGAATCTGTTTTATCTGCAAGTGCATTTGGTATTGTGCTTACATCTTGTATTCCAATGTTGATGGGAACAGGTGGTAATGCTGGTGGTCAAGCAAGCGCTACGATTATTCGTGGAATATCGCTGAATGAAATATCGTTTAAGGATAGTCTGATTGTTATCTGGAAAGAAATAAGAGTAGCTGTGCTTTTGGGATTATCACTTGCAGTTGTATGTTTTTTAAAATTATTATATATTGATGGACTATACAAAATGGACGATGGATATTTAGTTGCAGGTGTTGTGTGTCTTGCAATGTTTATCACAGTTTTGGTTGCAAAAGTTGTTGGTTCATTCTTACCATTGATTGCAAAAAAATGTAAACTTGATCCAGCTGTTATGGCAAGCCCATTTATAACAACAATACTTGATATAATTTCATTGTTAATCCTTTGTGGATTGACAACAGCAATCTTACCAATTTAATAAAGCAAATATATATAAAAAACCAAGGTAAAAAATGTACTTTGGTTTTTATTAAATTATCGATAATAATAAATTATTTGACTTGTTTTAATAAAGATTATATAATTATTCATAATATTAATTAAAAAAGGGAAAATTTAGATGAAAAAGATGAATTGTACCAATTGTGGAGCAGGTCTTGTTAAAGACGAAAATGGAGATTATCATTGTGAACATTGTGGTAGCACTTTTGTTGGTCAAAAAGAAAAGAATATAATCTTCATACAAAATAATTACTATAGAACAGAAGATAGAGATACAAGAACTGTTAGTCCAAGTTCAACAGTTGCTTTCACAAGAAAAAAAGTTAGAGCATCTGTTTATGTAACAGCATTAATAATTATAGTTGTGGCAATTCTTTGTTCTGTGTTGATTCCTATGGCTGTTGTTAAAGCAACTCCACAAGAGATAACATATTATGCAAGCGAAGGTGGATATTTACTTGTTAACGATGAAATTTATGAAAATTCGTTTACATGTAAGCTTAATGAAAAAGATACTATCAAAGTTCAAGCTATAGCTTATGAACATTATTATTTTTCTCATTGGGAAGATACTAATACATATGAAATTGATGATTACTCAACATCATTAAGAGAAGACCATAAAGACGGAACAAATGCAAGATCATACACAGCGTATTTCTCACAAGTTTCAAAATACACCTTAAAATATTTAGCTGGAACTGGTGGATATATAAGTGGTGCTACAACTCAAACTGTTTGGAGTGGAGAATCTGGAACAGAAGTTACTGCTATTGCTAATACAGGTTATTTGTTTAATGGTTGGAGTGATGGTGTTTCAACTGCAAGTAGAACAGACACAAATGTTTACCAAAATGAAACAGTAACTGCAAAGTTTAAAGTAACTTTCAATTCAGGAGATGGAACACAAGCTAATCCATATACAATTGCAAATATGGAACAATTTTTGCATTTTGTAAGTAACAACAGAAGTTCAGAATATTATAAACTTACAACAAATTTAAATTTTGAAGAAGTAAGTACTTTAACATTTAATGGAATGAATTTTAGTGGACACTTTGATGGTGATGGCCATACAATTTCAAATTTATCAAAATCAAGTTCACAATCAATTTCAGCTGCAAAAAATCGTTCACTTTTTAATACATTATCTTCAGCAGAAATTAAGAATCTCAACATAAGAGATTGCACAATATTAGATGCTGTAAAGAAAGAAGATTATAGAGGAATTTTGGCAAAAAAAATAACAGGTAATACAAGTATTATTAATTGTGATTTTACAAATGTTTCTCTTGATGTAATAAATGATTCAAGTCTTCATGCAGGTGTTATTGCTGGTCTTATTGATTCAAATTCAAATGTAACAATAGAAGATTGTACTGTAAATGATTTCACTTTTTCAACAAACAATGATTATACAACTTACATCGGTGGACTTGTTGGATATGTAAAAAGTGGTTGTACTATTACTTTAAATAACAATACCGTAACAAATGCTTCTGCTGTTACACTTGCTAATTTAAAAGTAAGAACTTTCTATGTTGGAGGACTTATAGGTTATTCAAATACACCTCAAAGCAGTATAACATTATCATCAAATACATCTTCGTTTATAACAACTGGACTTGAACATGATTATGGTGAATATTCTGATATAGTAATTTATCAAGATTCAATAAATTATTAAACCTTGTTAAAATAAAAAGGATATGCTAAATCATATCATTTTATATTGAAAAAGTTATAAATTGATAAAATAAAAAATAAACTTATTTTATAAATTTATTTTGCTTTTAAAGATATTTGTTTGACATATTTTTTACATTAATTTATACTTAAATAGTATTTTGGAGTTATTATGAAACATATTGATGAAAATTTTTTTAAAATGACTGAAAGCAATGAAATTAAAAGCGTAGAAGATATGCTTTTACCAAATGAAAGAGTTCTTTGGAAAGGTAAACCAAAGAAATTTAGTTACATTATTAGTAAGTCAATTGGAATGATGCCTTTTGCTCTTATTTGGGGATTAATTGATTTTGCTATTATCTTTTCACTAATAAATCAAGGAGCATTCAAAGATGCACCAAAATTTTTGCCATTTTTCTTAATCGGATTTTTTGCACTTCACCTTATGCCAGTTTGGATTTGGCTTGGTTCAATTATTAAAGCTGCAAAAGAGATGAGTAGTATAGAGTATGTAATTACAACCAATAGAATTATTGATATTCGTGGTAAAAAACAACCATACATTGCTTCAGAAGTAAATTTAAGTTCATTACAAAAAGTAAACTTAAAGAAAGGTTTTGTTGATAAACTTTTAAAAGTTGGAGATATCTATATTTCAGGTACTGAGAAAAAATCTATAGTATTGTTTGATATTCCAAACTGTGAATTTATTACAAACAAAATTAAGGAACTTATACAAATACCAGACACAAATCAAAAAACAAAATTCTACACAAACAATCATGAATGTGCACATTGTGGTACATATTTTGATATAAAAGAAAGACACAAATGTCCAAGTTGTGGTGCTCCTATAAAAAAAGATAAAGACGGGGTAATGTAAAAGTTTTTAGATTAAAAATAAAAGAATTAGAAAAAACTTCTAATTCTTTTTTTATAATATTTATTAAAGTTTGAAAATTTATTAAAACATTGAATCTAGTATTTTATATTCTTCTAAAATTTCAATTATTTCAACTTGTCCAGAGAATAGAATCTCTTTTGTAGGGGTGGTTGAATTTTGATTTTGACTCCAATATTTTTCTGCTTCTTGTTTATATTCGTTAAAAGATAATCCCAATCTTCCAATCCCAAAGTCTTTAACATAATGTGCCTCACCTGTTACTTTAACTTTTATAGCTTGATAGGTTTTGTTTTTGTTAGAAGCAATAAAATCTTTATAGTTTTGTAAACAAACTTCTTCTGTATCACTTAAAAACATACAAGAAAATCTGCTAGGTAAATTTGGAAACTTTTCTTTTCGTACTTCTTCTAAAGCGAGTTCTCTTATTATAAAGTCATAATTTGATAAAGCTTTTGACATATTGACAATTAGTTCTTTGTTTTTAAATAATCCTTTATTTAGACTATCAAAACCGACTTTATGAATAGGTTGACCATTTAGGTTAAAGTTTAGATTAAAAACTTTTTCATATTGACCATTTGGTTCGTTTTGAAATGTTATTATATCTCCAACTTTAAAATCTCTATTTGTTGCAACTTGATACAAGATTAAATCTTTTACTTCCATTATTTTCTCCTTTTCTAAAATTAATATTATCATAATTTAAAAAGTTATATCAAATTATATTAATAGCATTCAAAAATTATAACTTTAAAGCAAATTGTGTTATAATTAATTAAAATAAAAAGGGTGAAATATGACAAAAAATTTTTTATTCACAACGGCTAAAAATAGAACACAAAGTGAAAATGATTTTCACAAGAGAAGACGTGCGTTTTTAATTTATATGGACAAGGTTTGTTATATTCCTGTTGGTAGTGAAATGTCGCACTTTGAATATTCTGAAAAACTTGGAATTGAAAAAGATGTGTTTGAAAAACTTTGTCGTGGTTATGCTCTTGATGGTGATTTGTATTTTTATAAAGGACATTTCGTTTATGATGAAGAATTAATAAACTATGCAGAAAAGTTTATTAAAGAAATACAAAAGGAATTAAACCTAAAAGAAGATATGAAAGTTTATTTTGGACTTAATGTCGGAAAAGAAGGAGAAATTTGGAAACCATCTTTTAGATTTAAATAAAATTTATGCATAAATGTTTTATAGTTAAAATATAATAAAGCATGAATAATTTTTTTAAAACTTATTGGAAATATGTGATTGTGGTATTGTCTATTGTTTTGGTTGCAGGACTTGGAAGTTTGTTTGTTAACCTTGGTCTTGATTGGTTCGGAAAACTTGAAAAACCGACAAATTTTATACCTTCTTTTGTCATTCCTGTGGTGTGGTCAATAATTTATACGTCTTATGCTATTGTCCTTTGTATATGGCTAAAAAATGAAAATATACCTATATCTACAATTGTATTTCTTATACTAAATGGGGTATTTAATATTTTATGGTGTTTATTCTTTTTCACACTTAATAATACATTGTTAGGACTAATTGTAATAGTTATTAATTTGATACTTGCAATACTTCTTACAATTGATATTTACAAAAAAATTCCACTGTTTTCATATATCTTATCACTTTATCCAGTTTGGCTATGTCTTGCAACTTGTTTAAATCTTTCAACTTGGATATTAAACTAATAAAATCACCTTATCAAGGTGGTTTTATTTTTACAAAAAAACTCAACCTAAAAAAGTTGAGTTTAGTCAATTGTTTTTGAGTAATAGTTTATTATTTCTTGCTTTGGTAATGAATGTTCATCTTTTGCTGGCAATTCTTCAATGGTTGTTTTAACATAGGTTGTAAAACCTAAGTGAAAATATATTTGTATATTTCGAACTTCACATGGTTCAACACCAAGAGTAAGTCTTTTGAAACCTTTGCTTTTGAGATCGTTTTCCATAAACTTATAAAGTTTAGAAAAATATCCTTTACCTTCAACATTTTTGTTTGTTCTAAAAGCACAGAGATAAGCAGTATTTTCATCAAATAGCTTTTCACTATTTAAAACTTCTTTTGACATACCTTCAATTTTTATTACAGCAGTTGCTTCACAAACTATTTCATTATCAAGAATACCAATATACATTATTTTAGAATTTTCATTAAAACCAGTTATCGCATTTTCTTTTGAAACGACCCATAAATTGTTGTTAGGGTGTCTGTTAATCTCATAATCACATTTTCTTATTAATTCGTCAAAATCGGCAATTTTGCAAATAAACTCACTCATATTTTTCTCCCTTCTAAAATTTTTTATTTATTTAAGAAATAAGTTGTTATATCAAAATTACAATGAGAAGATTTATTTCTTTTCATAAGAACCAAATAAACGCAAATCGTATATAAACTTGAAACTATAACACCTATATTAAATAATATTATTATCAAGTTCAATGAAATTGAAATGACATTACATAAGTATAATATAAATGCTGTTAAATAAACAACAATGTTTGTAAGTATGCTTTGAATAAGTACATGATGTAATTTACCTGATGCAATAAAATAAGATTCTATTATTGAGTCTATAATGAATATAAAGTAGCAAGGTATTAATTTTAGTAATACAATAAAGTAATCTAAATAATTTTGTAAGTTGTATATATACTTAAAAATAAACAATGCAAGTGGAATTAGTATTATTATAAAAGCAAATAAAAATAAACTATTTAAAAAGAAAGGTTTCAAGTTATTGTTTTTGTTTGTAACTTGTTGTCTAATAAGAGTGCTTTGAGCAAGAGCCGGAACAAGCATAATAGACCAAATATATTCGTTTGCAACAAAATATAAATCTTGGTTATCAATTAAGTTTAAAAACACCAATATAACACAATAATACACAGCATTTCTAATCAATGTTTCAAAGAAAGCAAGTGCAAAAAGTTTAAAATATTCTTTTTTGTTAAAATCTAATTTTGTTTTGTAAGTCTTAACAAGGTTGGTTGATAAATAAATTATAGTTGCGATATTAATAATTAGTTCAGATAAAGCAATACCATTCACTCCCATTTTAAGAGTGAATTTTGGAACAAACAAAAGAAATAACATTGCAGTCGCAACTGATTTTATTAACAAGTAAACAAAAAGTTTTTTTGTTTCTTTACTAATCAAACTGCAAGTATATAAATATTTTGAAATAACACCAAATCCACAAGATACTATATATATTTTCAAAAAAATTAAAGTCTCATCAAAAATATAAGTTGACACTTGTGAAATTTTCAAAATTGAAGAACTTGCAAAAAAACAAACAGCAGAAAAAATTAATGTAATTATTGAATAAATGATTAAGAACTTTTTAATTAAATAATTGTTTGCGTTAGAGTCTTCATTTTTTGATAATATTTTATATAAAGGATTTAAAATAGATTCTTCAAAGACTTTAAATATAATGCTAATCAAAACCATTTGAGCTAAAATTTTTAAAGCGTTAACAAATCCACTTAAAAAAACTATCTCCAAAATTTTCCATAACAAAGGTAAAAATCCTATACCAATAAGTATAAGATATTCTTTTGTATATACCTTTTTAAGATTTTCTTTTAGTTGCATAGTTATATATTATCATAAAATTATTTTATCACACAAATAAAAAACGAACCACTTTTATATCGGAGCAACACTCTGTGCATTTTATTCACACTAATGCTATTATTTTATTCCCTTGTGTTATGTATATTAAAAAATTTTATTATTTATAGAACAATATCTGTACTCTCCATTTGTCAAACTTACTGCATATTATTACTAAAACAATTGATTTATTTTTTTAAATGTTTTATTATAAATATAGAAAGTTAATTTAATAAAGAGGGAAAAATGGCACAAGAAAAAGATTGTTTAGATTTTTTAAAAAAATATTATGAAGATTTTTATTTTCAAAACGCAGCAAAAGACCCAGAATCAATTAAAAACATTCAATACTTTTTAGATTGGTTAAAAAACGATGCAACTGAAAATGATATTAAAAGTGAAGTAAGGGATTTTTCTTTAAGAGAAATTCCTGTAACTTGTGATGTTTACTATCTTGACGCCGAAGGAGACTATAGCTGTTCCAAGAAACTTTCTATATATATTGTAAGTGATGAATATTTAGCTAATAATTATCCAGGCTTTTACTACAATGAGCATGCAAATTCAAAAGTTGTACCTGTAGATTTGAAAAAAATTTGCCCACTATTCTCAATAGATACAACAGCTTTTCCTGAATTTGCAAATAAAATTTTCAATTCTGATAAATTTAAATACGAATACAAACTTCCACCTGCTCAATTTGAAAACTGTACAGTTGGAGATCCTATCGAAAGAGCTTATGCAAAATATACAGTATATTATCCTCATCCAAAAAAAGATAAACAAGGGGAAAATATCCGTTCTTTTGATGTCATCAAAATATTTAATGAATATCACCTTATAAAAAATTCATTAAAAGTAGAAGGCCCTGATGGCAAAAACGAAAAACCTGCAGAAGAAAGACGTGGTTGTTATATCGCAACATCGGTATATGGCTCTTATGATTGCCCACAAGTTTGGACTTTAAGAAGATATAGGGATAATACACTTGCTTCTACCTGGTATGGCAGAATATTTATTAAATGTTATTACAAAATTAGCCCTATACTCGTTAAATGGTTTGGCAAAACAAAATGGTTTCAAAAATTTTGGAGAAACAAACTTGACAAGATGGTTAAAAAACTTAATGATGCAGGTGTAGAAAACACACAATATAACGATAAAAATTGGAACTAATATCATAATAAAAGACCACGAAAAAATCGTGGTTTTATTATGCAAAATTTTGACAGCAATTTGAAAAAGCAAGAATATTTTGACAACAATTTTAGGTAGTTTTGTCTAGTTTTAGGTGGTTTTTATATTGAAAAATTGCAGTTAGAAATAAAAAAACGAACCACTTTCGTGATTCGCTTTTAATTATTTTGGTAGGACTGAGTGGACTCGAACCACCGACCCCCACCTTATCAGGGGCTTCCCCTAAATCAAAAATATTTTACCCTATACCTTAAACCCCTTTATTTATAGCATTTTTAGAGTGCTATTTTTTTATTTGCTACAATGAAA
>JAFTYD010000043.1 GCA_017464845.1 Clostridia bacterium
GGACGGCTATATCCTACAAAGTAACATTTGACAAAAATGGTGCTACTGGTTCAATGAGTGATCAGTCTTTAGAGTATGATAAAGAAGGGAATCTTACAGCAAATGGATTTACAAAGACTGGATATACATTTTCAGGATGGAAAGTTAGTGCTACGAATTTAAGTACATCAACAGCGAAATGGGGGGCATCAAGTGCAACATCACAAGTAACTACAAGTACAGTTATATCAAATAGTGCAAAAGTAAAAAATTTGACAACAAAGAATGGTGCTATTATAACATTAACAGCTCAATGGAAAGCAATAACATATAAAATACAATTTGCAGGGAATGGAAATACTGGTGGTTCAATGAGTGTTATTAATTGCACTTATGATCAGGTTAAACAACTCACAAAAAATGCTTATGTAAAGACGGGCTATTCTTTCGCAGGATGGAAAGTAACAAGTAACTTGAATACAGATACAGCAAAATGGGGAGTAAATAGTAGTACTTCTAGTAAAGTTGAAACAGTTATTGCAGAACAAAAATCTGATACTAATCCTGATATAAGTGATAGCTTATATGTAAAAAATTTAACAGCATCAAAAGATGCTACTGTAATATTGACAGCTCAGTGGGAAGCTAATACATATAAAATTACTTATGCGAGTTTTAATAGTAAAGGTTCATATGACAAAAACAACCCTTCAACATCTGTGCAGTCAGTTGTATTTGATAGTACATATCAAGTAAAAAAACCATCTGATTTAGGTTGGAACAAATCAGGCACCTTTGTTGGTTGGTCATTAAGTAAGGATGATAGTTCACATGTATATAAATATACAGCTGCACAAACAGGAATAAATTTAAAATGGGATACACCTAATGATATTAAAGTTTATGCAGTATGGAATTTTACAATTACTTATATGACGAAAGTAACTGTAAATGATGTTATTGTAAATATTGCAGCAATTGATAGGCTTGTATTTACTACATGTAAAAATAAAGTATCAAGTGAATATGCAACAGTTAATCATACTGGATATATTTATAATGGTTGGAGTACATCTGAAAAACCTACTTCAGGGGCGAAAAGAAATGATGAAATAACAGGTAGTATGACTCTATATCCTTATCTTACACCTATTACATATAATATTTCATTCAATGGAAATGGTAATACGGGTGGTTCGATGACAAATTTACCATTAAATTTTGATAAAAGTTTACAATTAACAAATGGTTTTGTAAGAACGGGTTATAATTTTACAGGATGGAAAGTAAGTGGATTTAATGCATCTACAGCAAAGTATGGAAATTCACCTAATCCTACTACAGCACTTAATACAAATACTGTTATAGCAAATGGGTCTTATATAAAAAATTTAACAGCAACAAATGGTGCTACAGTAACTATAACAGCTCAATGGAAAGCTATTACTTATTATATAAAACTTAAACCTGAAGGTGGTTTAGGTACTGGTATAAATTGTAACAATGGAACTGTGGGTGTTACAGACGGAACGGCTACTTATGATATTGTAGTTAATATTACCAATCCAACAAGAACGGGTTATACATTCTATGGTTGGAAGGCAGAAGCAAGCAATTTAAATACTTCAACTGCAAAATGGGGAACATCTGCAACTACTGTGTCATCTCAAGTAACTATATCAAATCCAATTGGTAAAGATAATGCTAGTACGTTTGTAAAGAACTTATCATCTAGTGAAAATAAAACTGTAACATTGGTGGCTCAATGGAAAGCAAATTTATATAATGTTAGTATTATATCTATTGAAAATAAATTCTTTGGGGCAGGAGGAGAAAGTGTTACCTTAAAAGGAATTAATCCTCATAATAGTTTTGCTGATAGTGTTAATATAAGTATAGACTCTTATAAAACTAAAAATGATCACTTAAAAGATGGAAATAATTTAACTTTAAATCAAGGAGTGTATGCAGAAACAGGTAGTATTGGTAAAATAGAGGGATATATTTTCCAATCTAAAAAATCAGAACAACAATTATATTTTGCTTCTAAATTTGCTAATATAACTTTAAGTAATAGCATAGGTCTTGGAACAGTTTATAAAGGATATATTTTTAGAGGCTGGTCAACAGATCCTAGTGCTGATAGAAAGAAAAATCATAATGCTGAAATTACATTAAATCAATTATCTACAGATAATACATTGAATATTTATTTAATTTGGGATTTGGTTGAATATAATATTTCTATTTATTCATCTACAAGTGAAGTGGTTTCAAAAGATAAATATAATTCAATAACTACAAACAAACAATTAGATTTCTCTTCTGCAAAAAGATTTGGTTATCATATTGCAGGACTTTACTTAATTGATCGTACTCCAAGTACTCCTCTCAATCACTCAACTGTTACTCCAGGACATGATTGTGGTTCTTATAGACAAGCGTTTGTAAGTAGTAATGTATTTGGAGGATTCTCAACTGAAGGTTTTAATAACTTTGTTGGTATAGACGGAAAAAAATATTCAGGTAAATACATAAAACTTGGACAAAGTAATTCTTATGTAAATGTAAAGAGTACAGGACAAATAGTGTTTACACCAAATGGTCTTTCTGGTTGTATTGATATTGGAATTGTTTGGGAAGCTAATCAATATAATATTAAGATATATAAAGCTGAAGGATCGAATGTAACTTTAAAAGATTTAAGTGGAAAAGAAATTAAAAAGACTATTTATTTTAATCAAAAAATAGATAATGGTACAGATTTAGTTACATCAATATCAAAAGAAATTATAAAGAAAAACAATGTTGTTGGTGTTGGATATTTCTTTAAAGGCATTTATGCTAAAGGATTGTCTTATAAAGAAGATGGATCTAATAATATTGTGGATTCAAGCGATATATATTTCTATAATAGAAGTAGTAATCTTGATGATACAGCTCTATTTAATAATAGTTATTTGAATAAACTATGGGCATATTCTTATAGTAATATAGAAGATTCAAATAATCTAAATTCTAATCCAATTGAAATTAAGTTTTATTGTAAAGTTGAAGCATTAACATATATATTTACATTTGATCCAAATGGAGGTGCTGCAAAAGAAGTTGGTACCAAAGAAGGATCATATGATGCTCAAGTATCTTTTGGAATTAATCCTTTTAAAAGAGTTGGTTATCATACAAAAACAACAGGAACTTGGAGCTTACTTGCAAATGGTTCAAATTATTTATATAACTCAGCACAATCATATACAATTAGTGATATTGTAAATGCGATTGAAACAAATAATGCTAATCCAAATAAAACAAAGATTGTAGTAAGAGATCACGAAAGTGATGCTTCTAAAAAATATGTTACGGTTTATGCTCAATGGGGTGTTAACACATATACATTAAACTTTAATGCGACAGGGGCGAGTGGAACTGCTTATACAATGACATATGCATATGACAAAGTATTTAGTACAAGTAGTCCTCTTACAATTACTGATGGTGGTTATAGAAAGACAGGTTATTCAATTGTTAGTTGGAAGAGTTCAACTTCAAATACAACATTGCCTGTTGGTTACAAACATACATCTGCATTTTCAGATTTCTTAAAAACATATGTTGTTAATAATATTGCTAATGAAGCATCAGATGAATCATCATTCTCATATACATTAAATGCTAATTTTGAACCAAACAAGATTAACTTGTATTTTGGTTTGGGTGATTATAGTCCTACAACTGTAACACTTGTAAATTTTGTTAACGATACAAACAACTGGATTAAAAATGCAGATAAATTCACATATGCACTTGAAGGTCAAAAATTAAGAATAACAATTGCATATGACCAAAAACCTTTTGATTCTTTTGTACTTAATCCAAAGAGAAAAGGTTACAATTTTGTTCGTTGGGTTCTTCGTGATTCTCCAACTGTAACATTTAGTTTACAAGATATATTAAAATTTACAGATAAAAACGTTTATATTGATGCTGTTTGGGAAGGTATAACTTATTATATTACTTACTCAAATGCAGTCGTTGCTTCTGCAAACAACGATATCAAATATGGTGGTGGTACTACCGTTAGTGGAAGTGGTGTTAGTGCACAAGGAAAGATAACAAAATCTTTTGTTTACTCTGATAATGGTAGATTAACCATCGACAATCCAAATTCTTATTTCCAATTTACTGGATATCATACAAATAGTTGGGTTTGGAAAACTGATGTTAATGATGCTGATAATGCAAACTTAATTTCAGGAAATAGTTTGAAAATTGCAGATTTTGTTGATAAATATTATGCAAGTTTCAAAGAAGGTGAAACTCCAACTATTGAACTTATTGTAAAATGGGAAGTTAATACTTATACTGTTGTTTACAATTCTGTAAATAAAGATGGCAGTTTAAGTGGTGATTTCTATAAAAATAACAACAATACTATTGTTGGTAAAAAAGTAACTTATACTGGAATAAATTATTTTGCAACTCCTAACTTCATTGAAGTAGCTAGTAAGTTTACTGGAAACACTTCAACAGGAATTGATTACTATATTTACTTAAAAGGTTACAATTTCAAAGGTTGGACTTTGGATGATGGAAAACTTTATTCTTATAACGATAAGTACACAACCTTAACTCCTGAACATGAAGGTGTTGTAAACATCTATGCAGTTTGGGAAATTAAAACATTAAATATGGATATAACTTTATCTCATATTACTATTGATAAAATTGAAGTTTATGATGATGGTACAAAAATCTCATATAATTCAACAACAAGTAGTGATGGTAGATATAAGTTTGATATTCAATACAATTCAAAAGTTCAAGTGATTGTAAAAGGCGCTGACGATGGTTACTATTTCAGTAACTTCACATCTTCACTTGATAAAAATAGTTATACTGTTTTAAATAATAGTATGTCTTATACAATGCCAAACTTTGATAATGGCGAAATTGTTACAGTTAGTGCTTATGCAATTCCAAATAAGTACTATGTAAGATATCATAATTTTGATACAGATGAAGTATTGAAATTAAAAGATAATACAAATGCTGTTCAACAAATGACTTATGACACAAGTGCAAACTTGATAGCATATAGTCAATTTAAAGATTTAGTTAGAGTTGGTTATAGATTTGCTGGATGGTCAACAACCAAAAATGCAACAGTTTCTCAAATTAACTTTACTGATTCAGAAAATGTTAAAAACTTAACAATTACTAAAGATGGTTATTATGATTTGTATGTTGTTTGGATTCCTGTAGAATATAAAATTACTTATGATTTGAATGGTTCAAACTCAAACTTTAGTAATTCAGAATCTGCAAATTTACCTTATGATAAAACATTTACAACTCGTAGCGTAGATTTTGCAAAAGATGGTTACCATTTCTTATACTGGGCAACAACAAACAATTTAGATAAAGTTGCTTATACAACTTATTCAGCAAATGCAACTTATAATGTTGCAGACTTAATCAATTTCTTTGTTTCAAATAATCTTTTGACAGATGCTGACTTACAAGACAAAGGAATTACCTTATATGCTATTTGGGAACCAAATACTTATTATGTAGATTTCTATAGTGAAGGAACACTTTTAGGTACACAAGAATTTACTTATGATGCTCCACAAAACTTATATACATTTGAATTCTTAAAAGCAGAAAAAGAAGGTCATTTACCAAAATATTGGTATTCAAATGATGCTAAAACATTTACTGATGGAGAAAATGTAAAGAACTTAACTATTGTTCAAGATGGACATTATGATCTTAATATTTTCTGGGAAATTCAAAGTTACAAATTTACTTTTGATGATTCATCTGTAGGTATTACTTTTAAATCTATTTCAAGTGATAAATACAATAATGTTTCAGCAGTTCAACCTGATGGAAGTTACAAAGTAGTTTATGCAACTGATATTGTTATAACTTTTGAAATTGCCATCGGTTACAAATTAAATTCAATTTATCTTGATAGTAGTGATGTAAACCTTATCGTTTCATCTGAAACTACAAGAACATTGAAAATGCCAGCAAAAGCTGTTCATATGACATTAAAAGCTGATCCAATTGTTTATTCTGTAAGATTCTATGGAAACAATGGAAAGTATAATAATACTGAAACTGTTTACGTTCAAAAAGATTTTGTTTACGATGAAGCAAAAGATTTAGAACCTCCAGAATTTAAATATTATGGTTATAGCTTGCAAGGCTGGGCATATGATGCAACAAGTGAAACAGCATCATTTGCTATCAACGAAAATGTTATCAATCTTTCAACTGTAGATGGTTCAATTGTTGATTTATATGCAGTTTGGAAAGCAGATAATTATAAAGTATATTTCAAAGCTGATGATGAAAATGTAGCCTTTATGGATACTTCAGCTTTAAAGAAAGAAATTAGCCAAGATATATATAATGATCTTTGGTATAAAGAAGTAACATTTGATTCACCTTATGGAACATTACCTGTTGTTTCAAGAAAAGGTTATCAATTTGATGGTTGGTATCATGAAGATGTATTAATTTCTTCTTCAACAGTATTGAAACTTGCAGAAAAACATATTCTTGTTGCAAAATGGAAACCTAATACTTATACTGTTACTTACTTTGGAAATGGTGGAACAATAGGAGAAGGTTCTGCAGTTAACAGTTATGTTCAAAAAGATTTTGTTTATGATGTTGAAAAGAATCTTATGACAAATGAAGAAATTGGATTCTATAACAAAGGTAAAAACTTTGTTGGTTGGTCAATTGATTCAGGTGTAACTGTTTTAGAATTTATAATTGATGGAGTTTCTCACTTCAACCCTGGACATACAGTTAAAAATTTAACAGATGTTAATGGTGGAAATTTTGTTCTTTATGCTGTATGGAAAGAAATTGTTTATAATCTTCATTACATTTATGGTGATGATACTACAGATGAAAATGGTGAGACAGAAATTGTAGTTGATATTGTTTATGATAAATTCTTTACAACTTTAGATTATAGAGGATTAACTAGAACAGGTTACCATTTGGTACATTGGAATTTTGCAACTCCAACAAAACAAGATAATGGAGATTATACTTATAGTGATAACTATTATTCATATGCAACAACTTATAGCGTTACTGAATTTATCAGTGATTTAGAAAGTGTTGATAGAAATTTAATTTCAGGAAATCCTGAAAATCCAGATATCTATCTCTATGGTGTATGGGCAAGAAATCCATATAAGATTTATTACAATCCAAATGGTGGAACTGGAACAATTCAAGAACAAGATTATTTATATCTTGATACTAAAAATTTATTAGATAGAAAAAATGTGTTGTTATACACAAGACAAGGTTATAGATTCCTTGGTTGGTCTGAAGATTCTTCTGCAACAGAACCAACATATCAAGATAAAGAATCATACTATTATGGAATTGATAAAGATTTATATCTCTTTGCAATTTGGACTCCTTTGGTTTATACAATAACATTTGATGTAAATGGCGCAAATGCAGAGTATTCAAATACAACAACACAAAAGAGTTATATTGAAGAATTTAGAACTCGTTCAAGCAGTGAAATTGCAAGAACAGGTTATACATTTGACACTTGGAACACAACAAGTGATGGAACTGGATATAAATATATTGATTCTGAAAATTATTCTGTAAAAGCACTTGTTGATTACTTAATTGACAATGGAACTTTAACAGATCCTGAAACTAGTGTTGAAATTACCTTATATGCTATTTGGAAAGAAAATTACTATACAATTAGCTTTGATGGTAATAAAGCAGATGGTGGTACAGGATTAAGTTCACAAGTAGTAACTTATACACAAGCTTATAAATTAGAGAAAAATGGATTCACAAGACAAGGTTATGACTTTGTTGGTTGGTCAATGAACAAGGATACAACTTATGATGATATTTCAAATATTATCGAAGATGAAGCAATTGTTTCTATGCTTACAAGTGAACCAGACGGACATGTTGTGTTACATGCTATTTGGGAACCAAGAAATGATACAAACTTTAATATCGAAGTTTACTTTGAAGACTTTGATGGAATGTTTATTTTAGATAATACAAGAACTGTAAACTTTATTATCGAATCAACATTCGATGGATTTGATTTAACAACTATTGTTGCTAATTCAGAATTAGGAATATATAATGGACAAAGCAGAACTGAAAGTATAATTACTATTACAGCTGGCGATGAAGATTATGTTGGTTATGATTTTGTTTCTGATTATTCAGTAACAGAAGCAGAAGTTGTTGGTGTTGGTACTGCAACATTAAAAGTTTATTATAAACTTGAAAGCCATTATTTAACATTGGTAGGTAGCGTTGGTGTTGCTTCAATTGGAGCAGGTGGTGCTGCAAATCAAATAACAGCTTATTCTTCTGATGTAGAAAATAAAGAATATGTTTATTTAGTTAAATATGGTTCTTCAATTAGTGTTAATGTAGTAATTCATATTGGTTACTTATTCAATGGTTGGATTTCTACAGATTTAACAGTTTATGATCCAACAGATGATAACGCGTTAATTACAAAAGAAAACTTAAATTATGGATTCAATTTCACAATGGGTAACGACGATCTTAGAATTGACGCTCCAACTGAACCTCGTACTGATATTGAATATAAAGTTTATCATATGTTTGAAACTTTAGATGGTAGATCTTATGATCAACAAGTTGAAGAATTTGAAGATGGAACTACTGATACTATGGTTACAGCTGAGGCTTGGACAGGTGATAAAATAACAGGATTCACATATAGTGATGAACTTTCAAAAGATACAAAAACACAAAAAATTAATGGTGATGGTACAACTGT
Organism: Clostridia bacterium; assembly: GCA_017464845.1. Lineage (GTDB taxonomy): Bacteria > Bacillota > Clostridia > Christensenellales > UBA1242 > Caccovivens. Next base: position 8,813 of record JAFTYD010000043.1, read on the forward strand.
TATGTACCTTTACTACACAAGAAATTGGTATAACGTAAGACTTGATAAAGTTAATGAAAACAATATCAGAGGTGTTAAAACATTTAGCGCTTCTGCAGATAGTCCAAATTATATCAATGATATAACAATGGATTTTACAGGTTTAGATGAAAATACAATTATCTATAGTGTAAAATTCGGAGCTACTTTAACTTTAAGAGGCGAAAATGATAAAGGTTATGATATTGCTTGGTACGTAAAAGATTCTAGTGATGTTTACCAAAAAATTGATTTAACAACTTTTGTTATGGAAGCTGGTGATTTATATACAAAGATTATCGGAACTCCAAGAAATGATACTATTTATTACATTTCATACTACACAGAAAATCTTGATGGATCTTATTCTTTACAAGAAAAATTAGAAAATCAAGGAACAACTGATACTGATACAACTGCAGATGCAAGTATTAATAGATATACAGATGCTCAGTATTTCTTAAATACAGAACTTTGCGTTGGATATGATGAAACTACAGGAACAATTCATGGAAATATTTCTGGTGAAACTCCACTTGAACTTAAAGTTTATTTCAAGAGAAATGAATATACATTATCATTCACTTTAGGTCTTGGAATTGTATCAATCTCTGCTTCTGGTAGTGGTGTTAAACAAGATTTGAATGATATAAATGATCCAAACATTTTTGCTAGATATATTGTTAAAAATGGAGCAAAGATTGCTCTTGCTTATATAGAACAAAAAGGTTATACATTTAAAGAATGGACTTCAAATGTTACTGTTACATTTGAAGGAAACAATGTTGTTATGCCAACAAGTGATATGACTATCACAGGTGTTGGTAGACCAAATGTTTACAACATTATTTATAATGGAAATGGTAATCAATCAGGAACTGTTGCAAATACAGTTGCAACATATGATGCAGATGTAACATTTGCAAAAAATGAATTCCTTAAGAAAGGTCATACATTCTTATATTGGAATACAAAAGCAGATGGAACAGGTATTACTTTTGAAGCAGAAACTTGTTATGAAAAACCAAACCTTTGTTATCTTGATAATGATAATATAACTCTCTATGCAATTTGGAAAGTTAATAGATATGATATCTATTACTACTTAAATAAAGAATCTGCAACAAATAAGTTGACAGATTGTGCAAATAAATTGTCTGAAAAAACTCAAAATATTGAATATAACTCAAATGTAAGACTTAATACTATTGATGAAATTGGTTTTGAAATTTTAGGACATAGCATTGTAGAATGGGAAGCATATTATTATGATAAAGATTCTGGAAGAATTGAAGAAAGAGTAGTTGATGTAAATGGCGTTGAACTTACACTTTCAAGTGTTGGTGCATCATTCATTTATGATTTTGATAGACATATGGTTTTCAAAGCAATTTGGGAAGTAAATGTTTACAAAATTAAATTTGATGGTAATGGTGGTACAACAAATGAAAATGAAGGCTCTTATACTCAAGATATAAGATTCAATGAAAGAACTAACTTAGAGATAAACAAATTCTCTAGAGCTGGTTATGACTTTGTTGGTTGGTACTATGAAATTCTTCAAGCAGATGATTCAAGAATTATGAAACAAGTTGAAGATGCTAGTGGTTATATTGAAACTCCAGAAGTTATTACACAAATTGAAGATGGAATCTTGTTGTATGCAATTTGGACTCCAAAACAATATAGTATTTCTTATGCACCTGGAGTTGGTGATGGAAATATTTGGTATGTTGACACAACAGTGTCATTCATGTTAACAATTGACCTTTTAAATTATGATAATGAAAACTTGTTATATAGTCATCTTGGACATGATTTTACAGGTTGGTTAATTACTGATTACGCTTCTCAAACTCCAATTTTAGATGAAGAAGGAAATCAAATATTCTTTGCTGGAAATTCACAATTTACATATAATATTCCAAATGATATTTGCTTTGTAGCACAATGGACTCCTAAGACTTATACAATTAAGTATAATTCTAATGGTGGAACAGGTGGTATGGAAGATACTGCTATTAAATTTGATGAAGAATTTACAGTGCCTTCTACAATGTTCACAAAGATTGGTTATGCATTTGCAAATAAATGGGAAGTTAGAAAGACTGTATCTGATGGTGAAAATGAAAATATTGTAACTTATGAAATTGCTACTTTTAATAGTTATGAAACTCTTTCTGAATTAGTAACAGATCTTATTGATGAAGGATTTATTACAGAAAATGAAACAGAAATAGTTCTCTATGCTATGTGGGAAGCAAATTCTTATAGTATTACTTATTTTGATAATTCTAATGGAGATTCTCATGTTGTTAACGAAGTTAAGTTTAACTCTGAAATAACAATAATGACTCAAGAATCTTTAGGATTTACTAAAACAGGTTATCATATTGAAAGTTGGTTAGTAGTAACAGCAACAGATGGAAAAGAAGTAGATGAACTTGTTGCCGGAAATACAGCAACATACTCTTATGCAGACAGTGTTGAACTTTATGCAGTATGGAAAGCTAATCAATATAAGATTTACTTTAATACTCTTGATGGAGAAATTAAAGAAGAATCTATTGCTAGTGCTAATTTAATATTAGATGAAACAAAATCAATGTACTATAAATTAGTTTATTTTGATTCAACAATAAGAGATTTACCATTAACAACAAAAGATGGAAAAAATTTCCTTATTTGGACAAAAACTGAAAATGGTACAGATAGAATTACTTCAAATGATTTATATACATGGGCCAACGATATTACTATTTATGCTAGTTATGAAAATGAATCTCCTTCTAGTTATGAGGTAGATTACTATATTGAAGATTTAGATTCTATTGGTTATACTTTGTATACAACATATACTTATATGGGTTTATTATTAGAAGGAAATTATGAAAATAGATTAAGTTTCTTAAATTCTAATCGTTTAGATATATATGGATTTACATATAGTAATAGCGAATTGTTACAAAGATCAAATGGTGATTATTATATTAGAAGCAATTATACAAGAAACGAAACTAGATTAAGAATTAATACTGGAAGATTTACAGTAAGTGCTGATATAGATAGTGAACAATCAAGTCAAAGTGGAATAACTTTAAGTAGCCAAGGTGTAAACTATATTGAATATAATGTAAAATTTGGTGCAACAATTTACTTAAAAGGTGTTGCCGAAAATGGTTACAAATTGAACTTTAAAGAAACAACATCTACTGGTATAAACTTATTGACAAAATCTCATTTTGATATGACTAATGATAATATAACAATTTATGCTTATGGTACATCTGAAAAAGTTGACTATACAGTAGAATATTATGGAATTGAATACGATGGTTCAATTACATTATTAGAAACTGTTGTAGATAAAGCTTATACAGGAGAAAATGTTAATGTAGACACAAGTTATTTAATTAATGGTTATTCATATATTTATAATGTAGATGAAATTTTAACAGGAATTGTTACTGGTGATGGTAAGTTAGTATTAAAAGTTTACTATAATGTAAGTACATTTAATATTACTCTTACAAAAGCAACAAACCCTGGTATTGATAATATTGTTATTGTAAAAGAAGGTGTTGAACAAGGAGATTCAACAGCTAGATATAAAGAAACAATAACTGTTAGAGTTTACATAACTGATGGTTTTGAATTATTAAAACTTGAATCTGTTTATAAAGATGAAAATTCATCTGAACCATTATTTAAAAATGGTGAAGTACTTGCAGGAGATTGTATAAAAGTATTAGATCCTAGAGATTCTGAAAAAGTATTATATTATGAATATACTTTCTCAATGGTATATGTTGATTTTGAATTAAAAGTTTACGGAATTGTTAAATCAGATACTCCTTATACAGTAAATGTTGCTTACGAAGGATTAAATGGCTATGATCTTGATGGTTCTGGAAACATAGTTTATACAGAACAAATTCAAGCATTTGGTGCTACTGGTTACACAGTTTCTTATAACGAATTAATTAATAAAATTGGCGATAAGGATCCTGTTGTTCCTACTCCAGACGGATTCGAATTTGATAGATTCCAAGGTGCAGAAATTTATGGAAATGGAACAACTCAAGTTTATATAACTTTCAAAAGAATTGTTTCTGAAATAAAAATTAATGGAACAAACAACGGAATCGTTTCAATAGATATTTTAGATACACCTGGATTAACAATTATTTCAAATGATAATAAAACAATTGAAGCAAGTGTTAAATATGGTGCAAATATTACATTAACTTGGATTCTTGCAGATGGTTATAACTTCTCAGCTTGGGTAACAGAAGGAATAACAATTACAGATAATATCGAAACAAAACAATCTACATTCACAATGGAAGATTTTGATCTTGATATTACATTGACTGCAGAACCTGGTGAAGTTGAATTTGCAATCGAATATTATATTGAAGACTTCTACAATGACTCAATTACTTCAACTTTCATTTTATATGAAGGTACAGTTGTTACAAATAAAGCAATAGGTATTATTGATACTATAATTGAAGAAAAATACTTAAAAGATGAAGAAGAAAAATGGATTCTTGATGAGATTGAAGGTTTCACTTATAGTAACTATGAACCAAATACAAAAATAGCATTTACAGGAACTGTATTAAAAGTTTACTATACAAGAAATGTTTATACTTTGACAGCAAATGTTGGAAAAGGATTTGCTTCTTCAGCACTTGTTAGTGAAGCATATACAATTGCAGATAATACATATATTTACAAAGATTTCACTCTTGAAAATGATGGGTTTATCGTTGCACAAGCATTGTATGGTTCAACAATCACAGTTAGATATGTAGCGGCAGAAGGATATAAAGACCATGTTGTTACTTATTCATTAGAAGACTTAGAAGTAAGTCAAGAACCTGTAAATAATTTTGATACATTCACACTTCTTAACAATGAACTTGTTGTAACATTATCTTCTACACCAATATCATATAAAGTTAAATTTGATATTAATGGTGGAAATTATGATGTTGATGAAAGTGGAAATGATATCGTAATGGAAGACGCAACTTTCACTTATGATGAGGTAGAAAAATACTTACCATTAAATATTTATAAGAAAATAGGTTATAGCTTCA
>JAFTYD010000044.1 GCA_017464845.1 Clostridia bacterium
AAGATCTATATCTAATATAGTTTCTGTTTGGTTTAATAAAATATTTTTAGGTAAATAGGTGTTTCCATTTTTTTCTATTGAAGTTTTTAAAGCATGAAGAAGACCTGCTCTTATTCTAAATTCAGAAGTAGAGGGGATACCAATATTTTTTGCGATTTTATCAGCAGTTAAAAAGCCAACTCCATCAACATCTTCAATAAGTTTGTATGGGTTCTTTTTAACAATATCAATTGTTTTATCTCCATAAATTTCATATATTTTTAAAGCTAAATTTGTTGTTATATTATAAGATTGTAAAAAGATAATTGTGTTCTGTATCTTTTTTACATCAATAAACTTTGCACCAATTTCAATTGCTTTTTTCTTACTTATGCCTTTTATGTCTGCTAATTTTTCAGGATTAAATTCAATAATTTCAAGAGAATCTTCTTTGAATGTTTTAACTATATTTTTTGCAGTTACAGGTCCAATTCCTTTGATAAGTCCAGATGCTAAAAATTTTTCAATTCCAGCAAGAGTTTTTGGCATGATGATTTCATAAGTTGAAAAAGCGAATTGATAACCATATTTGCTGTTGTTAACAAATTCTCCTTCCAATGATAAAATTTCACCCACTTTAACATCAATCATTTTACCAACGATTGTAACAGGGGTGTTGTTTTGTTCTAATATTGCAACGGTATAACCATTTTCTTCATTTCTGAATATAATTTCTTCTATAGAACCTTCAATTTGCATAAGTATATTTTAATAATTTTAAGTTTAAAAAGCAAGTAAAATACTTGCAAAATTTCTTTTATATTTATATAATAAACTAGTATTAAAATAAAGTATAAAATTGTTTATAATTTTTATAAAATAGTTTAATAAATTTTATATTTAAATTTTTAATTAAAATGTTAAAAAAAATAATAAAAATATAAAAAAATATATGTTTTTTATTAAAAATAGGAGTAATTATGTTAAAATTTTATAATTCATTGACAAGACAAAAGGAAGAATTTGTTCCAAAAGGTGATGTTGTAAAAATGTATACTTGTGGACCAACAGTTTATTATTTTCCACATATTGGAAACATGAGAGCATACCTTTTTATGGATAACATAAGAAGAGTTTTGAAGTATAATGGTTTCAAAATTGATGGCGTTATGAATATAACAGATGCTGGACATTTAACAAGTGATGCTGATGAAGGTGAAGATAAAATGTTAGTTGCAAGTAAACGTGAAAATAAATCACCTTGGGAAATTGCAAAATATTACACAGATATCTTTATGGAAGAAACAAAAAGATTAAATATTGATTTGCCAAATCATGTGTGTGAAGCTACATCTGTTATTCCTGAAATTTTAGATTTTGTTACAAGTTTAGTTGAAAAAGGTTATGCATATGAAACAAGTAAGGGAATCTATTTTGATATTTCAAAATTTGAAGATTACGGAAAACTTGGTGGAATGAATATTGAAGATAAACTTGCTGGTGCAAGAATTGATGTTGATGATGAGAAGAAAAGTCCATATGATTTTGCAATTTGGATTAAAGCGCCAAAAGAACATATTATGCAATGGGAAAGTCCATGGGGAATGGGATATCCAGGTTGGCATATTGAATGTTCGGCTATTGGAAAGAAATTTTTAGGAAACTCAATTGATATTCATACAGGTGGGGTTGATCATAAACCAATTCACCATGAAAATGAAATTGCACAAAGTGATAGCTTGGAAGGAAAGAAAGTTGTAAATACTTGGATGCATGTTGAATTTTTACAAGTTGATGGTGGAAAAATGAGTAAAAGTTTAAACAATATCTATACATTAAATGATTTAAAGGAAAGAGGTTTTGATTTTGAAGATTTCAGATATTTCTACTTTATGGCTCATTATTCAAAACAACAAAACTTCACTTTTTCTGCTTTAACATCTGCTAGAAATTCATTGAAAAATTTAAAGAAACTTGCAATTGAACATAAAGGTAAGGGAAATAAATTTGATACTTCAGCTTACGAAGAAGAATTTTTAAATGCAATAAATGATGATTTAAATATGCCAGTTGCTCTTGCTGTAACATTGAAAATGCTTAAGGAAAATAAGAGTGACGATATCTATCAAGCATTACTTAAATTTAATGAAATTTTAGGTTTTGATTTTGAAGAAAAAGAAGATGATATCCCAAGTGAAATTAAAGAGCTTGCAAAAGAAAGATGGGAAGCAAAAGTTAATAAAGATTTTGCAAAATCTGATGAATTGCGTAATAAAATTTTAGACCTTGGATATGTTGTAAAGGACACTAGAGAAGGTTATACAATTGAAAAAAAATAAGGGTTTTAATATCCTTATTTTTTTATGTGTTATGCATGGTATTATGCAGATGTGAAACAATATTGTGAAACAAAAAATAATAAAAAAGTTAACAAATAGGGGTAAAATAACAAAAAAAACACGAATTTTTCGTGTTTTTTATTTATTTTCGTCGCTTCTATCACCATAACCACTAAATTTATCACCGTGTCTTTTCTTTAATTTTTCAATATTTAATTTTGCAATTTCGTCAAGTGAAATATTAAGATAATCACAGGTTTCAGCTAAGTACCAAAGTACATCTCCAAGTTCTTTTTTGAGGTCGTCTAAATTCATTTCTTTTGAACCGGCAAGATGCTTTTTGATTATGTCGGCAACTTCTCCAGATTCACCACAAAGACCTAGTGCAGAGTCAATAAGTTCAGCATCTTTGTTATCCCATTTTTTCTTTGTAATCATCGCAAGTTTTTGGTATTCATTAAGTTCCATTTGTCTTTCTCCTATCATTTATCATTAAATTTGTTTTCATCATTATATAATATAAAGATAAAAATATTATACAAACTTTGTATCTATTTGTAAACAGAAAATATAATTTTATTTTTATAAAAAATATTTGAAATATACTTGACAAATAGTTTTTATATAGTTATAATATCTCGGTAAAAATAAAGTCTTCCAAAGACAGCAAGTGTCGTAAGACATAAACACATTGTGTGCTTGCCGAGGAAATGGCTGATTGGATTTATATTGTATTTTTCAATCTCTATGCCTTTTCGCTCGGTGTAGAGATTTTATTTTTATTTTGAAACACAAAATAAAATTTAATAGGAGGCTAAGGTGAGTGCTAATTTAGAAGCAAAAAAAGTATTGGTTGAAGAAATCAAAGAAAAGATACAAAACTCAAAATCAATTGCTTTTGTTGATTATAGCGGTATGACTGTTGAAGAAGATACAGCTATGAGAAAGAAATTTAGAGAAGCAGGCGCAGAATATAGAGTTTATAAAAATCGTCTTATGGCTTTAGCACTCAACGAACTCGGAATTGAGGGTTGCGAAGATTATCTTCAAGGTACAACTGCTGTTGCTTTTGGTTTTTCAGATGAAGTAGCTCCTGCAAAAATTATTTGCGAAACTGCTGAAAAAACAAAAAAGATGTCAATAAAATTTGGAATTCTTAATGGAAAGAGTGTTGAGGCTAGTGTCATAGAAGCGCTTTCAAAACTTCCATCAAAGGAAGAACTTGTTGCAAAACTCCTTGGAACATTACAAGGACCTGCAAGTTCTCTTTGCAGAGTACTTTCTGCTCCAACAAGAGGTCTTGCTATTGCGCTTAATGCAATTGCAACAAAATAATTGATTAAGTCAATTAAAAAATAAAACAAATCAAAATAAATAAAAAATCATTTTTATATAATAAAGGAGAATTAAAATGGCTGATATTACAAAAATTATCGAAGAAATAAAAGAATTAACAATCGTAGAAGTTTCTGAACTTGTTAAAGCATTAGAAGAAGAATTTGGCGTTAGCGCTGCTGCTCCAGTAGCAGTTGCTGCTGCTCCAGTAGCTGGTGGAGCTGCTGCTGCAGAAGAAAAAAGTGAATTCAACGTATTCTTGAAAGAAGTTGGACCAAACAAAATCAACGTTATCAAAGTTGTTAGAGAATTAACAGGTCTTGGACTTTCAGAAGCTAAAGCTCTTGTAGATGGTGCACCTGCAATGATTAAAGAAGGCGTTCCAACTGCACAAGCTAAAGAAATGGAAGAAAAATTAAAAGAAGCTGGAGCTGTTGTAGAACTTAAATAATTTTAAATCAAAAACAACTAATTTTGTGTTTCTAAAAAAGATTGCATATATTTGCAATCTTTTTTTATTTAATAAATACAGTGTTAAAAATATTTGTTATAAAAATTTTTATTAATATTAAAAAAATACTTGATTTTTTTTTATAAGTTTGTTATATTATATCAGTAAATTATTTGTGCCGATGTGGTGGAATGGCAGACACAAGGGACTTAAAATCCCTCGGGGGCGACTCCGTGCCGGTTCGACCCCGGCCATCGGCACCAAGTAAATTATAAAAAGCCTTTTGTTATGAAAGGTTTTTTTTATTTTCAAAAAGGATAATAGTATGTTTTCGTTTAGAGATTTAAAACTTGAAGATTGCTCTTTATTTCATAAATGGATAAAAACAAATTGTTTTGTGAAAAAATGGTGGTACTCTAACAAACAACCTCGATTTTTAACTTTAAAGAATAAAATACAAGAAAAACTTGATAGAAAAAATGGTATTAATAAAATTGTTGTATTAAATGGTAAAGAGATTGGTTTTATTCAAAGTTATGATGTTGATGGAAATGGAAGATGGACTAGACAAGTTAAAGTTTATGAAAATACAGCAAGCATTGACTTTTTTATTGGAGATATAGATTATATTCATAAGGGTTATGGAAAATTAATGATAAATGATTTTATTGATAAATTTATAAAAGATAAATATGATTATGTTATGATTTCTCCAAATCCTGAAAATATTGTTTCAAGAAAGACTTGTGAAAAATGTGGCTTTGAGTTTGTTAAGATAGTTGGGCTTCCTTATGATAATAGTAAAAATAAAGAAGTTGTTTATATAAAGAAGTGTAAATAAAAATAGTTATATTAATAGTTAAAAAAACACTTTTATGTAGAAAAAATGAAAATATAAATATATTAAGTAAAAAAAGAGTCAAATTAGACTCTTTTTTGTTTATATTTTTTTTTATTAAAATACTAGTTTGTTAAATAATTTTAAAAAATCAAAGTTAGAATAATATAAATTTAAAACATAAAAATACCTTGACGAAATCCTATTTTTTGGACATCTTATGTGTTATACTAAAAATATAAAAAGAGGAGGTGCTTAATTTGTTATACGGAAAATTAGAATTTATGGCAAGAGAAATACTTAGAAAGTATCCAGAATGTACTTACCAAATACGTAAAAGTCAAAAATCAGAATCTTTATATATTTATATTACAGATGGTATATTGACAAGGTCTATTAGAATATCAGATCATAAAAACCAATATAATCATTTTTTTAATACTGAAGTTGTTTCAGATAAGATAAACATAAATTGTCTAGGTAGGGCAATTAAAAATCTTTGTAAGTCAATGAGAAAGAGTCGAATAAAATATTACATGAGAAAAATTTCAATTCAGTTTGCTCAAGTATAGAAAGGAGAGCGTATGCTAAACGATAAAAAGAGTTCTGTTTTATATATCCTTGAAATACTACAAAAATACACAGACAAATATCATTCGCTAAATTATTCACAAATAAGAGAAAAGTTAAGTAGGTTGTACGATATAACCCTTGAAAGAAAAACTATAGCAAGAGATATCGATATTTTAATTGAAAAAGGATATGATATCATAAAGCGAGGAAATTATGGAGTGTATTTAGGTTGTCGAGAGTTTGAAGAAGGTGAATTATTATTTCTTACTGATGCCATATACTCGTCGAGATCAATGCCTACAAAATATGCAAAAGATTTAGTTGAAAAGTTAACAAGAGATTATAGTATTTATGAAAAAAAGAAATATAAATATCTTGAAAAAATTGATGATGGAAGTAGAGTAAATAACAAACAATTATTTTATACGATTGAGATTCTTAATGAAGCAATAGAACAAGGTAAAAAGGTTGAATTTCAATATAATTCATATGGGTTAGACAAAAAACTAATTCCAAAAAAAGATGGAAAGAAATATATAATCAATCCTTACTATATGGTTAACAATCATGGGAAATATTATTTAATTTGTAACTATGATAAATATGATAATTTAGCTAACTACAAAATTGAATGTATTTCGAATATTAAAATTATTGACGAATCTATTAGACCTTTAAAAAGTTTACTAGGGCAAGAAAATTTTTCTATCAAAAATTATATGCAGGAACATATTTATATGGTTGGAGGAAAAACAGTTTATGCTAAAATAATGATATATAGTGAAGAACGAATAAACGATATAATTAGTTGGTTTGGTGAAAAAATTTCACTTTTTAAGAATGAAAAAGGGATATTTGCAGAATTTTCCGTAAATGAAGAATCTCTCATATACTGGGCGTTACAATATGGTGAACATGTGGAAATTGTTGAACCGAAAGAAACAAGAAAAAAAATGATTGAAACACTTAATAAAATAATTAAAAAATATAATAAAAATTAGGAGATGAAAAATGAAAAAGAATTATACAAAACAAGAAATTTTAGAAATTATGGATCCTCTTATGCCAAAAGCATTAGAACTTGTTATGGAGAAGCAAAGAGTTTCAGTAGCTTTAATTCAAAAGGAATTTACGATTAATTATCCTAGAGCAGCAAGAATTGTTGATCAAATGGAAGAATTTGGTTTTATTGAATCTGAAACAATAAAAACTAGAAAAATTTTAATTAAAAATGAGCAATATAAAGATTTGTTTGAAGAACAAAACGATTAATTGTAACTTATTTTATTTAAATAGAAATATTCAAATTGTGTTTAAAAATTCAATGTAATAATTATATTTTAAGCAAAAAAAAGAGTCGAATTAGACTCTTTTTTATTTATTTTTTAATTTTTTGTGAAATATAAAAATCGAAAGTGAAACTATTAAAACTAAATAAATTATTAATACAATAAAATATAAAAGAAAATTTTCATAGTTATTATTTAACAAACTTTGGGGGATTGCAATACTTGGTAAGAAAGGAAAATATGAAAGAATCTTTTTAAAAATTCCATTCGTTAAAGGGAAAAACATTCCACTAAAAATTGCTGTTAAATTTATAAAAATAGATGATATTCCACCGCAGCCTTTTTCATTAAAAATAGAACCGATTAATATACCAATGCTAATATAAAAAATTGATATAATTATTAAACATAAAAAAGTGTATAAAACATTTATTGAAATGTTTAAACCAAAACAAAAACCAATGATAAAACATAAAAGAATTTGACAAATTGAAATTAATAAACTAGGAAGTAAATATCCTAAAAAGAAATCAAAAGATTTCATTGGACTTACTTGTAATCTTGATTGAAAAGATGATGTTCTATCTTTTGAAATTTGAGTGCTTAAATTTAAAGATAAAAAAGAAAAAGAAAAAACTGAAATGCTAGGTATTAAATTTGTAATTTTAAACATAGGGACAATATCATTTGATGCACCTGTTCCAAGTTTTATTATTTGAAAAATTACGAACATTAATAAAGGAAAAATTAAAGTAAAAAATAACATTAAAGGATTTCTTAAATATTCAATTATATTTCGTTTTGAAAAGGTAATATATTTCATATTTTTTCTCCTTTTATTATCTTAACAAATGCTTGTTCAAGACTCTTTGTTTTTGTTGATTTTATAAGAGAAGAAGGAGTATCAATTTTAATAATTTTTCCATTGTGAATTATAGCAATTCTATTAGAAAGTTTTTCTGCTTCTTCCATATAATGTGTAGTTAAAATTATTGTCATTTTTCTTTTTAATTTTTTAATTAAATCCCATAGTTGTTCTCTTGCTAAAACATCAAGTCCTAAGGTTGGTTCGTCTAAAAATAATACCTTTGGTTCTGTTACTAATGACATTGCAAGAGATAATCTTCTTTGCATTCCACCAGATAAAATTTTAGCTTTTTTGTTTTCAAATTCTTGTAAATTTAATAAATTTATTATATTTTCTGTGTTTTTTAAGGATTTTTCTTTTGAAAAACCATAAATTTTTGCAATAAACATAATGTTTTCTTTAACAGTTAAACTTTCTGCGACTGCATTTTCTTGAGGAGATATGTTTATAATTTGTTTTATTTCGTTAAGGTTTGTATCCATATTTAATTCATCATAAAACACTTCTCCATTAGTTTTTTTTGTAAGACCAGTAAGCATTTTTATTAAGGTTGTTTTTCCGGCACCATTAATGCCAAGCAAAGAAAATGTTTCGTTGTTTTTTATATCAAAACTAACATTATTTACAGCAACAAAATCTTTATATTTTTTTGTTAAATTTTTAATTTTTATTGTCATTAATTTCTCCTAAAGTAGAGTCGGCAATTGATTCAAAAATTTCTGTTTTAACAATTGCTATTCCTTTGTTTTTGTCACCAAGTAAAATTAAAGAATCTCCAGGCTTTATTTCAAACATATCTCTTGCTTCTTTTGGGATAACAATTTGTCCTTTTTCTCCAACCTTACATACTCCAAATATCTTTTTGTTTTTCATATTTCACTCCTTTATTTGTATAACTTTTCATACTTTTCATACTTTATATTTTATCTTATAAAAATTATTTTTGTCAAACAAATTTTATTAAAAAGAGTAAAGAATGTTGTATAAAAATTATTAATAATATTTAGAATTAAATGATATAGTAATAATTGACTTTTTTATGATAATTAATATATAATCTTGTTGTTATATTATTTGTTAAGGTAGTTAATTTATTTTAAAAATTTTCATATAAAAATATGTTTAATTATTTATTTAATATTATTTTTACATTTATGTAACATTTGTTTAACATTTAAATGTTATATTTAAAAAAAAGGAGAAACTTATTATGCTTAAGTTAACTGGAATCAAAAAAGACTATGTTTCTGGTGATAGTGTAGTAAATGCCTTAAAGGGGATTGATATTACTTTCAGAAAAAGTGAGTTCGTTTCTATTTTAGGTCCAAGTGGTTGTGGTAAAACAACTTTATTAAATATCGTTGGTGGACTTGACCATTACACAGAAGGGGATCTTGTTATTAACGGTGTTTCAACAAAAGAGTATAAGGATAGAGATTGGGATACTTATAGAAATCATACAATTGGTTTTATTTTCCAAAGTTATAATCTTATTCCACATTTAACTGTTCTTGGAAATGTTGAACTTGCTTTAACTATCAATGGTCAAAGAAAGGATAAAAGAAAAGGTCTTGCTATTGCTGCTCTTGAAAGAGTTGGTCTTAAAGATCAAATACATAAAAAACCAAATCAATTATCTGGTGGACAAATGCAAAGGGTTGCTATTGCAAGAGCAATTGTGAATAATCCTGATATTATTTTAGCAGACGAACCAACAGGTGCACTTGATACTGAAACAAGTATTCAAGTTATGGAAATTTTGAAAGAACTTTCAAAAGATAGATTGGTTATTATGGTAACTCACAATCCTGAACTTGCTGAAAAATATTCAAGCAGACTTATCAGACTTTTAGATGGAGAAGTTATTTCTGACACAAATCCTGTTAGTGATATAGAGGAAGAAGAACTTGAAAATGAACTTAAGGCAAAAATTGCTAAAGAAAATAGATTGGACGATGTAAAAATTAAAAATAAAAAATATTCATCTATGAATTTCTGTAATGTTCTTAATATGACTGATAAAGAAGAATTAAAACTTGCAAAGGAACTTAAAAAAGATCTTAAAAAAGAACGAAAATCAAAGATTAAAGAAAAGAAAAAATTAGAAAAAGAGAAAAAGAAGAAAAAATACTCATCTATGAGTTTTTGGACAGCTTTTACTTTGAGTTTAAAAAATCTTTTCACAAAGAAAGCAAGAATGATTTTAACTTCTATTGCAGGTAGTATAGGTATTATTGGTATTGCTCTTGTTTTGTCATTATCATCAGGAATGACAAACTATATAGACAAAGTTCAAAGAGATACACTTTCAACTTATCCTATTACTATTGAAAGAGATACAATGGATTATTCAGCACTTTTTGATGCGATTATGGAAAGTGAAGAAGACAAAGAATATTCAGAAGATGGAAATGTTTATCCAAAAGATGCAATGATTGAAATGTTTACTAGTATTAGGAAAATGGCAAAAACTAACAACCTAAAAGCATTTAAACAATATGTTGAAGAAAATGAAGAAGATTTTGAAAAATATGTTAATGCAATAAAATATACTTATGATATAGATTTAAATATTTATGACTCTGTAACTCATCAAAGAATTAATCCAACTTCTATTTTTTATGATTTGATGAAAAAAATGGGTTATATAGGGGAATCTACAGAAAATTCTTCTAATAATGGTACTCAAGATACACTTGCTACTTCAATGTTAAATATTGACATTTGGACTCAAATGCTTGATAATCAAGAATTACTTAACGAACAATATGAGTTAGTTGGAGATGATAGTAAATGGGCTACAAACTATAATGAAGTTATGTTTGTTTTAAATGATAACTATACAGTCAATGATTATGTGTTATATGCATTAGGATTAGTTACAGAACCAACACTTGATGAAATAGCAGATAATGTGCTAAAAGGAAATAAAGATGTTAAGATTGATCCTATTAAATATGAAGATATAATAGGTCGAACATTTAAAGTTGTAGTAAAACCTGATTATTATCAATTACAAGGAAATGTTTGGACAGATATTTCTTCAGATAAGACTCTTTTAGATGGTATTATTGATGATGCTGACACAATTGAATTAAAGGTTGTAGGAATTATAAAACCTAGAGAAGATGCTGTTGCTACATCTATTAATGGTAGCATGGGTTATACTTATGGCTTGACAGAAGAAATGATAAAAAGAATAAACAATTCAGATGTTATTAAAGCACAAAAAGAAAATCCTCATAAAAATATTGTAACAGGACAAGAATTTAGTACAGGTACAGCAACAATCGATGAAGTAAATCAATATATCGATGAGAACTTTACTCCATCTCAAGCACAAATAATTAGAAATGAAATTGCAGATAGGGGTTTGACAGATGAAGAAGTTATTCAATACTATGTTGCATATCAGAATAGAGAAGATATTGAAAAGGCTTTAAAAGAATTGGGATATGTAAGCGAAGATGACCCAAGTTCAATAAGTTTATATTGTAAAGATTTTGATGCAAAAAATAAGATTGCAGAAATAATAAAAGTTTACAATAAGGAAGTTTCAAAAGATCCATCAAAATGTGATTCTTACATAATAAATTATACAGATTATGTTGATCTTATGATGATTTCCGTTACAACAATAATTTACGCAATAACTTATGTTCTTATAGCATTCGTTTCAATTTCATTAATTGTTTCATCAATTATGATTGGAATTATTACATA